>NZ_FOKH01000001.1:0-405184 GCF_900111955.1 Pseudomonas sp. NFIX10 | reverse complement strand
TAACTGCTCTTCAAGCTCTTTGATACGTTGCTCTGGCGTTAATGGTCGGTTTTTGTCGGGCATAGACCCCATCCTCGGCGAGCCAATGTATGTGCCTGGGCTCCAATCCTGTCGACCGTGCTTGCGTAACCACGTCAGAACGGTCGTTTTGCCTTGAATCCCGTAGCGCTCCTGAGCCTCTTTATAACTCAGCTCGCCTTTTTCGACCTGATCAACAACCGATAATTTAAAGGTCAGCGTGTAGTCGCGCTGACTACGCCTTTTTGCTGATTTCATTACGCCCTCCTGAAAACGGATCAGAAGGTGTAAACCTTATTCAGGACGGGACAACCAAAACAAAAACGGCGCAGCCCCTTTCAGGTACTGCGCCGTTTTCTGCTATTTAAATAGCCACTTGTATGGTGCGGACGGAGAGACTCGAACTCTCACACCTTGCGGCGCTGGAACCTAAATCCAGTGTGTCTACCAATTCCACCACATCCGCGTATCAAGCTTTTAAAGCAAAGGCGCCAGATTGTTAGATCTGGCGCCTTTCTAGAATATGGGGTGGACGATGGGGATCGAACCCACGACAACGGGAGTCACAATCCCGTGCTCTACCAACTGAGCTACGCCCACCATATTGCCTTGTTGCCTTACTTGTGCCAAAGCTGCCTAATTGGCGCACCCGGCAGGACTCGAACCTGCGACCATCCGCTTAGAAGGCGGATGCTCTATCCAGCTGAGCTACGGGCGCCTTTTTAATCTGTATTCTTGGACGATTACAAACTAAGTGCTTTCAGTTTTGCCGAGTTGAAACAACCAACTCCGCTCCACCTTCTTAACCAGTGCTAGGCTGTGCCCGACAAGTGCGACGAATGTTATAGACGGCCTGATAGGTCGTCAACTCTTTTTTAAAAAAAATTCATTTAATTAAAGGGGTTAGGGGAATTTGCAGACCAAGCGCCTTTGCCCTCACGCCCCGGCATGCGAGAATGCGTTCTCTTTTTTTCCCCTCTCGATGGTTAACCACGCGCAATGACTGCACAACTTATCGACGGCAAATCGATCGCCGCCAGCCTGCGCCAGCAGATCGCCCAACGAGTCACCGAGCGCCGCCAGCAAGGTCTGCGCACGCCCGGCCTTGCGGTGATCCTGGTCGGCAGCGATCCTGCCTCTCAGGTTTATGTCTCGCACAAGCGTAAAGACTGTGAAGAGGTCGGCTTCCTTTCCCAGGCCTACGACCTGCCTTCCGAAACCACCCAGCAAGCGTTGGCCGATCTGATCGACCGCCTGAACGACGACCCGAACATCGACGGTGTTCTGCTCCAGTTGCCGCTGCCTGAACACCTCGACGCCTCCAAACTGCTGGAGCGTATCCGCCCGGACAAAGATGTCGACGGTTTCCATCCTTATAATGTCGGCCGCCTGGCCCAGCGCATCCCACTGCTACGTCCCTGCACCCCCAAAGGCATCATGACCTTGCTGGAAAGCACTGGCGTGGACCTGTATGGCCTCGATGCCGTGGTGGTGGGGGCGTCCAACATCGTCGGCCGTCCGATGGCCATGGAGTTGCTGCTGGCCGGCTGCACCGTGACCGTGACCCATCGCTTCACCAAGGACCTGGCCGGTCATGTCGGCCGTGCCGACCTGGTGGTAGTGGCCGCCGGCAAACCCGGGCTGGTGAGGGGCGAGTGGATCAAGGAAGGTGCCATCGTCATCGACGTGGGCATCAATCGCCAGGAAGACGGCAAGCTGGTGGGCGACGTGGTCTACGAGACCGCCCTGCCCCGTGCTGGCTGGATCACCCCGGTACCCGGCGGCGTAGGCCCGATGACCCGCGCCTGCCTGCTGGAAAACACGTTGTACGCGGCCGAGACGCTGCATAGCTGATCGACGCGCCAACAAAGACCCTGTGGGAGCGAGCTTGCTCGCGATAGCGGTGCACCGGCCAACATCCAAGTTGACTGACACACTGCCATCGCGAGCAAGCTCACTCCCACAGGCGTTTCCGGGCCCGGACTTGGCCGCCAGGCATGTCGGTCGCGCAAACTACAAAATTTTCAGATTCGATTCGCCAGAATCGCCCTTCATTAAACTTTATTTATTCACAAGCCTTGGCGATACAGGCATGTAGCGTTGCTATCGCCCATACTCCTAAAATGCGACGTTTTCTTTAAAAGTCGTTGCTCAACGGCACCTTCAACTCCATCGAGTCTACTCGCGTGAAAATCCGTCTTTCGATCATCAGCCTGTTCATCGCTTTCACAGGCCCCTTCATCACGCAAAATGCCGTTGCACAGGAAACCATCGCGGCCCCTCGGGATGCGGCCAAGCTGCAAGTCGCCTCGGGCAGCGCGATGCTGTTGGACCTGCAGACGGATAAAGTCGTTTATTCGAGCAACCCGGACGTGGTGGTGCCCATCGCTTCGGTGACCAAGTTGATGACCGGCCTGATTGTGCTGGATGCCAAACAGAACCTGGATGAATACATTTCCATCACCATCGCCAACACTCCGGAGATGAAGGGCGTGTTTTCCCGGGTCAAGCTCAACAGCGAACTGTCGCGCCGGGACGTACTGCTGATCGCCCTGATGTCTTCGGAAAACCGCGCCGCCGCCAGCCTTGCCCACCACTATCCGGGCGGCTATGCGGCATTCATTGCGGCCATGAACGCCAAGGCCAAGGCGCTGGGCATGACCAGTACTCATTACGTCGAACCCACGGGCCTGTCGATCAACAACGTCTCCACCGCCCGGGACCTGACCAAGCTGTTGATCGCCGCCCGCAAGTACCCGTTGCTGAGCGAACTGAGCACGACCAAGGAAAAGACCGTTACCTTCCGCAAGCCTGTGTACAGCCTGGGATTCCGCAACACCGACCACCTGATCCACAAGGCCAACTGGGATATCCAGTTGACCAAGACCGGCTTCACCAACCAGGCCGGCCACTGCCTGGTGCTGGTGACGAAAATGGGCAATCGCCCGATGGCGCTGGTGATCCTCGACGCCTTTGGCAAGTACACGCACTTCGCCGACGCCAGCCGGATTCGTAGCTGGGTGGAAACCGGAAAAAGCGCCGCCGTGCCCGCGGTGGCCCTGCAATACAAGGCCGCCAAGAATCTCAAGAGCCGCCAGAGTGGCGTGGTAGAAGCCTCCAAATAACCCAACGGCACAAAACTGTGGGAGCAAAGCCTGCTCGCGATAGGGATAAGCCAGTCGACAATGCCGCTGACTGGTCTGCCACCATCGCGAGCAAGCTTTGCTCCCACAGGTTATTTATGGCTTCAAGTCACCCAGCGGATCATAGGGCTTGGGCTTGCGCTCATCCTCCTTGTCCAGGGGCGCCTTGGCCGGCCCTACCGGGTCGACCTGAGGATCCTCAAGGTCCGGCGAGTCCGGATCGAATCCCAGGTCATCACCGCTGGAATGCTCTGATGAATGTGGCCCCGTAGGTGTTTTCGACTGTGCCATTCGTGCCTCCTCCAATCACGGTCGGAAAAATCCCCAACCCTGACGATAAGAGCCTAAAGCCCGCGGGGTCGTGCCCGACAAGTGACGAACGGGGCGATCGATCAATGCGCAGCGCCCAGGGCCTTGGTGGCCCGCGCCGCGGCTTGCTCCTGCCCTGCCCCACCCAGATCAGCCGCCGCTTTCAGCCAACGCTGCGCGTCGACATTGGCGGGAAGCTGCGTGGGTCGCTGGACCAGCATCGCCCAGCCGCCCGCGCTCTGGAAGGCCGACTCGAAGGCACTGAAGCTCATCAACTGCCGCCGGTTCATGCCTGCACGCAGCAACACCGTCTGCTTCTGGCGGTTGTAGCCGGCGAGAATCCCATACCGAGGCGCGGCCCAGAACGCCGAACCGTCGATATAGCGCACCAGCACCGGATAGCCCGCCGCGACCTGCTCCAACAGCGCAGGCAGCTTGGCGTCCAGGGGATACACCAGCAACCCGTACTCCCGCGCCAGGGTGGGCATGTTCTGCTGCAAATCGGCTTCGCCACCGGGCAGGTGCAATGGCTTTTCCAGCAGCCCCGGGGTGATGACAGTGCCTTGCAACGTCAGCAAGGCGGCCAGGGACTGCGGAGCCCCCTGGTACATTTCACCACGGTAGAACGGCACGCTGTTGAGCTCCACCCGCTCGGGCAGGCGCTGGATCTGCGGCGATACACTGCCCGCGCAACCCGCCAGGGCGACGAGGCAGGACACCGCCAGTACCAGTGATCGAAACGATGGAATGACCGGCAACATGACGACTCTCTTGTTCAGGCACCCGGCATCCGGGCCGGGCTTGGGTCGACGATCATAAGGTGCGCACAGCCCTGGGTATAGCCATAAGCATCGTTTTACGGCGGCAATAGAACGAACCGATCCGAGCCCCAGCGCCGTGCATCGATTAGCTGCAACACTTGAGCGACTAGACTGTCCATTGTACTGGGTGCGATATCCCGAACCGGGGATAGAAGGAGGCACAAATGAGCCTGACGACGACAATCCTGATGCTGATATTCGGCTGGCTGAGCGTAGCCACGGCCATGCTGTGGGGAGTGCTTCGAATCGCTCGGCGCCATCATCATGCGCCACCTGCGCCATCGGAAAAAGCCGCCAAACCTGCCCGGCGCCACGCCGCCGCACACTGACCTTTCACGTTCAAACCCATAGCGTTCAAATAAAAAAAGCCACCCGGGCCTGGCCCCGGGTGGCTTCTGTCTGCCTGGAATCAGGCGTTGTTGGCCAGCGCCTTTTCTCTGGCCCGACGGGACAACATGTTCAACACCTCGATCGCCGCCGAGAACGCCATAGCCGCATAGATATAGCCTTTCGGCACATGGGCACCGAAGCCTTCGGCGATCAGCGTCATGCCGATCATGATCAGGAAGCCCAGGGCCAGCATGACCACGGTCGGGTTGTCATTGATGAACTTGGCGAGCGGCTCAGCTGCCAACAGCATCACCAGCACCGATACGACGACGGCGATGATCATGATCGGCAGATGCTCGGTCATGCCCACGGCGGTGATGATGCTGTCGATGGAGAACACCAGGTCCAACATCAGGATCTGACCGATGGCCGCGGCAAAGCCCAGGGTCACGCCGGACGTCTCCGATTTGGGATCATTTGGCGCTGGGTCCATGCTGTGGTGGATTTCAGTGGTCGCTTTCCACAGCAGGAACAGGCCACCGGCGATCAGGATCATGTCTTTCCAGGAAAACGCCTGGCCCAGGATTTCGATGACCGGTTCGGTCAACTGCACAATGAAGGCAATGGTGCTCAACAAGCCCAGGCGCAGGATCAGTGCCATGCCGATACCGATCCGCCGCGCCTTGGCACGATGCTGTTCGGGCAGCTTGTTGGTCAGAATCGAAATGAAGATCAGGTTATCGATGCCAAGCACGATTTCCATCACGACCAGAGTCGCCAGGGCGATCCACGCGGTGGGGCTGGCGGCGAGCTGTAAAAGATAATCCATGGGTCAGTCCTGACTGATGTGACGCGTTAGATGGTTTTGGTAGGGGTTTGTGTTTCGTCAGCTTCGTCCGCCGGCTCTTTCTTCGGGCTGATCAAGCCGCCGGTGGCTTCGCTGATCGCCTGTTCGGCGGCCTTGTGGGTGTCGTCGATGGCCTGCTTGGCGGTTTCCGCTGCCTGCCCCATCAGTTGCTGGGCACTTTTTTCAGCCTGTTCACAACCCGCCAGTGTCGTTACGGACATCACCAACAGGGCTGCCAGCCCCAGGGATTTGTATGTCATGGAATGAATGCCTCTTGGGAGAATGAAAGGAGCAGGAAAGTGGCCCACCCATGGCGAGGCATTCTAGAGACGCGAATACTTCAGGAAAATTCGTATTTTCAGCGGTTATACTTCGGTTTTTACGAATCCATGTGATCCCATGCTCAATTATCGACAACTGCATTACTTCTGGGTGGTGGCGAAAACCGGCAGCATCGTGCGCGCGTGCGAGCAGTTGAACCTGACGCCACAGACCATCAGCGGCCAGATTTCCCTGTTCGAGCAGACGTACAACATCAAACTGTTTCGTCGTGTCGGGCGGCAGTTGGAACTGACCGAAGCCGGCCGCCAGACGCTCCCCTACGCCGAACACATGTTCCAGTTGGGCGGCGAGCTGGAACTGATGCTGCGGGCCCAGCCCAACGAACAGCAAACCCTGTTCCGGGTCGGGGTGGCGGATGTGGTGCCCAAATCCATCGTCTATCGACTGCTGGCGCCGACCATGGAGTTGAGCGAGCCGCTGCGCATCACCTGCCGCGAGGACAAGCTCGAACGGCTACTGGCGGACCTGGCGATCCAGCGTCTGGATCTGGTGATTTCCGACAGCCCGATGCCGACCCACCTGGACATCAAGGGCTACAGCCAGAAACTGGGGGAATGCGGGATCAGTTTTTTCGCCACCGCCGCGCTGGCCGAACGCTACGGGCAGGATTTCCCCCATGGCCTGCATGACGCTCCGCTGCTGATTCCCGGGCCGGAAACCGTGGTGCGCAGCCGCTTGCAACGCTGGTTCGCCGAACAGCAGATCCAGCCGCGCATCGTCGGCGAATTCGACGACAGCGCACTGATGCAGGCCTTCGGTCAATCCGGCAGCGGGATTTTCATCGGCCCGAGCGTGATCGCCGAAGAGGTCAAGCGCCAATACGGCGTAGAAGTGATCGGCCAGACCGATGCGGTGAGTGAATCCTTCTACGCCATTTCCGTGGAACGCAAGGTCAGCCACCCCGGCATCGTCGCGATTGCCGAAGGTGCGCGTCGCGAGTTGTTCAGTGCCTAGCCATCCATGCAAGTCCCGCGGGGCTTGACGGTCATCAGCAGCAACGCCAGCAGAATCGATACAAAGATGAACCCGGCTGCTGCGAAGCCGACACTGCCCAGGCCCAGGTTATCGATGACTCGGCCACCGACCATCGCCCCCAGGCCAATCCCCAGGTTGGCCCCGGCAATGTTCAACGAGGCGGCAAACGCCGGGGCCTGCGGGGCCGCCTTCATCAGCCGCACATGGCTGACCAGGAACAACGCGGCCTGGGTCACGCCCCAGATGCCCATCGCCGCCGCCAGCGCGAGGGGCGAATGAATGCTCGGCACCAACGCCACCATGCCGCCGATCAGGAACAGGCAGAACACCATCGACGCAATCAACGGATGCCGGTCCACCGCACGACCGCCCAGGGAATTGCCCAACAACCCGACTGCGCCAAAGCCCATCAGGCACCAGCCCACCAGGGTGCCATCGAATCCGGCGAGGCGCTCGAGGATATCCGCCAGATAGGTGTAGGCGGTGAACATGCCGCTGAACACCAGGATCGACAACAGCACGTGCCCCTGCATCAGTGGGCTGCGCAGGATCTTCAATTGGGAACGGAAGCTCACCTGATGCTGGTGCAAATTGGTTTTCGGCAAATAGATAAACAGCAACAAGGCCTTGGCGAAGGCAATGACCGCCAGGATCGCAAACGCGCTGCGCCAGCCAAACGCATCGGCAATCAACGTGCCCACAGGAATGCCGAACACCGTGGCGCAGACGATGCCGAAGCCGATCCGGGCGATGGCCCGCCCGGCCAGCTGCGGCCCGACAATGTCCACCGCCGTTTCACTGGCCAGCGCCCAGAACACCGGCAGGCCCAGGGCCGGGATCAACCGGGCAATGGCCATCACCCAGATGTTGGGGGCGAAGGTGGCCAGCAGGTTGGCCAGGCCGAACATCACCAGCACGCTGATAAACAGCTTGCGCCGCTCGAAGCGAGCGAACCAGGCCGTCAGGAATGGCCCGAAGGCCGCTACCGTAAACGCGAACAACGTCACCAGCAGCCCCGCCTGGGGAATGGTGACGTGCAGGTCGCGGGCAATGGACGGTAACAGGCCAACGATGACGAATTCCGTGGTCAGCACGGTAAAACCGGCGGCCGACAACAGGAAAATGGGTAACAACATGCAGAACTCCAGCAAAACGACGACACCAGCGTTAGCCGGAGGCCCGCTGGCGGAAAGAAAGTGAGAGCGGCAAAGCCTAACAGAATGCGCGCCTCATACAAACGCTCGGCATGGCCCGGATAAGGGTGACGGACTGTCACAGGTCCGTCAGATTTTTCATCGGCTGTGATAAAGTCCGCGGCCTGCAAATGCCGTACTTTCTCTCGGTCCGCTCATGTGGCCTGCCCGCTTGTTGCCCTGATTCGTCGACCGTTGAACACAATAAAATCAGAGATGCCGCTATGACAGCTTCGTCCGTTACCCCTTTGCAACGCCTCAAACGCACCAGTCTGGTGGCGCAAATCATCATTGGCCTGATCGCCGGTATTGTCCTGGCATGGCTGGCGCCCGACCTGGCGAAATCCACCGCATTCATCGGCAAGGTCTTCGTGTCCGCGCTCAAGGCCGTGGCGCCGATCCTGGTATTCGTGCTGGTCATGGCGTCGATCGCCAACCACAAACACGGCCAGGAAACCCATATCCGTCCCATCCTGTTCCTCTACCTGCTGGGCACCTTCGCCGCAGCGGTGGTCGCGGTGGTTGCCAGTACGCTGTTTCCGTCCAGCCTGGTGCTGTCGACCCAAGACGTCGCGGTCACAGCGCCCGGTGGCATCAGCGAGGTGCTGCAAAGCCTGTTGCTGAGCGTGGTGGATAACCCGGTTCGGGCGCTGATGGACGGTAACTTCATCGGCATCCTGGCCTGGGCCATCGGCATGGGCATTGCCATTCGCCATGCGGGCCAGACCACGCGGACCGTGCTCGAAGACCTGTCCAACGGCGTGACCGTGATCGTGCGTCTGGTCATCCGCTTCGCCCCGCTGGGGATCTTCGGGCTGGTGGCCTCGACCCTGGCCACGTCCGGCTTCGGCGCCCTGCTCGGCTACTTGCAACTGCTCACCGTGCTGATCGGTTGCATGCTGTTCGTGGCGTTGGTGGTCAACCCACTCATCGTGTTCTGGAAACTGCGTCGCAACCCTTACCCACTGGTGTTCACATGCCTGCGCGAAAGTGGCATCACGGCGTTTTTCACGCGCAGCTCGGCGGCGAATATTCCGGTGAACCTGGAACTGAGCAAACGCCTGGGCCTGCACGAAGACACCTATTCGGTATCGATCCCCCTGGGCGCGACCATCAACATGGCCGGCGCCGCCATCACCATCACCGTGCTGACCCTGGCGGCCGTTCACACCCTGGGTATTGCGGTGGATCTGCCAACGGCCGTGCTGCTGAGCGTTGTCGCCGCCATTTGCGCGTGCGGTGCATCCGGGGTGGCCGGCGGTTCGCTGTTGCTGATTCCCCTGGCGTGCAGCCTGTTTGGCATTCCCAGTGAAATCGCCATGCAAGTGGTCGCGGTGGGCTTCATCATCGGTGTCCTGCAGGACTCGGCGGAGACGGCGTTGAACTCGTCGACGGATGTGCTGTTCACGGCAGCGGCGTGCCTGGGCGAGGAAGAGAAGCTCGCGCGTACGGCGTGACAATTGCCGTGGCTATGGGCTCGTCATCGCGAGCAGGCTCGCTCCGACAGGGGCAGCGGCGCTCACACAATAGCCGCCACGCCACCAATCCTTTGTAGGAGCGAGCTTGCTCGCGATAGCGGCGGCAAACCCGCCGAGGATGTAACAGACAGCCACAAAAAAGCCCGGGAACGGCCCACACCGTCCCGGGCTTTTTCATGCCTGCGGGGTTAGAACGCGCCCATGTAGTCGCGCTTGCCCACTTCCACGCCATTGTGGCGCAGCAAGGCATAAGTGGTGGTGACGTGGAAGAAGAACTGCGGCAGGCCGTAGGTCAGCAGATAATTCTGGCCGCTGAAGCGCTTCTCTTTCGGCGTCCCCGGGCGGGTAACGATTTCGATGCCTTCCTTGCCATCGATCTGTGCAGGGCTGATGCCGTCGATAAAGGCCAAGACCTTGGCGATCAGGGCTTGCAGCTCGGCGAAAGTGGTCTCGCTGTCCTCATACTTCGGCACCTCGACCTCGGCCAGGCGGGCGGACACACCCTTGGCGAAATCCACCGCGATCTGCACTTGGCGCACCAGCGGGAACATGTCCGGGTACAGGCGGGCTTGCAGGAAAGCGTTCGGGTCGATGTTCTTCGCGGTGGCGTGGGCTTCGGCCTTGTTCAGAACATCGCTCAACGCGTTGAGCATCTGCTTGAAAACCGGGACGGAAGCGGCGTACAGGGAAATAGTCATGGCAATCTCATGCAGGTGACAGGGAAGAATGAATCAAACGGCTGCGATTATAGCCACGCCTTGTTGCACGGCTTGTCTTTTATTGCGCAAGGATTAGGCTAGGCGGCTTCCACAGCATAGGGAACGCGCGATGAGCATTGAAGAACAACAGCAGGCTGAAGAACCACGGCTCAATAGCACGGAAATCCGCATCCTCGGCGCGCTGGTCGAGAAACAGGCCACCAACCCCGAGACCTACCCGCTGACCCTCAACGCCCTGGTATTGGCCTGCAACCAGAAAACCAGCCGCGAACCGGTGATGAACCTCAACCCGGGCCAGGTCGGCCAGAGCCTGCGGGCGCTAGAAGGCCGCGGTTTCACCAAGCTGGTGATGGGCAGCCGCGCCGACCGCTGGGAGCATCGGGTAGACAAAGCCCTGGAGCTGGTACCGGCGCAAGTGGTCCTGATGGGCCTGCTGTTCCTGCGTGGCCCGCAAACGGTCAATGAGCTGTTGACCCGCAGCGGACGGATGCACGACTTCGAAGACGCCGAACAAGTGGTGCATCAGCTCGAACGTCTGATCGCCCGCGGCGTGGCGTTGCTGGTGCCACGCCAGGCCGGCCAGCGCGAAGATCGCTATGTGCACGCCATGGGCGATCCGGCGGACATCGAAGCGATTCTCGCCGCCCGCCAGCACCCGGTGGAGCGTGGCGTCGGCGGCGGTGTCTCGCTGGAACGCATCGAGGAGCTCGAAGCGCGGATCGCGGCACTGGAAGAACGCCTGGCGCGGCTGGAATAGCAGCGCTTACGCCGACCGGGCGAAGGCCACGGCTTTTTCGAATTGCTCCAGATTGGGCCGCACACCGGTGTACAGCACGAACTGCTCCAGGGCCTGGATCGCAATGACTTCCAACCCGGTGATGACCCGTTTGCCCTCGGCCCGGGCGCGTACGATCAGCGGCGTTTCCGACGGGATCGCCACCACATCGAACACGGTCTCGGCCGCGGCGATGGTCTCGGGTTCAAACGCCAGCTGATCGGCTTCCGGGCCGCCGGTCATGCCGATCGGCGTGACATTGATCAGCATCTGCGGCTGCCGGGCGCCCAGTTCCGCTTGCCATTCATACCCCAGGGACTCGGCCAGGGCTCGCCCGGAGGCTTCATTGCGGGCAACGATCAGCCCGTTCCTGTAGCCCCCATCGCGCAAGGCACTGGCCACAGCCTTGGCCATACCACCGCTGCCGCGCAGGGCAAAGGTCGAATCCTGGGGCACCGCATGGCTTTGCAGCAATTGGGCGATGGCAATGTAGTCCGTGTTGTAAGCCTTCAGATGGCCGTTGGTGTTGACGATCGTGTTGATCGACTGGATCGCGGCGGCGGAAGGATCCAACTCGTCCACCAGGGCGATGCAGGCTTCCTTGAACGGCATCGACACGCCGCAGCCGCGGATGCCCAGCGCGCGGATACCGCCCACCGCCCCAGGCAGGTCCTGGCTGCTGAATGCCTTGTAGTAGAAATTCAGCCCCAATTGTTCATACAAATGATTATGAAAGCGCAGGCCGAAGTTTCCGGGACGCCCCGAGAGCGACATGCACAGCTGGGTGTCTTTGTTGGGATTGATCTGCATGCGTGTCTCCTTGCATTCACTTTCGGACAGACGGAAACACCGTCGCCAAAGGTTTATTCGATGATACCGCCAGGCCCGGCCCGATCTCAGGCCGCTGGATGACGCGGCGCGGTAAAGAAAAGCGCTGCAGACCTTACACAATATTTACCCAACCGCGTCGCAAATCCTGAGAAAATCGCTGTCATAGCAAGTATCCCCGCGACACTCATCGGGTCTGTTGCAGACCACAGGCGCCGGGGCCGAAACGAGGAACAGCCATGAATCGTAGACTTCCCATCATCGCCCTGCTCATGGGGGCACTCGCGGTCACCGGCCAGGCATCCGCCCACGGTCGTGGTGGTTGGGAGGGGCCCGCCGTTTTTGGTGCCATCGTCGGTTCGGCCATCGTTGGCTCAGCCATCATCAACCGTGATCGGCCGGTGTATGTGCAGCAACAACCGGTCTACTACCAACCGCAGCCGGTCTATGTGCAGCCACCACCACCGGTCTACTACCAGCCGCAGCCGGTGTATGTAGAACAGCCTATCTACTATCGCCCGGCGCCGGTGTATTACGGGCCACCACGGGGCTACTACTATGGTCCACCCCGGGGTCATTACGGCCGCTGGTAAGCGGCTCCCGGGCGGCACAAAAAAAGCCTGTGATCATTGATCACAGGCTTTTTCATGTCTGCTGGATAAACCGGTATTGGTCAGACGTGCTCGCTGCTTTTCAACCGGATCGGCCCATGCTCCGCTGGCTCGTGGACAGGTTCCACCACCGGAATCTCGTTGCCATCACAATCATGCAGCTTGCCGTCACTGAAATAGTCGCCTTCGCGCAGCGCCGCCAGATCCTGGTAGCGCAGCACCCGCTCGGTGCCGGCGGCGAAGACTGACTGCTGGTCGGAATTGCCCGTGGTGAAGTGATTGAACGCCAGGTTCAGCACGATCGCCATGATTGCCGAAGAACTGATGCCCGAATGAAAGATGGTCGCGAACCAGCTCGGGAAATGGTCGTAGAAATTCGGCGCGGCAATAGGAATCATGCCGAAGCCGATGGAGGTGGCGACGATGATCAGGTTGACGTTGTTGCGGTAATCGACTTTCGACAGCGTGCGGATGCCGCTGGCAGCCACCGTGCCGAACAGCACGATACCGGCACCGCCCAGCACCGAGGTCGGCACTGCGGCGATCACCCGGCCCATGAACGGCAACAGGCCGAGCACCACCAGGAACACCCCACCGGTCGCCACCACGAAACGACTCTTGATTCCCGTCACGGCCACCAGCCCGACGTTCTGGGCAAAGGCACTCTGGGTGAAGGAACCGAAGATCGGCGCGATCATGCTCGACAGCATGTCAGCCCGCAAACCGTTACCCAGGCGCCTGGAGTCGACTTTGGTGTCGATGATCTCGCCCACCGCCAGGATGTCGGCGGAGGTTTCCACCAGGGTCACCATGATCACAATGCACATCGACAGGATCGCGGCGATATGAAACGTCGGCATGCCGAAATGGAACGGTGTCGGGAAGCCGAACATCGGGCCTTGGCTGACCGATGAAAAGTCCGCCATGCCGAGGAACACCGCGATGACCGTCCCCATGACCATCGCCAACAGAATCGACAACCGGGAGATGGTCGCGCTGCCCATTTTGCTCAACAGCAGCACCAGTACCAAGGTCACCGCGGCCAGGCCAATGTTCGCCATGCTGCCAAAATCGGCGGCGTGGCTGTTGCCGCCCATCGCCCAACGCGCCGCCACCGGCATCAGGGTCAGGCCGATGGTGGTGATCACAATGCCAGTGACCAGTGGCGGAAAGAACCGGGTGATGCGTGAAAACACCGGGGTGATCAGCAGACCGATCAGCGACGCTGCGATCACCGCGCCGAGGATGGCTTGAAAGCCCCCTTCCCCTGCGCTGCCGACAATCGCCACCATGGTCGCGACACCCGAAAACGATACGCCCTGCACCAAAGGCAACTGGCAGCCGAAAAACGGCAGGCCGAGGGTTTGCAGCAACGTGGCCAAGCCCCCTGCGAACAATGATGCAGCAATCAACAGGCCGATGTCCGCCGGCGAAAGCCCGGCCGCCTGGCCGATGATCAACGGTACGGCGACAATGCCACCGTACATGGTCAACACATGTTGCAGGCCGTAAGCCATATTCGCGCCGACGCCGAGATTTTCGTCCTCGGGCCGTGGGAGTGAAACATGGGGCGTTTTCATGGTTCGGGGATTCCCTGTTTTTTGTTATGGGCACACTGTATTCAAAACTCAGGACAAATGTCCATAGAGTTGTATACAACTTACAGCATGCACATCTGGAACAGACCTGCGGCCAACCGCTTTTTTTATCCTTGAAGCAACCCCACAAGCGCGGGCCGCAACAGCTCCCGTGGCGGCACGCGCAGGCTGAACTCTTGTTCCAGCAGATCGATCAACTCATCGGCATCGATGATCACCCGCCGCTCGCTCTCCTGCCCTATGCGGTGCACGGCGTAGCTGTTGCCGTTCAGGGTCTTGCGCAATCTGTCACCGGTGCGGGCCACCATCAACCGGCCCATGAACGGCGACTCCGGATGGCTGCAGACGTACCAATTGCCGACGGTGTAGTCGATGTCTTCCTGGCGTTGCAGGTCGAACAGGTACATCGACCGCCATTCGCCGGCAACGTTGGCGCGCAACAGATAGCCGTCCGCAGGGGTCTCGATGCGGTACGGTTCATGGGGCGTGAGCTGGGTCTCGCGGCTGTCCAGCAGCAGCGGCGCGGTGGGCACCATGCCGCCAAAACCGACGTCGGTGATATAGCGCACACCGTCGATCGTCACCAGGCTCAGCCGATGGGTCCGGGCAGGCCAGGCGTCCTCCGGCGCATTCATCACCACGCGCCCAGTGATGCCACGGGCATCGAAACCCAATGTCTGCAACAGCGCCAGGAATAGCTGGTTGAGTTCATAGCAATAGCCACCACGCCCATCTTCAAAAACCTTGCGCTCGACCGATTCAAGGTCGATGGGCACGGGCTGACGCAGCAACGTCGACAGGGTTTCAAAGGGGAATTCAGCGGTATGGCGCCATTGCAGCTGGCGCAAGGTATCGAGCGTCGGCGCCGGTGGTGCGTCGAAACCCAGGCGCCGCAAATAACGGGTCGTATCGCTCAGTTGGGGATGGCTCATGAGGGTGTCCTTTTCCCGGGGTCGGCCAGCGCTCACAACAAGCGCACGGCTCATGGGCGCAGGTATAAGGCATTCCTCTCATAGAGACAACAATCGGCCCTGTCAGCGCCGTTTACGCGAAGCCAGCCGGATCCAGGTAGGCGCATGGTCGCTGGGGTGGGGCTGGTTCCGGACCCAGGCGTCCACGCCGCCCTCGCTCAGGTAAGCGCTGGCGACCGGATTGAGCAGCAGATGATCGATGCGCAGCCCGGAGTTCTTTTGCCAGTGCTGACGGAAATAATCCCAGAAGGTGTAGAGGCGTTCGTCCGGATACAGGTGACGCAGCGAATCGGTCCAGCCCTGGTCCAGCAATCGCTGGTAACACTCGCGGCTTTCGGGCTGCAACAGCGCATCCTTGAGCCAGGAACGCGGGTTGTAGATGTCCATGTCGGTGGGCACCACATTGTAGTCACCGGCGAGCACCACGGGATGGTCACTGGCCTGCAGCCCCTGGGCGTATTCGATCAGCCGTTCGAACCAGGCCAACTTGTAGTCGAACTTGGGACCTGGTTGCGGATTGCCGTTGGGCAGGTAGAGGCACCCCACCAGCACGCCGTGCACCGCCGCCTCCAGATAGCGACTGTGGCTGTCGTCATCCCCGCCGGGCAGGCCTCGGCGGCTCTCCAACGGCTGCGCGTCACGGGCCAGGATCGCGACACCGTTCCAGGACGCCTGCCCGTGCCAGATTGCCCCGTACCCCACCGATTCCAACTCCGCCGCCGGGAAATCCTTGTCCACTGCCTTGAGCTCCTGCAAGCAGACAATGTCGGGTTTTTCCCGCTCCAGCCATTCCAGCAGGTTGGGCAGCCGTGCCCGGATGCCATTGATATTGAACGTCGCGATCCGCAGGTTTTTCATAGACCCAGCACTCAAAATGTCACGTTACTGGCTGTGACCGTCAACCCGGCGCGGTGGTTGCAACGAGGCTTCGTCAGCCCCATGGCCGATGTTCCAATCGATCTCAACGATCCGAGCGCGCCAGCGTATCGAGCCCGCTTTCTGTCGATAACACCGCCACCCGGTTGCGGCCACTGTGCTTGGCCTGGTAAAGCGCCGCATCGGCGCGCTGGATGAAGACTTCGATGCTGTCCAGGCTGCTGGGCACAAAGGCATGGCAGCCCAGGCTCACCGTGAGGAAGCCGGTCGGGGAGCCGGAATGGGTGATGTGCTTGTCGATGACGTTGCGGCGGATCTGCTCGGCCAACGCCATGGCCCCCGAAAGGTTGGTGTCGGGCAGCAGTACCGCAAATTCTTCGCCGCCATACCGTACCGCCAGATCGGCCTTGCGATGGCAGCAACTCTTGAGCACCTTGGCCACTTCCGCCAGGCAGTGATCCCCGGCCACATGCCCATAGGCGTCGTTGTAGCGTTTGAAAAAATCGATGTCGAGCATGATCAGGCTCAAGGGGCTGCGCTGACGAGCGCCCCGGCCGAACTCGATGTCCAGGGCCCGTTCGAACAGACGCCGGTTCGCCAGCCCGGTGAGGCTGTCATGGGTGGCAATCAGTTCCAACGCCTCCTGCGCCTTGCGCAAGTCCGCTTCGATCTTTTCGCTGTTACGTACCTGGCGCACGAAGACCCAGCCGAACAAGCAAATGCCCAGGACCACCAGGCCCACGATAAGGCTGGATTGGAACGCCCGCTCATGCCAGCCCGCCAGGATCGATTCTTCGGACACCGCGGCGGTGACCACCAACGGATAAGCCTGTAAATGTTGATGCCCATACAGCCTGACGACACCATCGATGGCCGAACGGATGATCGCATCGCCAGACATTCCGTCGGTCGCGGTATGGTTGTAGATCTCTTCCTCGGCCAACGGGCGGCCGATCCGCGCCTCATCGAAAGGGCGCCGGGCCAACAGCGTCCCGTCAGACAAAGCCAGGGCCATCTCGCCTTGCTCATCCAGGCTGAAGCTTTTGAAGAACCGATCGAAGTAGGACATTTTGATGCCGGCCAGCAACACGCCCTGGAAGTTGCCGTCTCGGTCATTCAAACGCCGGGAAACCGGGATGATCCACTCACCGTTTTGCCGACTGCGGATCGCCGGACCGATATGGGCGATCAGGGAGGCGTTCTGCTGGTGGAAAACGAAATAGTCTCGATCCGCCACTCCTGCGCCCCTGTGCAGGTCGTCGAAGGAGGTAGTGATCCAGTGGCCGTGCTTGTCGAACAGGAACAGGCCATGCAGCTGTTCAAGCGATTGCACGCGGCGGGCAAAGGTTTGCTGCAAGCGTGGCTGAACCGCAGGACCCAAACCGTCGACCTGGATCCAATCCGCCAGACTGGCCAGGACCAGATCGGCCTGGATGAAGGTGTCTTGGGCCTGCTGGGCCATGGCCCGGGTAAGGGTGGCCGAGGCGATGCGGGCCGACGCCACGTCGTGGCTGCGCGATTGCTCCAACTGCAGGTAAAGCAAACCACACAGGCACAGGCACACCGCAGCGATAAACATAACCGCAGCCTTGAGCAGCGGCAGGCGTTTCAGGGCACCGGCAGGGATATGAAAAGGATCGTAGATGGAGATTGGCAAGCGAATTCCTGAAGAGGGCAAAGCATGTGCGAATTCGCGCATAACCCCCAATATTCGTGAGCTTAGCTTACCGCTTGTGAGGCGGCAATTTGCCCGTGCAGCGGAGCCGATGGGTGGCTGGAGTGGATCCAAAACCCCGCCCCTGAGCCAGTAAGAATGTCCGCTTCAGAACGAATAAATCTCCGTGGCGAGGGCATGCACACCCGCACGTTCGACAGCGTTGAAAGACTGTTTTTTTACAAGCAAACCTTCCTGGGGCTATCTAAATTGCGTGACGCCCCATAACGTATGGTCGCCTTTGACTTCCAGGTGCCCCGTCGACCATGAGCCAACCGACCCGAAGCGATGATGAACAGGCCCTGACCCGCCCCGGCGCCGTCAGTCTGCGCGAGGCGTTCTGGTTCTGGCTCAAACTGGGTTTCATCAGTTTCGGCGGCCCAGCGGGGCAGATCTCGATCATGCATCAGGAATTGGTGGAGCGGCGGCGCTGGATTTCCGAGCGGCGCTTCCTGCACGCCCTCAATTACTGCATGTTGTTGCCGGGACCTGAGGCCCAACAATTGGCGACGTACCTGGGCTGGTTGATGCACCGAAGCTGGGGTGGAGTGATCGCCGGCGCATTATTCGTATTGCCTTCGCTGTTCATTCTCATCGCGTTGTCGTGGCTGTACATCGCCTTTGGCGAAGTGCCGGTGGTGGCGGGTATTTTCTATGGCATCAAACCGGCCGTGACGGCCATCGTGGTGCATGCCGCCCACCGGATCGGCTCCCGCGCACTCAAGAACAATTGGCTGTGGGCAATCGCGGCCGCATCGTTCACCGCGATCTTTGCCCTTGATCTCCCCTTCCCTTTGATCGTGCTGGGAGCGGCTGCCATCGGTTATTTCGGCGGTCGCTGGGCACCGGAAAAATTCAGCCTGGGTGGTCACGATGCCCAACACAAATCCTTCGGCCCCGCCTTGATCGACGACGACACGCCGACCCCGGACCACGCCCGGTTCAGCGCCGCCAGGTTGACCCGCCTCGTGGTCGTCGGTGCCCTGTTGTGGATGGTGCCCATGGGCCTGCTGACCGCCGTATTCGGCTGGGGCGGCACATTGACGCAAATGGCCTGGTTCTTCACCAAGGCCGCGCTGCTGACCTTCGGCGGTGCCTATGCGGTCTTGCCCTACGTGTACCAGGGCGCCGTCGGGCACTTCGGCTGGCTGACGCCGACCCAAATGATCGACGGCCTGGCCCTGGGCGAAACCACCCCCGGGCCGCTGATCATGGTCGTGGCCTTCGTCGGTTTCGTCGGAGGTTACGTGATGCAGGTGTTCGGCCCTGAACAGGCCTTCCTCGCTGGCGCCGTCGCGGCCACGCTGGTGACCTGGTTCACGTTCCTACCCTCGTTCCTGTTCATCCTGGCCGGCGGCCCGCTGGTGGAATCGACCCACAACGCATTGAAATTCACCGCACCGCTGACGGCGATTACCGCGGCGGTGGTCGGGGTAATCCTCAACCTGGCCTGCTTCTTCGGTTACCACGTGCTCTGGCCCAACGGTTTTGCAGGTGCCCTGGACTGGCCGTCAGCGATCATCGCGATTGCGGCGGCGGTTGCGCTGTTTCGCTACAAGCGCGGGGTGATCCAGGTGTTACTGGCGTGCGGGCTGGCCGGGCTGGCGGTGCATTTGCTGCGCTAGACGAGGCGCTTGATCAGGTACGTCGCCGAGGCCGGGCACAAGGTCTTGAACTGGGCCGTCGCGCTGATCGAAGCGGGCGCCAGCGAGCGATCCTCCGGCAGATAGCCCTGGCCGGTAAAAAACGCGGTGGCGCTGTCGGTCAACAGGTGGAGCCGCTCCACCCCCTCGCGTCTCGCAAACGCTTCGACAGCGGCCAGTACCGCCACCCCAGCCCCCCGTCCCCGCTGTCCCTCAAGGACAACCAACGAGCGCAGCAACCGCTCGGCCCCCTCCCCCTCGATGCCCACAAATCCCACGTCGACACCCTGGTGGTTGAAGCTGAAGAACTGTCGACCGGAATATGACAGGTCGTCCACGGGTAGCCCGGCCTGGGTGAGCGCATCGCGCAAGGGTCCCAGGTCGTTATTGCTTAGAGCTGTCATGTGCATGGTGGGTGCTCGTCTATGTCTTGCCTTGATCATCGGGCACCCCGAATTTGGTTACAACCCACGGGGTGCATCGGAGAGCGGGGTTCAATAGGATTGCTCGAAAGTAAGCCACTGGCGTACATTAGCAATGATTTTTATTGAAACTCCAATTTTTACCCGTCAGGTCAAAGAACTGATGGATGACGATGATTTCGCTGTCCTACAGAAAATACTGGTCTGCAACCCTTCCGCTGGTGAGGTTATGGAAGCCACCGGGGGATCCGAAAGATTCGTATCGCAGCCAAAGGCCATGGCAAACGGGGGGGAGCCAGGGTGATCTACTACCACTTCGTCCATGCTTCGCGGATCGCGTTACTGATGATATATCCGAAAAATGAACAGCAAGACTTGACTGTCGATCAACGAAAAGCGTTGAAATTGATTGTCGAGCACTGGAGATAACCATGAGCAAATTTTTCGATGAGCTGATGGAAAGCGTACAACAGATGGATGAAATCGTCCGAGGCGAACGCCAGCCGTCACGGGAATTCATCGTCGATGCGTTGCAAGTTAAGGCGATACGCAAGGCTACCGGCCTGACCCAAGCCAAATTCGCAGCACTGATCGATGTCCAACTGGGCACGCTTCGCAACTGGGAGCAAGGACGACGCGAGCCTACCGGCCCCGCCAAAGCGCTGCTGCGGGCGATTCATAATGATCCGAAACACGTGATCAGCGCCTTAGCCGTTTAAGCATTGCCGAAATGAACAGAACGCTCAGGCAATGCTTCCATGTGGCGAAGGCGCTTGCTCCCATGACCCAGCGCAAATGGACACCCCTGCCCATCAGCTAAGCTCAACCTATCATCACGACAGGGAATCGACATGAGCAAGGCAGACGAGCTAGCGGCCAAACTGAGGAAAACCCAGCAGACCCGCGCCGATACCGACAACTGCGCCGACCTGGCGATCGAGCACTGGCCGGCCCAGGTCTACGAGCTGTATCGCCAGATCGGAACCTGGCTGGCGCCCGTGTGCGAGGCGGGCCTGGACATCCGGCGCAACCCCACCCACGTCTTTGAAAGTCATTCCAGCGGTTCGACGTACAACTACGCCATCGACCAACTGATGATCGAAGGCAATCATCGCCGCCTTTTATTCGACCCGATCGCGCGCTTCTCGGCCAAGGGAGAGGGCTGCATTGAGGTCCATATGAAGGGCCAGGAACACTGCATCGTGCGCACACTCGGTGAGCATGGTGAATCGCTCTGGCATATCCAGGCCCTGCGCTCGACAGGGCAACAGCGCCCTGAACCTGCCATTCTGGACGAGGACGCCTTGCTCTCGCTGGTAGAAGAAGGCCTTGGCCTGTAACGTAAATGGGCGACCCTTGATCGCCCATTTCCATTGGAGAACACGCTAGATCTGCGGCGCTGATTCGAGTGCTGGATCGCTTCCGGGCACTGGCAGCGTCAGTTCTTGGGCCGGCCTTCCCACAAGTCTATTCAAGGCATTGTCGATTTCGTCAGCCGCGCCTTGCGCATATCGAACATCCGCCCAGCTCCAGTACGGATCGGATATCAGCCCGCCCACCGCCTGTGCGCACAATTCATCGTTGCTGATGCCCATCTTCCCGGCTGCGGCGATCACGGCCATAAGGGCTTGCTCTAATTGGGAAATTCGCTCGGTCGTCACAATGAACCAACGTGATGGATAACAAACCCAGAGCATAACAAGCCATTAATATGCCACCAACTCCAGGCGCCCAACGGTCGCCCTTCCTGGCGTGCATGATTCGCCTCAACTCGGACCGTACAGGACCGTGAGCCAGGCAGTGCAGGCGACCTCATGAGGTCGCCCACTTCCATTACGACGCCAACACCTGCGCCTGCAATCGCCGCCCGATCACATCCAGCAAATCACACCCATCGCGCAGGGGGATCGCCAGCACTTGGGCAAAATCCTGGAGTACCACCGCGTCCGTACTGATGTCGGAACGCATGGCGAGGTTTTCCAGCAACTGGGTGACAGCGGCGATGCGGTAAGCGGCGTCGATCAGGAGCGCGTGGAAATTGTTTTCGATACCGGTGATGGGCATGTAGCGGGACATGGCGGTTACTCCTGCGGGAATGGGAGGTCAGTGGCGGATTGGGATGCCGCTGGCAAAGGGAGCGAATCCGGGATCGAGATTCGGATACTTGGCAGGAGATATTCGTGGTGACGCTAGACGAAAGCCACCTTGGATTGGCCATAAGCAAGGGCTGAGGTTTCATCGTATGGTTGAGCGCACCCGTCCTGGCTGCAAGTCAAACGAAAGGGCTGACACAGGGTCTTTTTTATACATATAGAATATGCATAATGACAACATTCAGAACTCAGTATGATCCAGCAAAAAACGTCGCTAACAAGAAGAAACACAAGGTGAGCCTGGCCGATGCCGAAGCTGTGTTTTATGACGAAATGGCTCTTGAGCGTGAGGATAATGATCATGATGAAAAGCGGTGGATTATCATGGGGCAAGACGCCTGCGGTCGTGTACTCGTCGTTGCATACACCTACCGTGAGCCAGATTTCGTTCGTCTTATCAGCGCACGACTAGCCTCCAAAAAAGAACTACGTCAGTACCTGGGAGGTTGAACCCATGAAAGAAGAATACGATTTCAGCACAGCCAAGCGTGGGGCGGTTGCAAGCAGCAAAGGCAAAACCCGCATAACCATCATGCTTGATGAGGACGTGATCGAGGCCGCTCGCGAACGCGCCGAAAGTGCTGGTACTGGATATCAGACACTCATCAACAATCTACTGCGTCAGGCTTTGATATCTGAAACTGCCCACAATCTGTCACCGGCAGCCCAAAAGCGAACCCGAACAGTTAAACCCTATGCAAACGGTATTACCCGGTCCGACGTGAAGGATCTGGAAAAGCGCCTAGCCGCCATGACTGAGGAGCTGCACAAGATGGTGGACGCATCCAGGCCCGGTAAAGCCAAAGCATCGGTATGAACTGAGAGGATCGATTTACTCAGGAGCAAGGCACTGTCTTAACCCAGTGCCTTCACCCACACCCACAATAATCCGCTTGCCCATTTTCTCCCCCACCTCCAACGCCTGCCCATCCCGCTGCTTCCCTCGCCGCGCCAAACCCACCAGGCGCGGAATCAACTCGCCTTCCGGCAAGTGCTGCCAGAATCGCCCCGGCATATGCTGACGCAACGCCTGGGGATTGAGCCGTGCCGGGTTGAAGATGTGCCTGTAATAGGTCCGCCACAGCTCAGCCCCGGGATCTTCAGCGTGCCGCGCCCAATGCTGCCACTGCTCGGGGCACCGTCGCTGGTAATCCAACGACTGCCCATCGAAACGGATACCGTCGCGAGGCGTTGCGATCAGCCAGCGCTGTTGCCCTAACCGCTCGGCAAAATGGCCACTGGCGCTTTCGAGGATGTCATGGGCCGGCTGGTGAAAGGCGACCAGATCCAGCTGCAGTTGCTCGGCCAACGGCTGCGGTAGGGGGATGAAGCGGACGAAGGCATGCAGATGATGAGCCTCGCGCTGGACCTGCTTGATCCGCCGCTGCAACTCACTGCCCAGGCGGTCACCCGCGAGCATGGCCGTGCGGTCGCCGTGGGCAACCCGCCAAAGCACCTCATACAGCAGATTCCAACGTTGTTCGCCCTGGTAGCGACCAGCCTGTTCGAGTTGGGTCAGCAAGGCTGCGGGAACCCGTGTGCGGAACGGGCCCGGCCCTTGGGGCAGCGGCGCCGGCATGGCCAAAAGATCGGCCATCGGGCCTTGAGCCCATGTGACATCGCTCGGGTCGATACCATGGCCGAGCAGCGTTCGAGCCTGGTCCCGCCACGTAGAGAAATCATCCTCGCAATCCAGGGCAATCACGACCAAAGCCCCATCTGCACCGGCCGCTGGGGGTCACGCAACCGCGCCCGCAGCAGACCGCTGCGCACCTGGGCGTCAGCAGGCCGGTAGTCGCTGGTGACAATGAACGGTCGCGCCTTCTCCAACACGCACCGCAACTGCACCAGGTGGTCATAACGCACCCGCCGCTCCCGGCGCAGTGCAACCAGGCGTTGCACGCTACGCAGGCCAATCCCCGGAATACGCGCCAACAATGCGGGTTCGGCGCGATTGATATCCAGCGGGAACACCTCGCGATTGGCCAGCGCCCACGCCAGCTTGGGGTCGATGTCCAAGTCCAGGTTGTGGGTTTCGCTCAAAAGCTCGCCTGCCTTGTAGCCATAACCGCGCATGAGAAAATCGGCCTGATACAGCCGGTGCTCGCGCAGCAACGGCGGCGCCGCCAGAGGCACGCTGGCGGGGCTGTCGGGAATCGGGCTGAACGCTGAATAGTAAACCCGTCGCAAACCATACCCCTGATAGAGCGACTCGGCGTTGCTCAGGATGGCGTGATCATCAGTGGCATCCGCCCCCACAATCACCTGCGTGCTCTGCCCGGCCGGGGCGAAGCGAGGCGCCCGCGGCTCGCCGGCCACCGCCTGTTGCCCCTGGTGGATGGTGTCCATGGCTTGGCGGATGGTCGTCAACTGCTTTTCCGGTGCCAGACGCTTGAGGCTGATATCCGAGGACAGCTCGATATTCACACTCAAGCGATCAGCCAACCGCCCCGCTTCCTCGATCAACAGCGGATCGGCATCGGGAATGGTCTTGAGGTGAATATAGCCACGAAACTGGTGCTCCTCCCGCAACAACCGCGCCACTCGAATCAACTGCTCCATGGTGTAATCGGCCGAGCGAATGATGCCCGAACTCAAAAACAACCCACTGATGCAGTTGCGGCGATAAAAATCCAGGGTCAACCGCACCACCTCCTCCGGCGTGAAGCGCGCCCTCGGCACGTTGCTGGAACGACGGTTGACGCAATACTGGCAGTCGTACAGGCAAAAATTGGTCAGCAACACCTTCAGCAACGAAACGCAGCGTCCATCCGGCGTATAGCTATGGCAAATGCCCATGCCATCGGTGGCCCCCAGCCCCTCACGACCACGGGAGCTACGCTTGGGGGCACCGCTGCTGGCGCAGGAAGCATCGTACTTGGCAGCATCGGCAAGAATGCCGAGCTTGGCGATAAGCTGCATGAAGTGAACTCGTATACTGGATATAAACACAGTATTTTGACATGCACTGCAATGCAAGCGCCATTGGTCAATTCAATACCTGCCATGAGCCGCCCTGGCCGTGACGTAGGCCATGCCAGTGGGATGGGCTATAATCGGCCAACCAACGCGATTGAGGTCCAGCCCATGGGCAATGTCAGCCTTGAAACCAAAAAGGCCTATGCCGCCAGAACGCGTAGATCCAACTACGCGGCTAGCCTGCGCCTGGAGGGCTTCAAAACGACCTTCGCGGACGGCGAACGCAAAATGCCAACGCGCGAAGAGGTCTTGAAGGCCTTCACCCAGACCAGAACCTGATGGCTGACAAATATGGAGTCGGCGAGGACGCTTATTGCTATCCCGGCTCCACGGTCCTTCGCAACAAACTCGATATCCGTGACGAACCGACCCTAAGCGAAGCCGAACAACAGCTCTCGGCCATCGCAGCGGACAACGTCGAATTCAGCCCTCCTCCCTACAGCCTGGCCTACCTTCAAAACATTCATCGAATCCTCTTTTCAGACCTGTTCGAATGGGCCGGCGAGTTGCGCACCGTCGGCATGTCCAAGCAAGCGACCCGCTTTTGCCAACCCCAGTACATGGAGGCGGAAGCCAACAAAATCTTCATGAACATGGCGGCGGCCAACTGGCTCGAAGGGCTCGACAGAGCAGACCTGATCGTCGCCGTTGCAGAAACCTATTCCGACATCAACGTCGTACACCCCTTCCGCGAAGGCAATGGCCGTGCCCAGCGCATTCTGTTTGAACACCTGATCATGAACGCCGGGTTTGAAATCAGTTGGTGGGGGATTGAGAAGGACGAGTGGATCTACGCCAATATTGCGGCCTATAACGGCGTTATGGAGCCTATGGAGCAGGTCTTCGAGAAATGTATCGGGCAAACGATTCAACTTTGATCGCCTCGACATCACCCTGCTCAGCGCCTTACGCTGCATTCCGTCAAAGTGCTACAGTTGTCAGCAACTAACATCTGCTAAAGCACTAAAAATGCTCACGACAAAATCCTTCCCACCCAACGAAAAAGGTCGTGACTTTGTAGTGGGCGACATTCACGGACATTTCAAGCTTCTGAAAAAAGCCTTGGGCAAAGTAAATTTCAATACCGAAGCAGACCGCATCTTTTCTGTGGGCGACCTCATCGACCGAGGCCCTGACTCCTTGGATGTACTGAATTGGCTTGGGAAACCGTGGTTCCATGCCGTGCGCGGCAATCATGAGCAGATGCTCATTGATTGCGTCTCCGGCCACGGGAATATACCTAGGCATATCCGAAATGGTGGGGCCTGGCTCTACGAGTTACAACCGACTCTTCAACATGAACTCCGGCAAGCCTTGCAAGCACTTCCGCTGATCATTGAAATCAATCTATCAAGCGATCAAACAGTTGGAGTAGTACATGCCGAAGCGCCAATCATTAAAAGTAACGATGGCTGGCAGGAAGCGAAGGACGCTATTAGCGGAAAATCTGGAAAGTCGAATCAACGCCAAGCCCTGAAAACAGCGCTGTATGCCAGGAAAAAAATCGAGCGGCAAGACCACTCTTCCATCAACGGAATAAGCCAGCTCTATGTAGGGCACTCAACCGTATCCGGGGTCATGAGGCTGGGCAATGTCGTCTATATCGATACGGGCTGTGGATTTGCTGATGGCGCGTTAAGCCTGATAGAAATCCCATTCGAAACTGTCGTGAGCATCAGCATGAGCGGGTGAGGTTCTCATTCATGCCACCCTGGACCTGATAAATCTTGCCCCTTTCGCAATTTGCATCCGACCCACCATGCCCAGCCCCTTAGAAGCTATAGTACATATAAGCTATTGACGGTAGCTTCATCGCTGACTAGATTTCGCTAGCGCTAGCTCCCGGCCGCGGTAACCTTGTTTAAAAGTTAGTTTTGAGGCAGTGCTGAAACAGCGCTTATTGTAGTGGGTGCTGATATAGCTGTATTTATTAATTTATAACGAGACCTACATAATGACGATTAACAATAAGCTCATTCAGATAGCACTCACTGGTTCTTTGGTCTCTCTCCTAGCAGGATGCGGTAGTATCGCATCCTCAATGGCGAATGATAGCGACTTGCAGCAAAAAGCAGGTGTAGCCCTAAATACTTCACCGGACGGGTTGAAGATCCTGGATCGTAGTACATCACTTGATTCAGTTAAATTCAGGGTGCAAAGCGGTAAAGGTGTCTACAATTGCTACTATACCTCAGTTTATGGTGCGATCGATTCTGACACTCTATGCTCAGGTCCGGTTGATGGCGCTAAAGGTGAGGATATAAAGACGACATCCGCACAGTGTAATGCTTTGACCAAAGCGGCTGGTCGCTGCTGAATATGACTTCAACATCTCGTCTATTAATTCCTGCTATAGCAGTGGGAATTTCCTTGTTGTCTGGGTGCGTCCCAATCCAACCTATTCAGCGAGGTGGCGCGGCTCAAGACTCGAGCCTGTTCTCAGAAACTGCCGAACGCCGTAAAATCGAAGATCAACTCTTCGCCACCGCGCAGACAGCAGGTAAGGTGATTCTGGTAATACCCAGCGCCAGCCTAGACAGTTTGAAAATAGACTTCAATAATAACGACTCAACGATGGAGTTCTTGAAGTTGCGCTCGGCAGTCACCGAGTGGACAAACACACGTAACCCGTCTGTTGCATTCAAAGTGGGTTATGACACGAAAACCACCGATATTGGTGCGCCTCAGGGGTCTTATTTTCAAGTGGTTTTCGGTCGTACTTTATACAAAATATATTTAGTCGAACCCGGCCACTACTCTATTACCGGCGTGAGCTATGACTTGCCAAGAACGCCTGGCTACGAGACGCCCGGCGAGCGTGGAATTCGCCCTTCGACCTTAGGTTACGTCACTCTCGAGCCTAAGAGCTTCCGTGAATACGATCGTGGCCAGAAGTGGGAGGATGCCAGTTATAGAACGGAGACCGTTGAGGAACAACGGTGCACGGCAGTTCGCGTGGTAAACGGCGAGTGTGTAAGTACTGCCAAATACTCTTATGATGTGAAACAACAGACTGCTGCCGCAGGTTGGCGAGAAACTATAAAGCAGCGGGACGTAGAAGGCAGGACCGTTTCTGCTCATTTAGCCAAGGAGTTCGCAACATTCGATGTGGCAGCAGGCGAAGTGGTGCTGGTAGATGGTTTCTTTGCTGACCCGCCAAGCATCGATTATAAGCCAGGAAGTTGTAGGCAAACTCAGCAGAGCCAAATGCGGTGCGAGTTGGAACAAGTCAAGATGGTTAAGCTGCTCGGTGAAGTCGACCAAGTGCTGCATGCTGACAACCCTGCAGACTACGGGTTTCCGAAATTGGCCCAAGTGCTCAAGCAGTTGAAATATCGTCCTATAAACGTGCAGGCGCGGCAAACGTCTGGGCAATCGACTTGGGGCCCCACCTACGTACTTAACGCCGATTGATCAACCTGGGGTTTTCTGCGAGAAGCTTTGATGACAATCATGGGACGTGTTCGCCGATATCCAGATAGAGTTCGCAAAAGTGCCTTAACCGCTTTACCTCCCGTTATGCTTGCTTATAGGCGCTTTTTGAGTCTTCCCTGTAGCAAATATTTAGCGCCCTCCAACTGGGTTCCTTACTTAATCGGTGCGCCGCTGGGCCAGAATCCACACCGCTATGTAGACTGGGTTCAGCTTGGTGTTCGGAGGTTACGCGAAATCTGAGCAAGGAAGCCCCTGCTTAATGTAAAGATTTCAATCTGAAGCGCGTAATTTTCTATCGTGGAAACCAAGATCGACTTTATTCAACAGAATCGGCTAGCAGCAGCCATTCATCCTGACCACCACGCCTCAAACTCGTGCAAGTAATGCTCTAAAGCGCCCCCTCCCGCTGAGCTTGGTAGATCGTGGCGAACGTCGGCACAAAGCCAAGGCGACGGGCCAACGCCCCATCGACATGCAAGTGCCATGGGTTGATGACTGGCTCCGCTGACGGCTCCATAGTTTCGCCCAACAACTCAATGAGTTCGTAGTAGGACGTCGGTGCCTCATCGACGATGTTGACCACATGGCCGTCCATTGCCCCAGTCAATCCGAGCAGCATGGCCGTGGCAATATCACGATGATGGATCAAGCTCATTTTCTGAGCCGGGTGCCATTTGCCCTGAACAACATATTTGGGCAGCATTTCCAGATGCCCGTCCTGGTCTCCGTAGACAAACCCAAACCGCTGGATTGACCAGTTCAGCCCGCTCTCACGTAACAGCTGTTCAGCCGCGAGTTTGCTGGCCGGGTAAGCGTGCTGTGGATCGGCAGCATCGTCTTCACGGCCAGGACGCGGGCTGTCGGGGTTATAAATGTTGGTGGTGCTCGACATGATGAAGCGGGCGCCGGGCGCATTGGCTCTGGCCGCCGCGATGAGGCAACGTGTGCCTTCAAGGTTGCTCTTCCAGATGAGGTCAATGTCTTGGGTGCGAAAAACCGCCGCAAGATGAACGATGGCCGATACGCCTTGTACCGCCTCGGTCAACGAGTCGGGGTCAAGTATGTCGCCCTCGATGGGCTCCACACCGTCGGGAAGTTGCTTGCCCGCTCGAACCAATCCACGGCACTCGATGCCTGCTTGCACAAGCCTCTTGAGGAGGCGCTCTCCTACCAGGCCCGTACCCCCGGTCACTAGAATCGTCATGGTTTGCCTCCTTCAGTCAGAAGATGTGTCAGTCTTGCCGTTGCGCCTTCAAGCACTCGAACAAGCGTTGCCAGCTCGGTTGCTTCTACTTTGTCAAAGGAGACCTTCAGGACGAGGTCGATGGGATCAGGCAATTGTTGCCACAACGCGAGCCCGCTGGGCGTGATGGTGAGCAGCCGTTGACGTTGATCCTGTTCGGTCGGCGTCTGCTCAATGAACCCTTTGCGCACCAGGGCACCTACCATTTCACTGAGCGACGGCTTCTCGACCTGCAATATTTTTAGAAACTCGCGCTGTACGGTCGGCCCGTTATTTGCCAACTGCCAAAGGATGTACCACTGTGTCGACCCTAGATCGTAGGGGCGCAGCGTTGCTTCCATGATGGCGCGGCTGGCGACGTAGTAGCGCTTGATCCACGTTGCGGCGGCGTGTTGTTTGAGATGGTCCATTCGACATTGCCCATATAGTTCGGTGCCGAACCACAATAGTTCGGGCCCGAACGGATTGCAAGCCCTCCTCACGGCATTCGGGGCATTGAACTGACGAACTGCGGCAACTCGCCGTTGGCGTAGAAAGCCATGCGTAGCCTTTCTGTGCGTAATCAAAACTTGTTTTTCGGCGTGCCCTATAGGCTACTGGCCATTGGACTGCTAAATAGGCGCCAGCTCGACGAGCGAGGCCTGTGTCGCCGCGCCCACTTATTTTCTTCAAACATCCGTGACGACCGCGCCGATAAACATTTAATTTATTAACAGCCATACCCACCACCCACAAACACCACGCTTATCAGGTGTCCGGGTTTCTTTTTCTGATTTCAAGCCCAAACCGGGGGAGCTGAGAGTCCGCACTCCTAGTTTGAGTGGTCGCGGTGCCGAACGTCTGCCGGTGACCTTGCCGGCGAAGGCATGGTGCTGCAGGTAGAAGAACCGGGCGGCGCGCTGATGTCGGTGAGGGTTTCAGGACGGGTCATTTTCTGCCACTCGAATACCTGGCGGGAGCTGAGCGCCCATTTGAACTGGCGCACAAATTCTTCCAGGTGGTTCTGCACGACGCGATAGAGCGTCACCCAGTCGCCGTTGATGTCGTTCAGGACTTCAGCCACGTCTCCTTGATCGCCATCAGGGTTGCTCGCTTAGTCTTTCCCAGCGGTCGGATCTTCTCGTACTCGTCCAGGTACTGATCGATCATCTTCTTGATCGTCACACCCTTCCGGTTCGCACGTTCGATAGCACCTGGCGCAGCCAGCTCCGTCTCCCGACGCTTGATCCATGCCTGAGCCACCTGCTTCCGGTCGAAGGTTTGGCTTTCCTGATAAACTGTCTTCCCGTCCCGATTGATCCGTATCTGCGCCGTGTAGGCCGTCGAACTGTCCCTGCGCTAGCGTGATGTGATCGTACCCATATCCAGTTGCTAAATTGCTGAAACCGGATGCTACAACGTAGCAACCGCCTTTCAAAACAGGGAAAATGGGTAAAAACCGCTGTATAAAAGATCCGTATCAATGAATTTAGAAAAACCTGAATCGCCCGTAAATACTGGTCCACCCTGTTCAGAGCCGTCCCGCCGCTTCAGCGTTGCCCCCATGATGGATTGGACCGACGCCCACTGCCGCTTCTTCCTACGCATCCTCTCCAAACACGCCCTGCTCTACACCGAAATGGTCACCACCGGCGCGCTGCTCAACGGTGACCACGAACGCTTCCTGCGCCATCACCCATCCGAACATCCCCTGGCCCTGCAACTGGGTGGCAGCGTGCCTGCCGACCTGGCCGCCTGCGCCCGTATGGCCCAGGAGCACGGTTACGACGAGGTGAACCTCAACGTCGGCTGCCCCAGCGACCGGGTGCAGAACAATATGATCGGCGCGTGCCTGATGGGGCATCCGGGTTTGGTGGCCGATTGTGTGAAGGCGATGCGTGATGCGGTGTCGATTCCGGTGACGGTCAAGCATCGCATCGGGATTAACGGGCGAGACAGTTACGAGCAGTTGTGTGAGTTTGTCGGGACGGTGCGCGAGGCCGGTTGCACGAGTTTTACCGTGCATGCGCGGATTGCGATTCTGGAGGGGCTGTCGCCGAAGGAGAATCGCGACATTCCGCCGCTGCGTTATGACGTAGCCGCGCGGTTGAAGGCGGATTTTCCGGAGTTGGAGATTGTGCTCAACGGTGGAATCAAGACGCTGGAGGCCTGCCACGAGCATCTGCAGACGTTCGACGGTGTGATGCTGGGGCGCGAGGCCTATCACAACCCGTATCTGCTGGCCGAAGTGGATCAGCAGTTGTTTGGCAGCACCGCGCCGACCATCACCCGGGCCGAGGCGCTGGCGCAATTGCGGCCTTATATCGCCGATCACCTGGCCGCTGGCGGGGCGATGCATCACATCACCCGTCACGTGTTGGGGCTGGGCACCGGGTTCCCGGGGGCGCGACGGTTTCGGCAGTTGTTGTCGGTGGACATCCACAAAACCAAGGATCCGCTGGCGTTGCTGGATCAGGCGAGGCAATTGCTGGAAGGGCGTTAACCGTCACTTGCTTTGAACCTGCGCGCTGTTTTGGCATCGTATCTACCGATACCGCCCCGGCCTTTCAAACAGCCGTTTTCAGGTTGTTGCCGCTGGGGCCATCGATACCTCTTCACGCCCTTGAGTGGCTGCCGGCCCTCGGGTAATGTCAACGGACCCATAGGACAGAGCACGCTCATGACTTCCAAGCTGGAACAACTCAAACAATTCACCACCGTCGTGGCCGATACCGGCGACTTCGAGGCCATCGCCCGCGTCAAACCCGTGGACGCCACCACCAACCCTTCCCTGCTGCTCAAGGCGTCGGCCATTCAGGGCTATGCCGAGCAACTGAACGCCTGCGTGGCGGACTGCAAGGGCGATGTGGGCCTGGCCAGCGACCGCTTTGCCGTAGCGGTCGGGCAAGAAATCCTGAAAGTGATCCCGGGGCGTATTTCCACTGAAGTGGACGCGCGCCTGTCGTTCGATACCGAGGCCATGTTGAAGCGTGCGCACCGTCTGATCGACCTGTACGAGAAGGCCGGTATTGGCCGGGATCGGGTGTTGATCAAGATTGCCTCCACCTGGGAAGGCATCCGTGCTGCCGAGCAGTTGGAGCGTGAAGGCATCCAGTGCAACCTGACGCTGCTGTTTTCCTTCGCCCAGGCCGCGGCCTGTGCCGATGCCGGGGTGTTCCTGATTTCGCCGTTCGTGGGCCGTATCTACGACTGGTACAAGAAAGCCAATGGCAACGACTACACCGGCGCGGATGATCCGGGCGTGCAGTCGGTGACGCGCATCTACAACTACTACAAGGCCAATGACTACAAGACCGTGGTCATGGGCGCGAGCTTCCGCAATCTCAACCAGATCGAGCAACTGGCCGGGTGCGACCGTTTGACCGTCAGCCCGGACCTGCTGGAAAAACTCGCCGCCGACGAAGGCAAGCTGGAGCGCAAGCTGGCGCCAGGGCAAGCCGGGGAAGCACGCTTGATCCTCAACGAAGCGCAGTTCCGCTGGTTGTCCAACGAGGACGCCATGGCGACCGAGAAACTGGCCGAAGGTATCCGTCAGTTCGCCCGGGACCAGGAGAAGCTGGAGGCATTGCTGCAAGCCAAGCTTTGAGCTGATCCAGCCGGCATGTAAAAAGGGCGAACCTGGTTGGGTTCGCCCTTTTTTATGCGGCTTGGCTTAAGGGACGTGGCGGGTCGGCAAACGCCATCGCGAGCAAGCTCGCTCTCACGGGGGATCTCAGAACGCCACAAAACCTGTGGGGGCGAGCTTGCTCGCGATGAAGCCGGTACAGCCTACACAAAGCCCAAGGCTCAAGGTCAAGGTCGCTCCAGCGCATTCACCAGATCATGGAACGCTTCACGATTGGAATCGTTGAGCCCCATGAGGATCTTGTGGGCTTCAAGCACCTTGATCCGCACTTCCTCTTCGGACTGATCCTGATCAGGCAGGTCGTCCAGGCATTCCGGACACGGCACGGGGTCGCCCACGATGTTGAACACCTGGTCAAAGCCCATTGATTGCAGCAGACGGGTGATGTCGTTGTGGGTGGTGACGACGGTCGGCAGCAGGCCGACCTTTTGCCGCGACAGGATCGACAGCTTGGCCAGCAGGCCCAATGTGGTGCTGTCGATGCTGCGGGTTTCGGTCAGGTCGATCACGATGGCGCTGAAGTTCAGCGCGGTGAAGATCCGCTCAATAGTCGCATCCAGCGCCGAACACAGGGTCAGGCGCACTTCACCGACAAACTTCAGGACGAAGGTGCCGTCCTGCTCGGCGAACTGGATTCTACCGGTACTCATCAAAGGTTCCTGCTCAACACTAACAGGGCGATATCATCCGGCATCTCCCCGAGCGTGGCTAATCCAAACACTTGACGCAAGCCTTCCAGGCTACCGCCCGCTGCGCTTACCCGTTCAGGCAAGGCCGCTTCTTTCTCTTTGAGTGTAGGTTCCGTCAAAAGGTCCAAAATGCCATCAGACATCAGCGTCAGGCTGAATGTCGGTGGCAATTCCAGCACGTGGTCTTCGTAGGTGGCCTCGTTGAACAGGCCCACCGGCAAACCACGTCCTTCCAGGTAACGAACACTGTCTGGCGTATACAACACAGGCAACGGCAGGTGACCGCCGATACTATAGGTCAACAAACCCGTCTCCTCGTCGATGACTCCACCGACCATCGTGACGTGTTTGCCCAGCTTACAACTGATCAGGCCTCGGTTGATATGCCCAAGGACTTCCGACGGCTTGAACTCTGGCAACGTGCCATTGCGCTTGGATTCGAACAGCAGCCGCGTGGTCATGAACTTCAACAGCACCGTCACGAAGGCCGATGACGCGCCATGGCCGGAAACGTCCGCCAGGTAGAACGCCACTCGCCGCTCATCGACGCGGAAATAGTCCACGAAATCGCCCGACAGGTACAACGACGGGATGATCTGGTGGGCAAAACGGAAATCGTCGACGGTCCAGGGGCTGACCGGCAGCATGTTCATCTGCACCTGGCGCCCGGCGTTCTGGTCTTCCTGCAACAGGTTCAGGCTGGCTTCCAGCTCGCGGTTGGCAGTTTCCAGCTTCTCGCGGTAGCGCTGGTTTTCCACCAACAGGCGCGAACGGTCCAAGGCCCGGCGCACCGAGTGCTCGAGCACCGCGAGGTCTTCAAGGGGCTTGATCAGGTAATCCGCCGCGCCCAGGCGCAATGCCTCGACCGCATCGTTCATCACGCCCGCGCCCGACACCACGATCACCGGGGTCTGCGAGGAAATCTCGGTCACCTGGCGAATGAGTTCGAGTCCGCCCATCTGCGGCATGCGCAGGTCGCAGATGACCAGGTCGGGCTTGTCTTGCTCGAATACCTGAAGACCCTGTTGACCATTGCTGGCCTGCAGGACGCTGAAACCACTGTCTTCCAAGTAGGCTGCGAGACTGGCTCGCACCACTTCGTCATCATCGATTATCAGCAGCGTGGCACTGGTTTTTGGCATGTGGGCAAACGGCGCCAGAATTAGGTTGGCGTAGCGGGCTGGGCGGTCTGGCCTGGCACGCACTACTGGATTCGCTTTCTAGCCTCTCTGTCGTACCGGTTTCAGGCCTTTGCCCTACACGCCCTTACATCAGAGGTGCCCTTCTAAGGCGCAGACGGTACTCCCATCTGCGGGGCGTTTCAAGCTCATGCAGATAGCCGCTTGCCGTCTTTATTTGTCAAAGCACAGAGAGTTATAAGAACCGAGCGAAGCGTAACTCAATGGAAGGATCAAACCCGCTCAAACGCGACGCCAAAGCACAGAAGGCGGCCTTTTGGGCCGCCTTCGTGATTTTACGGGTCGAAATCAAAAATCGTCTTCGACCTGGCCGTCCTTGACTTTGAATTCGCGGTTCTGCAGGTAGGCATTGCGGATGAAGACGTATTTGTCGCCACTCACCATCTTCTCGGCTGACAACAGGCTGGCGCGGGTATCGACGATGTTCAGGCCGTGAATGGAGTTACGCACCGAGACGTTATCGATATAACGATAAGGCGCGGTGTAGTCATCGACCAGCTTGGCCGGCGCGTCACGCAGGGTGCTTGGCCCCAGCAGCGGCAGCATCACATACGGACCACTGCCCAGGCCCCAGTAGCCAAGGGTCTGGCCGAAATCTTCATCACTGCGCTGCAGGCCCATCTGGGTGCCCACGTCAAAGAAGCCCAGCAGGCCGAAGGTGGTGTTGAAGATCAACCGGGCTGTATCGACCCCGGCGGCGGCCGGCTTGGCCTGCAGCACGTTGTTGGCCAGGTTGCCGACGTCGCCGATGTTGCGGAACATGTTGTGGATGCCGTCTTCGAGGAACTGCGGCGTCACGTATTGATAACCCTGGGCCAGTGGCTTGAGCGCATAGGTATCGAGGGTGTCGTTGAAGGTGAAGATTGGACGGTTGACGCTTTCCCAAGGATCCTCTTCCGTCGCGGCCTGAGTGGCGAACGGAACCAGCAGGACACAAGCGGAAAGACACAGCTGAGCTAGACGATGGCTCCAGCGCATAGGGAAGAACTCCTTGGATTATTCAGGCAAGGGCGCCGAGCCCAGGCGGTAAGCTGGCTAGTATAAGACGGAACGCGTGGATAGGCAGCACCGAAAAACACCCAGGCCGTAGGACTTTTCCGCGACTGGCCCCCTTCACCTCACTGTCACCGGACTGTCATCGGAGCCCATTAGGCTGCTGGTTATTTCAAGGACGTTCCCATGCCCCGCGCCGAAGCCCTGCCTCTCCCCGCCCCCAGCCTGACCGCCGTACTGTTTGGCCTCAGCGGATGCCTGGTGGATTTCGGGGCGCGCATTCGTCAGCCAGGGGCAGCGCCAGCGGATCACGCCCAGCCGACACCCGGCGCATTGGAAAGCCTGCAACGCTTGCAACATCTGAATATTCCCTGCGCCTGGCTTGACGAATTGCCTCCCGCCATCAGCCATAGCCTGGCGGCTTCATTGCCCACGTCCATCAAAGCGCCGCAACTTCCTGCAACAAATTATCCATGGCCAGCGCCGCATGCCTGCTGGCAAGCGTTGATGGCGCTGAACGTCCAGCAGTTGGACGGCTGTGTGTTGGTCAGCGGCGAACCACGGTTGTTGCAGTCGGGACTCAATGCAGGTTTATGGACGATCGGACTGGCATCCTGCGGCTCTTTGTGTGGCCTGGCGCCCGCCGAGTGGCAGGCATTGAGCCAACAGGCGCGGGAAACCAAACGCGCCAAGGCCACCGTGCAATTGTTCAGCCTCGGGGTGCATTCAGTGATCGATCACTTGGGCGAACTCGACACTTGCCTGGCCGATATCTGCCTGCGCCGCATCAAAGGCGAGAAGCCCTGACCGGGATCATGCAGGGCGCGTGAGTGTGGATTACTCTTAAGGCAGGCCATGGACTTTTGACGCAGCGTCGCGGTCCATGGCTGTGCCTATCAATAAAGGGAGTACGCCAATGCCTGCCCGCGAATTGCAAGAACAGCTCAATACACTGCGCGAGCAATTGGAACAGAATCCACCGCTTACCGAAGTCGAGCGCGATGACCTGCACGCGCTGATGCAACAGATCGAACTTGAGCTTGAGTTGGAAACCCAAACACCGGACACCAACCTCGCGGACAATGTGAACCTGGCCGTCGAACGCTTCGAGCTGGAGCACCCCACGCTGGCCGGGACCTTGCGCAACATCGTGCAAGCCTTGGGCAGCATGGGGATCTGAACCCTTCGCATGCAAAAAGCCCTGCTATCTAGCAGGGCTTTTTAGTTTCACGTCTGCAATGCAATCCCCCGGTGGGAGCGAGCTTGCTCGCGATAGCGGTGTGTCAGCCAACCTCAATGTTGGAGGTGCTGCCCTCATCGCGAGCAAGCTCGCTCCCACATTTATTGACGGACCAGGCGGTGGTTCGGCAGTTGGACGTCTTCGGTACTGCGATACGGGTTGATATCCAGCCCACCACGCCGTACATACCGCGCATACACCGTCAATTTCTCCGGTTTGAGCAAGCGCTGCAGGTCGAGAAAGATTCGTTCCACACATTGCTCATGGAAATCCGAATGCTGGCGGAAGCTGACGATGTAGGCCAGCAGGCTGGCCGGGTCCAGGGCAGCGCCGCGATATTCCACCGCCACGCTGCCCCAGTCTGGCTGGCTGGTCACCGGGCAGTTGGATTTGAGCAGGTGGCTGTGCAGGCTTTGCTCGACGATGCGTGAAGCATCGCAGCGCAGCAGCTCCGGGCGCGGGTGCGCGTAGGAGTCGACGCTGATGTCCAGATCGTCGATGCAGGTACCGGGCAGCGCTACGATGCCTTCACGCTCCACGTCCTTGAGGCTGCGGATGCGCACACCCACCGCCTTGCCGGCCGCGGCCGACAGGTCCTGGCGCAGGGTGGCTTCCAGGCTCGCGGTGTCGGCGAACGGAGTCTGGTTCAAGGAGTTGAGGTACAGCTTGAAGGATTTGGATTCGATGATATTTGGCGAGTCCGCCGGGATCGCGAACTCACCGATGGCCACCACCGGCTTGCCGGACGGCAACAGCCACGACAGCTCGAAACAGTTCCAGAAATCCACGCCCTTGTATGGCAGGGTCTCGGCCGTCAGGCCCAGTTCCGCCCATTTCGCGGTGCGCGGGATCGGGAACAGCAGTGACGGCGTGTACGTGGCGATGTATTCGCTGGACTTGCCCAGCGGCGAGTGTTCGGCTGCGGGATGCATGACGGAAACCTGACTGAAGAATCAGCGGATTCTATCAGCCTTTGCCGCGGCCTTTGAGTGCTTACTGACTGACTGTCAGGTCGCCCTTCATCCCGGTCTGCTAGTGGCCGAGAATATTGCAGGCAAACTCCAGGCGCGCGGCCTTGCTTAAGGTCCAGGTCGGCTCGGCGGTCTGGCCCGGCTTCACCAACCCCCTGCAATCAAGCGGGTTCCCATCAACATGTCCACACTCCAATCGGATCAGCGTGTGGGAAACTCTATCGCTGCAGGCCTGCCAGTTGGCTGACAGTTCGATTACAACTTTGTCAGGTTGCGCCACGAGCCCGCCTGCCACGGTATAACGCCCTCGTCCCACCCCAGCCTTGAGCCGCCCCATGAAACTGCTGATCGTCGAAGACCAAACCAAAACCGGCCAATACCTGCGCCAAGGCCTGGGCGAAGCCGGGTTCAACGCCGACTTGGTGGCCGACGGCGTCACCGGCCAGCAACTGGCCTTGAGCGGTGAATACGCCTTGCTGATCCTCGACGTGATGTTGCCCGGCCGCGATGGCTGGCAGATCCTGCAAGCCGTCCGCGGGGCCGGCCTGGATACCCCGGTGCTGTTCCTCACCGCGCGGGACGCGGTACAGGATCGAGTCCACGGGCTGGAGCTGGGCGCCGATGATTACCTAGTCAAGCCCTTTGCTTTTTCCGAGTTGCTGGCGCGGGTGCGCAGCCTGTTGCGCCGGGGCAGTTCGACGCAACAGGAAACCAGCCTGCAACTGGCCGACTTGCGCCTGGACCTGATCCGCCGTCGCGTCGAACGCAGCGGTCGGCGCATCGACCTCACCGCCAAGGAGTTCGCCTTGCTGGAAATGCTCCTGCGCCGCCAGGGTGAAGTGCTGCCCAAATCGCTGATCGCGTCCCAGGTCTGGGACATGAACTTCGACAGCGACACCAACGTCATCGAAGTCGCCATCCGGCGCCTGCGCATCAAGATCGACGATGAGTTCCCCAATAAGCTCATCCACACCGTGCGGGGCATGGGCTATGTACTTGAAGAGCGCAGCCTGTGAGGGGCCGGTGGTCGCTGAGCAGCCGCCTGGCGCTGCTATTCGCTGCCTGCACGGCCGTGGTGTCGTTGTTTGCCGGCGTGCTGTTCAGCCATGGCAGCGAGGCACACTTCATCGAGCTGGACCAGCAACTGCTCGAAGGCAAGCTGATCGGCCTGCGCCGAGCCCTGCAAGACCTTGACGCCGAGCAGACCCAGCGCCGACTGGAAGATGAGCTGAGCCGTCAGGCCGATCTGGCGCTGCGCATCAAAGGCAGCGATGGCGTGCGTTGGTACGACAGTTCAATCCGGATTCCGGCTCAGTTGCCGGAGCGGCCCGGCCTGTCGACCCTCAGCGATGCCGACAATGATTACCGGGTATTGAATGCGCCGCTGTATCCCGACCGAGCCGATTCACCGCAACTGACCCTGTTGCTGGACATCACCCATCACCAGCACTTCCTGCAACGCATGCAAAGGCTGATCTGGCTGACCGTCGGCCTTTCGGCCCTGGCCACCGCCCTGCTCGGTGCCTGGGCCGCCCGGCGGGCCTTGCGGCCGTTGCGACGCATGGGCGCCATCGCCGGCAACGTCTCGGCCCGTTCCCTCAACGCCCGCCTGCCCGAAGAGCAAATGCCCGCCGAACTGGCGGAATTGGCCCACAGCATCAACGCCATGCTCGGACGCCTCGACGATGCGTTTCAGCGGCTCTCGGCGTTCTCTGCCGACATCGCCCATGAATTGCGCACGCCGCTGTCGAACCTGCTGACCCACACCCAGGTCACCCTCACCCGCGAACGCTCCCTGGAGGACTACCGCGAGGCGTTGCACAGCAATCTCGAAGAACTGCAATGGATGGCGCAACTGGTCAACGACATGCTGTACCTGGCCAAGGCCGACCATGGCCTGCTGGCGCTCAATCGCGAACCGCTGCAATTGGGCGAGGAAGTGGACGTGCTACTCGAGTTTTTCGCCCCCCTGGCTGAAGACGCCAAGGTCCGTTTGAGACGCGAGGGCGACGGTCGCATCGAGGGTGACCGCAACATGTTGCGCCGGGCGCTCTCCAACCTGCTGGACAACGCCCTGCGCTTCACCCCTGTCGACGGTGAAGTGCGGGTGCGAATGGTCGATGGAACTCAAGGCGTGAGGGTCAGCGTGGAGAACAGTGGCGAGGGGATCCCGGCGGACTTGCTGCCGCGCCTGTTCGACCGTTTCTACCGCGCCGACCCGGCCCGCCAGGAAGGCAGCAGCGAACACGCGGGGCTTGGACTGGCCATCACCCGCTCGATCATCCGTGCCCATGGCGGGCAGATCCGTTGCGAATCGGCCGATGGCTGGACGCGGTTCCTGATCGAGTTGCCGAAGACAAGCCAGCCCTGACACAAAACCCTGTGGAGAGGGGATTTATCCCCTCGCCACAAGGGTCTCGCGGCCATCCTGAGTTATCAGGAATACCGCAACGCCTGCGCCGGTTCGATCTTCGCCGCGCGCCATGCCGGGTAGACGGTGGCGAGGAAGCTCAGGATGAACCCGGCCGAGCAGATTAGCACTACGTCGCCACGCTGCAGCTCCGACGGCAGGTTGCTGACGAAATACACATCGGAACTGAAGATGTGCTGACCACTGACCCGCTCCAGCCAGCCCACCAGCGCACTGACGTTCAACGCCGCGATCACCCCCAGCACACCACCGATGAGCGTGCCGACGACACCAATCACCGTGCCCTGGACCATGAAGATCGCCATGATCTGCCGCGGCGTGGCGCCGATAGTACGCAGGATCGCAATGTCCGCGCCCTTGTCGTTCACCACCATGATCAGCGTGGCGATGATGTTGAACGCCGCCACCGCGACGATCATCAGCAACAGCAAGCCAATCATGGTTTTTTCCATTTTCATGGCGCTGAACAGGCTGCCCTGGGTGTGAGTCCAGTCGTCAGCCTTGTAATCCGCACCAAGGCCGGTGGCGATGTCACCGGAGACCTTCGGCGCTGCGTACAAGTCTTTCACCGCCAGGCGCACGCTTTGCACCTGGTTCGGCTGCCAATGCTGCATCTGCGCGGCGTCGGCCAGGTGGATCAGGGCCATGGAGCCGTCCAGCTCGGCGCCGACCTTGAACACACCCACGACGTTCAAGCGCTGCATCCGCGGCGTGATGCCCCCCGGCGCGGTGCTGACTTCCGGCACGATCAACGTCAGTTTGTCGCCGACATTCAAACGGAAACGCCGGGCCGTGATCTCGCCGATGACCACACCGTATTCGCCCGGCTTCAAGTCATCGAGACGCCCTTGGACGATATGCTGGGCAACGATGGACACCTTGCCTTCCTGGGCCGGATCGATGCCGCTGATCTGGATCGGCTGCATCGAACCTTTATGGCTCAGCATGCCCTCCATCTCGGTAAACGGCACGGCGGCGGTCACTTCAGGATTCTTCAGCGCCGCGGCGGCCACCGGCTGCCAGTCGTCGATCGGATTCACCCCGACGATCGTGGCGTGGGGCACCATGCCGAGGATGCGCGAGCTCATCTCGCGCTGGAAGCCGTTCATCACCGACAGCACCACGATCATCGCCAGCACACCCAGGGCGAGGCCGATCATCGAGGTCATGGAGATGAACGAAACAAAGCGATTGCGGCGCTTGGCGCGGGTATAGCGCGTGCCGATAAAGATCGATAACGGTCTGAACATTCGCGGGGCACCGTATGAAAATAAAAGACCCGGCACTGTTTCCAAGTGTCGGGTTTCGGTCGGTCAGATGGGCGTCAGGCAACCTTCCTGCAAGTGCAGGACGCGGTCCATCTGCCGGGCCAGGTTCATGTCGTGGGTCACCACCAGGAACGCCGTGCGCATCGAGGTGCTGAGCTCCAGCATCAAGTCCTGGATGCCTTGGGCGGTGTGGGAGTCGAGGTTGCCGGTCGGCTCATCGAGCATCACCAGACCCGGCTTGTTGACCAGGGCCCGGGCAATCGCCACGCGCTGGCGCTCGCCACCGGACAGTTCGGCCGGCTTGTGTTCCAGGCGATGCCCCAGCCCTACCCGCTCCAGCAACGCCGTGGCGCGCTGACGGGCCTCGGGAATCGCCGTGCGGCCGATCAACAGCGGCATGCAGACGTTTTCCAGCGCGGTGAACTCGGGCAGCAGATGGTGGAACTGGTAGACGAAACCCAGGGAACGGTTGCGCAGCAGGCCACGGGCCTTCTCGTTCAATGCCGACAGTTCTTCGCCGGCCAGCCAGACGCTGCCGGCGGTCGGCGTATCCAGGCCGCCCAGCAGGTTGAGCAAGGTACTTTTGCCGGACCCGGAGGTGCCGACAATCGCCACGCGCTCACCCGGGTGCAGTTCCAGTTGCAGGCCCGACAACACCACCACCGACTCCGGGCCTTCCTCGTAGGATTTGCCCAGATTGCGGCAGCTCAAGATCGCTTTTTCACTCATGCCCGACTCACTCATAACGTAACGCCTCCGCAGGCTGGGTGCGCGCGGCACGCCAGGCAGGATACAGGGTGGCGAGGAAACTCAGGACCAACGCGGCGCCGCAGACCATCAACACGTCATCGGACTGCAACTGCGATGGCAGGTAGTCGATGAAGTACACGTCGGCGTTGAGAAACTTGTGCCCGATCAGGCCCTCGAGGGCGGCGATCGCGGCACTGACATTCAGTGCGGCGAACATCCCGACCAGGGCCCCCACGAACGTACCGATCACGCCGATGACCGTGCCCTGGACCATGAAGATCCGCATGATCTGCCCTGGCGTGGCACCGAGGGTGCGCAAGATCGCGATGTCGCCCTTCTTGTCGTTCACCACCATCACCAGCGTGGAAATGATGTTGAACGCCGCCACGGCGACAATCAGCAACAGCAGCAGGCCGATCATGGCTTTTTCCATACGGATCGCCTGGTACAGGTTGCCGTGGGTCCGGGTCCAGTCCCGGGCGTAATAACGGTCTTCGCCAAGCTGCTGGGCGATGGTCCAGGCCACACGCGGGGCCTGGAACAGGTCATCGAACTTCAACCGCAGGCCCTGAACCTGATCCGGTTTCCAGCGATGCAGGCGGGCCAGGTCCTGGAGGTTGGTGACCCCCAGGTAACCGTCCAGCTCACCGGCGCCGACATGGAAGATGCCGACCACGGTAAAGCGTTTCATGCGCGGGAACATGCCGCCCGGGGTCACGGTGACCTCCGGGGCGACGAAGGTCAGCTTGTCGCCGATGGCAACGCCGAGCTTGGCCGCGGCCTTGTCGCCGATGACGATACCGAAGCTGCCGGGCGCCAGGTCGTCGAGTTTGCCCTGCTGCATGAAGTTATCGATGATCGACACCTGCCGCTCGAGCCCGGGGTCGATGCCATTGAGCAACACCTTGGACACCTTGCCATCGTTGGTCAGCAACCCCTGCATCTGGATGAATGGCGCCACGGCCAGCACCTGCGGGTTCTGCTTGACCTTGGCGGCCAGGCTCGGCCAATCGCTGATGGCTTCGCCGGTTTCGAGGGTCGCGTGGGGCACCATGCCCAGCACGCGGGTGCGCATCTCATGGTCGAAACCATTCATCACCGAGAGCACGACGATCATCACGACCACGCCAAGGGCCAGTCCGATGATGGATGTCAGGGAAATGAACGATACGAAATGATTGCGACGCTTTGCACGGGTATAACGCGTGCCGATAAATACGAAGAGAGGTCTGAACATGTCGGGGCTTGTTCGGAGGGAAAAGGAACGTCCTTGTGGCGGGGGTCACAAACCAGCTTTACACTCAGACCACCGCCGCTACCATGGGTTCGCCATGTCGACATTAGATGAAGAAGATCGCCGCGAATACTACCGTATCGAGGACACGATCGCACTGGAAATTCGGCCCCTCTCCATTCCTGAAGCTGCTGGCCAGGAAGTGTTGCAGGATGCTTCTCCATTGTTCAACCTGCTCAGTGAACTGCACCTGAGCGAATTCGAGTCACAGCACCTGCTGCGCCAGATCAGCGAGCGCGAACGCAGCATCACGGCGTATCTCAAGGCAATGAACAAACGCATCGACCTGCTCAGCCAGGTCATTGCCCTGACGGTGCTCGGCGAAATCGGCGAGCCGCAGCCGGTGATCATTTCCGAAGGCGGCGTGGACTTCCAATACCCCACGCCAATCGCCGTCGGCGCCCACTTGTCAATCAAGCTGGTGCTGATGCCCCAGGCCCTCGGCTTGCTGCTGCGGGCGCGGGTCACCCACTGTGATCCCAAGGGCGACGGCTACGACGTGGGCACCGAGTTCGAACGCCCGACCGACGCCCAGCGCCAGTTGCTGGCCCGCTACATCCTGCAGAAACAGGCGCAAGAACGGCGCCTGGCCCGGGAACTGAACGAATCAGGTATCAATAAGGAAGAACCGTGACCCTCATTTATGGCCACCGCGGCGCCAAGGGCGAAGCGCCGGAAAATACCCTGACCGGTTTTCAGGAGTGTCTCAAGCACGGCGTACGCCGTTGCGAGCTGGACCTGCATCTTTCGATGGACGGCGAGTTGATGGTCATCCACGACCCGACCCTCAAGCGCACCACGGACCGCCGCGGCAAGGTGGTGGAACATTCCGCCGCCGAGCTGGTGACCTACGATGCGCGCAAGGGCGGCCCGGGCTGGATCAAGCCGTGCCCGATCCCACGCTTGGAGGAGCTGTTCGAGAAGTGTGATTTCGAGCACTGGCAACTGGAGGTCAAGAGTGCCTCGCGCACCCGCGCCGCGGCCACGGTATTGGGAATCCGCGAAATGGCCCAGCGTTTCGGGCTGCTGGACAAGATCACCATCACGTCCAGTTCCCGGGAAGTGCTCAAGGCGGCCCTGGACCTGACCCCGGACATCTCCCGAGGGCTGGTGGCCGAATACGCCTGGCTCGACCCGTTGAAGGTCGCCCAGAGCTACGGCTGCGAGATTCTGGCGTTGAACTGGACCCTGTGCACGCCGGAGCGCCTGATCAAGGCCCAACGCCAGGGCCTGCATGTGTCGGTGTGGACCGTCAACGAGCCCGCGCTGATGCGCAGGCTCGCCGACTTTGGCGCTGACAGCCTGATTACAGACTTTCCCGGTTTGGCCACCGCCACCCTCGGGAAGGGCTGAAATCGGTCTCCCCGGCCGGCTCAGGCCACCGGCCGGAGCCGCTCAAAAAAGCCGGTTGAGCCCGTCATAGGCCGCTACCCGATAGGCTTCGGCCATGGTCGGGTAGTTGAACGTGGTGTTGACGAAGTACTTCAGCGTGTTCAGCTCGCCCGGCTGGTTCATGATCGCCTGGCCGATGTGCACGATCTCCGACGCCTGGTAGCCGAAGCAGTGCACGCCCAGCACTTCCAGGGTCTCGCGATGGAACAGGATCTTCAGCATGCCTTGCGGCTCGCCGGCGATCTGTGCGCGCGCCATGCTCTTGAAGAACGCCTTGCCCACTTCGTACGGCACCTTGGCCTGGGTCAACTCCTGCTCGTTCTTGCCGATCGAGCTGATCTCCGGAATGGTGTAGATGCCGGTCGGCACGTCGTTGACGAAGCGCCAGCTGCCGTTGTCGACAATGCTGCCGGCGGCCGAACGGCCCTGGTCGTGGGCGGCACTGGCCAGGCTCGGCCAACCGATCACGTCACCGGCACCATAGATGTTCGGCACGCAGGTGCGGTAGTTCTCGTCGACTTCGATCTGGCCGCGGCTGTTGACCTTCACGCCGATGTTTTCCAGGCCCAGGGTGTCGGTGTTGCCGGTACGACCGTTGCACCAGAGCAAGGCATCGGCCTTGATCTTTTTGCCGGACTTGAGGTGCAGGATCACGCCGTTGTCGACGCCTTCGACGCGCTCGTATTCTTCGTTGTGGCGCACGGTGATGTTGTTGTTGCTGAAGTGATAGCTCAGGGCCTGGGAAATTTCCGAGTCGAGGAAGCTCAACAACTGGCCGCGGTTATCCACCAGTTCCACCAGCACGCCCAGGCCACTGAAGATCGAGGCGTATTCGCAACCGATCACGCCGGCACCGTAGACGATGAGCTTACGCGGGGTGTGGCCCAGGCTCAGGATGGTGTCGCTATCGTAGATCCGCGCATGGTTGAAATCGATGTCGGCCGGGCGGTACGGGCGCGAACCGGTGGCGATGATGATGTGCTTGGCCACCAGCTTCTCGACCACGCCATTGCCGCACACCACTTCGACCGTCTGCTCGTCGGCAAAGCTGCCCGTGCCGAAGAACACATCCACGCGGTTGCGGGCGTAGTAGCCGGTGCGCGAGGCCACTTGCTTGGAGATCACCTTCTCGGCGCTCTTGAGCACGTCCGGGAAGGAGAACCAGCGCGGCTCGCCGATGGCCCGGAACATCGGGTTGGTGTTGAACTGCATGATCTGCCGGACCGAGTGACGCAAGGCCTTGGACGGGATGGTACCCAAGTGGGTGCAGTTGCCGCCGACCTGCCGACGGCTGTCGACCATCGCCACCTTGCGCCCTGCCTTGGCCGCGTTCATCGCCGCGCCTTCCCCCGCCGGGCCGGAGCCCAGTACCACCACGTCGTAGTTGTAGACAGCCATGCGTACTCCTCAGAACAGGCCGCGACGCCTCACTAGGCATCGACGGCTAAATCATGCCGGCCTGCGGCATGAAGGAACAATTTGGGGCCGGTTCACGAGCCCGGCCACAGTCTATAGAAGCGTCAACGCCGCGCACATTACCCCTTGGTCGCGTCGTAGGCTAGTTTTGCCTGCGCTATTTCGCCACAGGCAAGCTTTCATTGCGCTGTCATCATTGGGTTTTCCCGCCGCTGATCCGTTCAAACGCATCGTTGGTACGGGCGACAAAGCCATTGCCGTCCCGGAGCACGAAAAATACCCCGATGCCATGTTTTTCGGCATAGTCCCAACCCCGTTCAGGGCCAAGAATCAGCAACAGAGTCGATAGTCCATCGGCCATCAGCGCCGAAGGATGAATCACCGTGACTGACGCCAGGTTATGTAGGACCGGCGCACCAGTGCGTGCATCGAAGGCGTGGGAATAACGCTGACCGCCCTGTTCGAAGTAATGACGGTAGTCACCCGAGGTGGAAACCCCGTAGCCGTTGACCTCGATGACACGCTCCGCCACTTGCCGGTCATCCCGGGGCTCTTCCAGGGCGATGCGCCAGGCCGAACCATCGGGTTTGCGCCCGACGGCCTTGAGTTCCCCGGTGGCTTCGGCCAGGTAACTGTCAATGCCCAGGGCCTGGAGCCTCGCGGCGGTGCGGTCGACGGCATAACCGGCGGCGATACTGTTGAAATCGACTTCCACCGCGGCGTCCTTGCACAACCGGTCGCCCTCAATACGCAAATGACCATGACCGACGCGCTGGCGCACCAAGGTCAAGGTTTCTGCAGTCGGCACTTTCTCTTCCCGGGACTGGGGCCCGAAGCCCCACAGGTTCAGCAGCGGCTCCACGGTCAGATCGAAGGCGCCATCGCTTTGAATCGACAACTGCTCGCCCACGCGGATCAACGCCAGGACCGGCCCAGGCATGACCTGGCAACTGTTGGCCGGCAATGCGTTGAAGCGCTCAACGTCCGAATCGCCGCGATAGGTCGAGAATTGCCGATCCACTTCGGCAAGGATGTTTTCTACCTCGGCCTGCACCGTTTTCGGAGCGGGCCCGGCGGAATGCCTGACGTACTGAATGGAATAATGGCTGCCCATGGTCGGACCGGCGAAGCGCTCGAGGGTGTCGCCATTACCGCAGCCGGACAAAACACCGGCCAAGATCACAAATGTCCACCATCGTCCAGTTAACAAATCTTCATCTCCCCTCAAAACCGCGCCCGCCATTATGGGCCTCAGCGCGTGCGTGCGCGAACCTGTGGGATCAGACCTGTAGGAGCAAAGCTTGCTCGCGATGCATGCGACACGGTCCAGCTACAAGGCTGCCTATCGTTCATCGCGAGCAAGCTTTGCTCCCACAGGCCGCCCCCACAGCGTGCAGCAGCGTGCAGCGCCTTCATACAAGATTTGCCAGAGTGAGTACCCAAAATGTCTTCCACCACGAGCAACGGCAAGGCGATTTTTCGCGTTGTCAGCGGCAACTTCCTGGAGATGTTCGACTTCATGGTCTACGGCTTCTACGCCACGGCCATCGCCAAGACGTTCTTCCCCGCCGACAGTGCGTTCGCCTCGCTGATGCTGTCCCTGGCCACGTTCGGTGCCGGATTCCTGATGCGTCCCCTGGGGGCGATTTTTCTTGGTGCCTACATCGACCGCCATGGCCGTCGCAAAGGCTTGATCATCACCCTGGCGCTGATGGCCATGGGCACCCTACTGATCGCCTGCGTGCCAGGCTACGCGACCCTCGGCGTGACGGCCCCCTTGCTGGTGCTGCTGGGCCGATTGCTGCAAGGCTTCTCCGCAGGCGTGGAGCTGGGTGGCGTGTCGGTCTACCTGGCGGAAATCTCCACGCCGGGGCGCAAAGGCTTCTTTGTCAGTTGGCAATCCGCCAGCCAACAGGCGGCAGTGGTGTTTGCCGGCTTGCTGGGGGTTGGCCTCAATCACTGGCTGAGCCCCCAGGAGATGGGCGATTGGGGCTGGCGCGTACCGTTCCTGGTGGGGTGCATGATTGTCCCGGCCATCTTCATGATTCGTCGTTCGCTGGAAGAAACACCTGAATTCCAAGCAAGAAAACACCGCCCCACCCTGTCGGAAATTGTCCGCTCCATCGGTCAGAACTTCGGCATTGTCTTGGCCGGCATGGCGCTGGTGGTGATGACCACCGTGTCGTTCTACCTGATCACCGCCTACACACCGACCTTCGGCAAGGCCGAGTTGAACCTGTCGGATCTGGATGCGCTGCTGGTCACGGTGTGCATCGGCTTGTCGAATTTCTTCTGGCTGCCTGCGATGGGGGCGTTTTCCGACAAGATCGGACGCAAACCCCTGCTCCTCGGTGCGACGATCCTGGCGATCCTGACCGCCTATCCGGCGCTGGCCTGGCTGGTGGCGAATCCTAGTTTCAGCCACTTGCTGATCGTCGAACTATGGCTGTCGTTCCTGTACGGATCCTACAACGGTGCCATGGTGGTGGCCTTGACGGAAATCATGCCGGTTGAAGTGCGCACCACCGGTTTCTCCCTGGCCTACAGCCTGGCGACAGCGACGTTCGGCGGATTTACTCCGGCGGCCTGTACCTACCTGATCCACGTGCTCGACAACAAGGCTGCACCGGGGATCTGGCTCAGTGGGGCGGCGGTGCTGGGGTTGATTGCGACCTTGGTGTTGTTCAAGGGCAATCGGCATGAACTGCGGACTGCGCAGGCTTCGATGGCGAGCGGCGCCTGATAGATTCCTTCACGAGCAAGCCCGCTCCCACATTGGAACGCATACATCAGCAACAACTCGGTCAACTGTGGGAGCGAGCTTGCTCGCGATGAGGCCAGCCCAGGCACCCCAAAACCCGGACAAAAAAACGCCCCGACAAGTCGGGGCGTTTTCACAAGCGGCTAAGGCTTAGCGCGGGAACGCTGGCGGGTTTACCCCGGCCATGTCTTCCATCACGCGAACCACCTGGCAGCTGTAACCGAATTCGTTGTCGTACCAGACGTACAGGACAACGCGGTTGTCTTGGCTGATGGTGGCCTCGGCATCCACGACACCGGCGTGGCGCGAGCCCACGAAGTCGGTGGACACCACTTCCTGGGAATTGACGAAATCGATCTGCTTATGCAGTTCGGAGTGCAGCGCCATGTAGCGCAGGTACTCGTTCATCTCTTCACGGGTGGCGGCTTTCTCGAGGTTCAGGTTGAGAATGGCCATCGACACGTTCGGCGTCGGCACGCGGATCGCGTTGCCGGTCAGCTTGCCGGCCAGTTCAGGCAGGGCCTTGGCGGCGGCGGTGGCGGCACCGGTCTCGGTGATGACCATGTTCAGCGCGGCGCTGCGGCCACGGCGATCGCCCTTGTGGAAGTTGTCGATCAGGTTCTGGTCGTTGGTGTACGAGTGAACCGTTTCGACGTGACCGTTGACGATGCCGAACTTGTCGTTCACGGCCTTGAGCACCGGCACGATGGCGTTGGTGGTGCAAGAGGCGGCGGAGACGATCTTGTCGTCAGCGGTGATGTCGCCGTGGTTGATGCCGTGAACGATGTTCTTCAGCTTGCCCTTGCCTGGCGCGGTCAGGACAACGCGATCGACACCCGGGCAGGCCAGGTGCTGGCCCAGGCCGTCGGCGTCGCGCCATACACCGGTGTTATCCACCAGCAGCGCATCCTTGATACCGTACTGGGTGTAGTCCACCTCGGTCGGGTTCTTCGCGTAGATCACCTGGATCAGGTTGCCGTTGGCGGTGATGGTGTTGTTTTCTTCGTCGATGGTGATGGTGCCGTTGAACGAACCATGGACCGAGTCACGGCGCAGCAGGCTGGCACGCTTGGTCAGGTCATTCTCGGCGCCCTTGCGCACCACGATGGCCCGCAGGCGCAGGCCGTCGCCACCACCGGTTTTTTCGATCAGGATGCGCGCCAGCAGGCGGCCGATACGGCCGAAGCCGTACAGGACCACGTCAGTGCCTTTGCGAGCCGAAACGTTCTGCTGGCCAACCACATCAGCCATCTCTTCACGCACGAACTGCTCGGCGCTACGGCCATTGCCTTCGTTGCGGAATTTGAACGCCAGTTTGCCCAAGTCCACCGACGCCGCGCCGAGCTTGAGCTCACTCATGGCCTTGAGCAGAGGGAATGTTTCGTGGACGGAGAGTTCGCTGTCGTCGGAAGAACGGTGGCGAGCAAAGCGGTGGGCTTTGAGGATCGCGATGACAGACTGGTTGATCAGGCTGCGGCCATAGATCGAGCTCACCACGTTGTTATTGCGGTAGAGCTGACCGATGAGGGGGATCATCGCTTCGGCGAGCGCTTCACGATCAATCCATTCACCAAGACACTGGTCGGGCTTCTGAGTCACGGTAACCTTCCACATGTAGGGGCTGAAAAAAGGGGCTACATTATGCCGCCGAGTCCTCGGCGGAGCAATGCGCACCCGTCGCGCCGTGGTTTTCCTGCCGACCTGGGTAGTCTGCGACTGACAGCAGCCCCCTTCCCCCGCTACAATTGCCGACTTTGTCGCAATGCTGGAGCTCAATCTTCCGTGCCCGTTCTGCGTCTTCCGCTTCTCCCTGCCGCGGCAGGTAAACAGCACTGGGGCAACCTGCCCGGTGCCGCCCTGAGCCTGGCCATCGCCGAGGCTGCCAGCGCTGCAAAGCGTTTTACCCTGCTGCTGACCGCCGACAGCCAAAGCGCCGAACGGTTGGAACAGGAGCTGAGTTTTTTCGCTCCGGATTTGCCGGTCTTGCATTTCCCGGACTGGGAAACCCTGCCCTACGATCTGTTTTCACCGCACCAGGACATCATTTCCCAGCGAATCGCCAGCCTTTATCGGCTGCCGGAGCTCAGTCATGGCGTTTTGGTAGTGCCGATCACCACGGCCCTACATCGCCTGGCCCCGACCCAATTCCTGCTCGGTAGCAGCCTGGTGCTGGACATCGGCCAGAAGCTCGATGTCGAGCAAATGCGCACCCGCCTCGAGGCCAGCGGCTATCGTTGTGTCGACACGGTGTACGAGCACGGCGAGTTCGCGGTGCGTGGCGCCTTGATCGACCTGTTCCCGATGGGCAGCAAACTGCCGTATCGCATCGACCTGTTCGATGACGAAATCGAGACCCTGCGCACCTTCGACCCGGAAAACCAGCGCTCCATCGACAAAGTGCAGTCGATCCGCCTGTTGCCGGCCAAGGAATTCCCGCTGCAGAAAGACGCCGTGACCCGTTTCAAGGCGCGCTTTCGCGAGCGCTTCGATGTGGATTTCCGCCGCTGCCCGATCTTCCAGGACCTGAGCAGCGGAATCACCCCCGCCGGCATCGAGTACTACCTGCCGCTGTTTTTCGAAGAAACCTCCACCCTGTTCGATTACCTGCCCCAGGACACCCAGGTGTTTTCCCTGCCGGGCATCGAGCAGGCGGCGGAAAACTTCTGGAATGACGTGCGCAACCGCTACGAAGAGCGTCGCGTCGATCCTTCCCGGCCTTTGTTACCGCCGGCCGAGCTGTTCCTGCCGGTGGAAGACTGCTTTGCCCGCCTCAAGAGCTGGCCACGGGTGGTGGCAAGCCAGCAGGACGTGGAAACCGGCGTTGGCCGTGAGCGCTTCCCGGCCAGAGCATTGCCGGACCTGGCCATCGAAGCCAAGGCCACGCAACCACTGGCGGCACTGGCGGGCTTTCTCGACGCATTCCCCGGTCGCGTCCTGTTCACCGCTGAGTCTGCGGGGCGTCGCGAAGTGCTGTTGGAACTGCTCGAACGCTTGAAGCTGCGGCCGAAGACGGTGGACAGCTGGCCGGACTTCGTCGCCGGCAAGGATCGCCTGGCGATCACCATCGCGCCGTTGAACGACGGCCTGGTCCTGGATGACCCAGCCCTGGCACTGGTGGCGGAAAGTCCTTTGTTCGGCCAGCGCGTCATGCAGCGCCGCCGTCGCGAGAAACGCGCCGACGCCGCCAACGACGCCGTCATCAAGAATCTCACCGAACTGCGCGAAGGCGCGCCGGTGGTGCATATCGACCACGGCGTGGGCCGCTACCTGGGCCTGGCGACCCTGGAAATCGACAACCAGGCCGCCGAGTTCCTGACCCTGGAATACGCCGAGGGCGCCAAGCTCTACGTGCCGGTAGCGAACCTGCACCTGATCGCCCGCTACACCGGCAGCGACGACGCCCTCGCCCCGCTGCATCGCCTGGGCTCGGAAACCTGGCAGAAAGCCAAGCGCAAGGCGGCCGAACAGGTGCGCGACGTGGCTGCCGAACTGCTGGACATTTACGCCCGTCGCGCCGCCCGCGAGGGCTACGCCTTCGCCGATCCGAAAGCCGACTACGAAACCTTCAGCGCCGGTTTCCCGTTCGAAGAAACCGTCGACCAGCAGACCACCATCGAAGCCGTGCGCGCCGACATGCTCGCGCCCAAGCCCATGGACCGGCTGGTATGCGGCGACGTGGGCTTCGGCAAGACCGAAGTGGCAATGCGCGCCGCGTTCATTGCCGTGCACGGTGGCAAGCAGGTGGCGATCCTGGTCCCGACCACCCTGCTCGCCCAGCAGCACTACAACAGTTTCCGCGACCGCTTCGCCGACTGGCCGGTGACCGTGGAAGTGATGAGCCGCTTCAAATCCACCAAGGAAGTGAACGCCGCCGTGGCCGAACTGGCCGAGGGCAAGATCGACATCGTCATCGGCACGCACAAGCTGCTGCAGGACGACGTGAAGATCAAGAACCTGGGGCTGGTGATCATCGACGAGGAACACCGTTTTGGCGTGCGCCAGAAAGAACAGCTCAAGGCCCTGCGCAGCGAAGTCGACATCCTGACCCTGACCGCCACGCCGATCCCCCGCACGCTGAACATGGCGGTGTCGGGCATGCGCGACCTGTCGATCATCGCCACGCCGCCAGCCCGGCGCCTGTCGGTGCGCACCTTTGTCATGGAGCAGAACAAAAGCACCGTCAAGGAAGCCCTGCTGCGTGAGCTGCTGCGTGGTGGCCAGGTCTATTACCTGCACAACGACGTGAAGACCATCGAGAAATGCGCCGCCGACCTGGCCGAACTGGTGCCGGAAGCGCGCATCGGCATCGGCCACGGGCAGATGCGCGAACGTGAACTCGAACAGGTGATGAGCGACTTCTACCACAAGCGCTTCAACGTGCTGATCGCCTCGACCATCATCGAGACCGGCATCGACGTGCCGAGCGCCAACACCATCATCATCGAGCGCGCCGACAAATTCGGCCTGGCCCAGCTGCACCAGTTGCGCGGCCGGGTCGGTCGTAGCCACCACCAGGCCTATGCCTACCTGTTGACGCCACCGCGCCAGCAGATCACCCCGGATGCGGAAAAGCGCCTGGAAGCCATCGCTAACACCCAGGACCTCGGCGCCGGCTTCGTGCTGGCCACCAACGACTTGGAAATCCGTGGCGCCGGCGAATTGCTCGGCGACGGCCAGAGTGGCCAGATCCAGGCCGTCGGCTTCACCCTGTACATGGAAATGCTCGAACGCGCGGTCAAGTCGATCCGCAAGGGCGAACAGCCGAACCTCGATCAACCCCTGGGCGGCGGGCCGGAAATCAATCTGCGAGTGCCGGCGTTGATCCCGGAAGACTACCTGCCGGACGTCCACGCACGACTGATTCTCTACAAACGCATCGCCTCGGCCAGCGACGAGGAAGGCCTCAAGGACCTGCAGGTGGAGATGATCGACCGCTTCGGCCTGCTGCCGGAGCCGACCAAGAACCTGGTGCGCACTACGCTGCTCAAGCTCAAGGCCGAGCAACTGGGCATCAAGAAAGTCGATGGCGGCCCCAACGGTGGCCGGATCGAGTTCGAAGCCCAGACCCCGGTCGACCCGCTGGTGCTGATCAAGTTGATCCAAGGCCAGCCCAAACGCTACAAATTCGAAGGGGCCACGATGTTCAAATTCATGGTGCCCATGGAACGCGCGGAAGAGCGTTTCAACACCGTAGAGGCGCTGTTCGAGCGCCTCACTCCGACCACTGCTTGAAGGACGCCCCATGCGCCTGTTTCGCTCACTGACCTTGTTGTTGACCCTGGTCGCTCCCCTGGCGTTTGCCGACGACCTGTATCAGGTTGAAATGATTCTGGTCCGCCAGAACGCGGAGCCGGCGATTATCAGCCGCGCCGCGCCGGAAGACTGGGACGCCGGTGCACAACGCCTCGGCGCGGACAGCCAGCGCACGCCAGCCCTGGGCAACATCGTCGAGAAACTCAGCGCCAGCGGCCAATACACGGTATTGATGCATAAGGCCTGGCAGCAGACACTCGGTGAACAGGGCCGTAAAGTCGCCATCAGCGACGGTGTCGAACAGTTCGGACAATTCCCCATCGAGGGCACCCTGGAACTGAAACTGGGCCGTTTCACCGACGTGGATGCCGATTTCTGGATCAACCAGATCGACGCCAATGGCCTGGTCACCGCCAGCGAGCGCCTCAAACAGCAGAGCCATACCAAAAATGGCCAACTGAATTTCCTCGATAACGGTCACCTCGGCCTGCTGATCAAGATCACCTCGCTGACCGCGCCCGCGCCACGGCAGGCACCTGAAGTCATTCCGGACTGATTGGCGCGCCTATGCCCTCGCCCCTGAGCAAACCCCTGGCACCTTCCTGGGTCAATCGATTCAAGGAACAGAGCTTGGAGCGCGGGCGCCGTTATGCGCTGGAAAACCGCGTCAGGATCGTCGAGGCCGGCGACAGCACCATCACCGCCAGTTGCGAAGGCTCTGGCGGCAACGTCTACCGTCAGACCATTCGCCTTAAAGAGTCAGCCAAGGGCGCGTTGATTCTGCTCGAAGCCGCGTGCTCCTGCCCGGTGCGCATCAACTGCAAGCACTGCGCGGCGGTGTTGCTGCAAGTCCAGGAAACCCTGGCCTACCCGGCCGCCGAAAAAGACGCGCAATTGCTGGAAAAACTCCAGGCCGTGCTGGACAACCGCAGCCCCAAGGCCCCACCGCAAGTGCTGGTGGACAACGTACAACCGGTGCCACGCCTGTGGCTGGCCAGTATCGAGTTCAGCGCCTTCGAGCCACGCAACGGCAAGATGCAACGCTACATCCAGCACCGCGCCGCCTTGTCCTTCAGCTATCTGGACGAGTACGTCAGCGGCCAGCGCAACACCGACGTGCTGATTCGCCAGGAAACCCAGACGTTGCGGATAAAACGCCACACCGACGTGGAACAGTCCTACCGCGAACAGCTGCGAATCCTCGGCTTCAAGGTCGCGACCCGACAAAGCAAGGCCCTGCCGGAAAGCGCTGGCGAACTGTACGAAATGGTCAACGACAGTGCCTGGCTGACGTTCACCCTCAACGACCTGCCGAAACTGCGCACCCAGGGCTGGGAATTGCAGATCGACGAGGACTTCGGCTTCGACCTGACGGCCGTGGACGAGTGGTACGCCACGGTCGAGGAAACACCGGAACGGGATTGGTTCGACCTGGAACTGGGGATCATCGTCAACGGCGAGCGCCTGAGCCTGCTGCCGATCCTGTTGAACCTGATGCGCTCGCACATCGAGTTGTTCAACCCGGAACGCCTGGCCAGGCGCCGGGACGATGAACTGATTCTGGTCAACCTGCCCAACCGTCCAAACTCCGAATTCGGTCCCCAGCAAGTGGCCCTGCCCTATGGCCGGCTGAAACCGGTGCTGGCGACCCTGGGCGAGTTCTACCTGCAAGAACCCGGCACCACCAAACTGCGCCTCAACAGCGCGGACGCCTTGCGCCTGAACCCGCTGCAGGACATGCCACTGACCTGGGAAGGTGGCGAACACATTCGCGGCCTGGCCCAGCGCCTGCGGGACATCAAGGATTACACCACCACCGCGCCGGAAGGGCTGAACGCGACGCTACGGCCTTATCAACTCGAAGGCTTGAGCTGGATGCAGTCACTGCGGCAGCTGGAAGTCGGCGGCATCCTCGCGGACGACATGGGCCTGGGTAAAACCCTACAGACCCTGGCGCACATTCTCAGCGAAAAAAACGCCGGGCGCCTCGATCGCCCGTGCATGGTGGTGATGCCCACCAGCCTGATCCCCAACTGGCTCGACGAGGCCGCTCACTTCACGCCGCAACTCAAGGTACTGGCCCTGTATGGCGCCGGGCGCAAGAAGCATTTCGAACGACTGGCCGATTACGACCTGGTCCTCACCACCTATGCCCTGTTACCCAAGGATGTCGAGCGCCTGGCCGCGCAGCCATTGCACGTGCTGATCCTCGATGAAGCCCAGTACATCAAGAACCCCACCAGCAAAGCCGCCCAGGCCGCCCGCGAGCTGAACGCCCGCCAGCGGCTGTGCCTGTCCGGTACACCCCTGGAAAACCACCTGGGCGAACTGTGGTCGTTGTTTCACTTCCTGCTGCCGGGCTGGCTCGGGGACGTCAAGAGTTTCAACCGCGATTACCGCGTACCGATCGAAAAGCGCGGCAGCGATGTACGACTGCAGCACCTTAACGGTCGGATAAAACCCTTCCTGCTGCGCCGGACCAAGGAACAAGTGGCGACAGAACTGCCGCCCAAGACCGAGATCATCCATTGGGTCGAACTCAGCGACGCCCAGCGGGACGTCTACGAAACCATGCGCCTGGCGATGGACAAGAAGGTCCGCGACGAGATCACTCGCAAAGGCGTGGCCCGCAGCCAGATCATCATTCTCGAGGCGCTGCTCAAGCTGCGCCAGGTGTGTTGCGACCTGCGCCTGATCAACGACGCCACCCTGCCCGCCCGAGGCAGTACCTCGGGCAAGCTCGACAGCCTGATGGAAATGCTCGACGAGCTGTTTGAAGAAGGCCGTCGGGTGCTGCTGTTTTCCCAGTTCACGTCCATGTTGGCGCTGATTGAAGATGAGCTGAAGAAACGCGGCGTCGATTACGCCATCCTGACCGGCCAGACCCGGGACCGTCGCACGCCCGTCAAGGAATTCCAGAGTGGCAAGCGTCAGATCTTTCTGATCAGCCTGAAGGCCGGTGGCGTAGGCCTGAACCTGACCGAGGCCGACACGGTGATTCACTACGACCCGTGGTGGAACCCGGCCACCGAAAACCAGGCTACCGACCGTGCCTACCGCATCGGCCAGGAAAAGCCGGTGTTCGTCTACAAGCTGATAGCCCGAGGCACGGTGGAAGAGAAGATCCAACTGCTGCAAAAGGAAAAGTCCGACCTCGCGGCCGGCGTGCTGGACGGACGCGTGGCCGGAGATTGGAAATTGCAGAGCGACGATATCGAGGCGTTGTTCGCGCCGCTGCCGGACAAACTGGAAAAGCGCTGACCCCCTTCAATTCTTGTGGGAGCGAGCTTGCTCGCGATAGCGGTGGTTCAATGGGCGCAGATGTCGACTGTGCTGCCGTCATCGCGAGCAAGCTCGCTCCCACAGGGGGAGTTGCGGTGTTCACATAACCCGGGTCCACTACATTGCTCAGCCCTAATCAATCAGCTGGGCAGCCCTCAGCGCGCCGAGCGCCGCCAACCAGCGAGGGTCCTGGCGGTACTCCGTGGAAGCATAGGCCTGGCCGCGCATACGGGCGATCCGCGCCGAAGGCTTGACCTTCAGGCGTTGAGCGGCGCCCAAGGCCAACTCCGCGGCGGCGCGATCATTACACACCAGCCCCATGTCGCAACCCGCCGTCAACGCCGCCTCGATACGACTGGCGGCATCACCGACCACATGCGCGCCGGCCATCGACAGGTCATCACTGAAGATCACACCCTCGAATTGCAACTCGCCGCGCAGGATGTCCTGCAACCAGCGGCGGGAAAAACCCGCTGGATTGGCGTCAACCTGCGGATAGATGACATGGGCCGGCATCACGGCGGCCAGTTGCTTGCTCAGCCTGGCAAACGGTACCAGGTCGTTGGCCCGAATCTGTTCGAGGCTGCGCTCATCGGTCGGAATCGCCACATGGGAATCGGCCTCGGCCCAGCCATGCCCGGGGAAATGCTTGCCGGTGGCTGCCATGCCGGCGGCGCGCATGCCACGGATGAAGGCACCGGCCAGCAACGCCGCACGCTCGGGGTCGCCTTCGAAGGAACGACTGCCGACGACGGCGCTGCGCTGATAATCGAGATCCAGCACCGGGGCAAAACTCAAGTCGAGACCGACCGCCAGCACTTCGGTGGCCATGATCCAGCCGCACTGCTCGGCCAGGTATTCAGCGTTCGGGTTGTCGGCTATCGCCCGCATCGCCGGCAACCGCACAAAGCCCTGGCGCAGCCGCTGAACGCGGCCACCCTCCTGGTCCACCGCCAGTAAAAGGTCGGGACGGATGGCGCGGATCGACGCGCTCAGTTCACGCACTTGCCGCGGATGCTCGATATTGCGGGCAAAAATGATCAGGCCGCCTACTTCTGGCTGGCGCAACAGGTGGCGATCTTCGGCCGTCAGCCAGGTACCGGCGACGTCCACCATCAACGAGCCTTGCAGGCCAGCAGTCATAGCATTTCCTTAATAACGATGAACCCGCGCGGCGACACAGGCATGAGCAAACTGCCAGGCCCAGGGCCCGGCAGGTCACGGTCATGCACTAAAGGATAGAGCGGGCTCGAAACGAGAGTCGACATGGGCGGCTAGCTTAGCGGATGTGGGCAGCCGCGCCCACCCGTGCACTCAAGCCTTGGCCAGCGCCGGCGTCGATTTGCTGCGTGGACGCAGTTGCGCGGCCGCCATGGCCTCATCGGTGACGCCGCTTTCGGCACGCATGCCGGCCGCCAGGAACGGCACCATCAGGCGCATCACCTGCTCGATCGAGGTGTTCACGCCAAAATCGGTTTCAGCGATGGCCCGCAGCGCCTTGATCCCGGACATGCTGAACGCGGCGGCGCCGAGCATGAAGTGCACCCGCCAGAACAACTCGATGGGAGGGATGCGCGGTGCGGCTTCGTTGACCAACAGCATGTAGCGACGGAACACCTTGCCGTACATGTCTTCCAGGTAACGCCGCAGGTGGCCCTGGCTCTGGCTGAAGGCCAGGCCCAGCAGGCGCATGAAAATGGACAGGTCGTTACCGCTGCGCGGTTGCACGACAAGGGCTTGCTCGACCAGGATTTCCAGCAGCTCTTCCAGGGTAGGCTTGACGTCAGGCTTGGCCTGGCGCCGCTCCAGCTCACGATCGAGGCTGAGGCAGAAAGGCCCGAGGAAGCGCGAGAAGACCGCTTGGATCAAAGCCTTTTTCGAGCCGAAGTGATAGTTCACCGCCGCCAGGTTGACCCCGGCCTTGCTGGTGATCAGACGCAATGAGGTTTCGGCGAAACCTTTTTCCGCGAACAACTGCTCGGCAGCATCGAGAATGCGTTCAACGGTTTCCGACTGGGCCATGGTTACTCCGCCTGACAAACACTTGTTTGAAACATACGTTTCAGCCTAGGGGTTGTCAAGCCTGCCGGGGCGTTTTGCGAACGCCCGGTCACGTATTTAACCACACCTTTTCACAGGGGGTAGCCCCGCCCTATCCAACAACCCGACCGACCGTCCAGCGGCCTGTGGAAAAAGGAGGATTGCCAAGTGGCGTTCACTGTATATAATCCCAGTCACTGTATAAAAAGACAGAGCGATCAATATGCTAAAGCTGACGCCACGCCAAGCAGAGATTCTGGCCTTCATCAAACGCTGCCTCGAAGACAACGGCTACCCGCCGACCCGTGCGGAAATCGCCCAGGAACTGGGTTTCAAGTCGCCCAACGCCGCTGAAGAACACCTCAAGGCGCTGGCGCGCAAGGGCGCAATCGAAATGACCCCGGGCGCATCCCGTGGCATTCGTATCCCCGGCTTCGAAGCCAAGGCCGACGAAACCACCCTGCCGATCATCGGCCGGGTCGCGGCGGGCGCACCGATCCTTGCCCAGCAGCACGTCGAGGAATCCTGCAACATCAACCCTTCGTTCTTTCATCCCCGGGCCGACTACCTGCTCCGTGTACACGGCATGAGCATGAAGGACATCGGCATCTTCGACGGAGACCTCCTGGCCGTCCACACCACCCGCGAAGCCCGCAATGGCCAGATCGTGGTGGCGCGAATCGGCGACGAGGTGACTGTCAAGCGCTTCAAGCGCGACGGCAGCAAGGTCTGGCTCATTGCCGAGAACCCGGAGTTCGCCCCCATCGAAGTGAACCTGAAAGATCAGGACCTGGTCATCGAAGGCTTGAGCGTCGGCGTCATTCGCCGCTAAAGGAGGCTTTATGCAGTTCCCTCACACACCACAACACACACAACTTCCGCTGTTCGAGGCATTCATGGCCCAACCGCTGGTTCCAGTCCTGAAAGAGGTCATCGAATCGCCCTGGGGCGTCGAACCCGAGGCCTTCAGCGAACTGTCGTTACGTGGTGCGGCCGGAAACTGCCTGAACCTGCTGGCGCCGATTCTGCGAGAACTCAGCCAGGACCAGGATGCTCGCTGGTTGACGCTGATCGCCCCACCGGCCAGCGTTACCCAGGCCTGGCTGCGGGACGCCGGCCTGAACCGTGAGCGCATCCTGTTGCTGCAACCACGCGGCACCCAAAGCGCCCAACAGTTGACTTGCGAGGCCTTGCGCCTGGGCCGTAGCCACACCGTGGTCAGCTGGCTCAACCCATTGACCACGGCCGCACGGCAACAGTTGATCAGCGCCGCCCGCACCGGGGACGCACAAAGCCTGAATATTCGATTGGGCTAAGACAAACGCGGGGCTTCTCCAAAGTAGAGAAGCCGACCAGCCACACTATTCAAAAAAGCCGACAGACGGGATCAGTGAAGAACCCGCGGCCCCTCTTCCTTGTTGAATTCGCCTTCAACCAGGCGACCTGCCATCTGGACGCCCACGCTCAGCATCGCCTTGGCGACTTCGACGTGTTGGCCCTGGAGGAAAACCTTGGCATCTTCGGAGAAGTTCAAGGTAACCAGAGAACCCTCGTCCTCGGCCCTGCGCAGCTCGATGCGGCCATCAGGAAGTTCGACAATTTCTAGAAAGGACGTAGGCATAAAAGTCTGTTCTCCACGAAAGGCGAGGATTATATAGTCATCGGCCAGGCTCCGCTCGGGATCTTGACCAAGCGTTATCAACGAACGTAACGGGCCGAGGGGAAACTCAGCACTCGTTCAACCCTTCACGAAAGCGTATCGCCAGGCTCTTGAGGTTCTGGCGCCAGCTCTCCAGTTCCTCCCGGCTCAGCTCCTGCTCCGGGTCTTGCTCATCCAGATTGACCGCCACGATCAACGGTTGGGTCACGTCCCCCTTGGGCTTGCGCGGGGCCCGGGGCGGCTCGAACAGCGCCGCATGGGCCGCCAATAGCTTCGCAAGCCAGGTTTCCGGGTTATGCGCCAGTTCGACCATTTCGGCCAGTTCCGGAATCGCGATGGTTTCCAGCACTTCGCGGGTCAACAGCAGCTCGGCCCGCGGGGCATTCGCTTGTGGCAGGCGATAGAAACCGGCGATTTCATGGCACAGCCCCAACAACGCACCGTACAGGTGAAACAGCGCGGACTCACGTCCTGCCTGGAGCAGTGCCGGGGAATTCATCGTACGCCCGTCCTCGGCCCTGGTGAGTGCTTCGAGCGACAGGCCGGCGAAATAGATTTTCTGATTGGTGCGGGTATAGAGTTCGTGGGCCATGGCGGCATCTCCCCAACGAAATGAAAGCTTCACGCAAGTGCGACAGTGTCGTGGATCAACCGAGGCCACTGCAAGCCAAAAACAAAAAGGCCGCATGAAAACCTATGGGTTGTCATGCGGCCTTTTTGTTAGGTCCATGCGGATTTAGCGATTGTAGAGGACGACTGCTGCGCCGCCAGCGGGAGCAAGCTCCCTCGCCACAAGCTCCCCTCCAGACAAGCCCTGGCGATCAGCGCTTGTCTTCAACGGTCCATCTACCGCCATCGTAGTACGCCTTCCAACCGGTCGGTTTGCCGTCGACTTCGGTCTGCACGTACTGCTCCTTGGTCTTGCGGCTGTAGCGAATGACCGCAGGGCGCCCGTCCGGATCCTTCTGCGGTGCCTCACAGAGGAAATGGTACTTCGGATCGATCTCATCCTTGTGCGGGAGGATTTCCATCACCAACGGTGCACGGGTCTCGCGGTTTTTCGGGAACTGGCTGGCTGCCAGGAACAGGCCGGAAGCGCCGTCACGCAAGATATAGGTGTCGTTGACCTTCTCGCACTTGAGCTCCGGCATTTTCACCGGGTCCATCTTCGGTGGCGCCGCATCACCGCTCTTGAGCAGTTTGCGCGTGTTTTTGCAGGTCGGGTTGGTGCAGCCGAAGAACTTGCCGAAACGGCCGGTCTTGAGCTGCATCTCGCTGCCACACTTGTCGCATTCCAGGCTCGGGCCTTCGTAACCCTTGATGCGATAAGTGCCCTCTTCGATCTCGTAGCCTGCACAGTCCGGATTGTTACCGCAGATGTGCAGCTTGCGCTTCTCATCCAGCAGGTAGGCATCCATCGCCGTGCTGCAGATCGGGCAGCGATGCTTGCCACGAAGCACCAGGGATTCCGATTCGCCCTCGTCGTCCGCGGCGATTTCGTCGCCCGGCACCAGGTTGACCGTCGCCTTGCAGCGTTCCTTGGGCGGCAGGCTGTAGCCCGAGCAGCCGAGGAAGACACCGGTCGAGGCGGTACGGATTTGCATCGGACGGCCGCAGGTGAGGCACGGGATGTCGGTCATGACCGGCTGGTTGGCCCGCATGCCGTTGTCCGGGCTCTCCGCCACTTCAAGTTTTTTCTTGAAGTCGCCGTAGAACTCGTCGAGAACGTTTTTCCAGTCACGCTCGCCCTGGGCCACATCGTCGAGGTTCTCTTCCATGCCGGCGGTGAAGCCGTAGTCCATCAGGTTCGAGAAGCTCTCGGACAAACGCTCGGTGACGATGTCACCCATCTTTTCCGAATAGAAACGACGGTTATGCAGCGCCACATAACCGCGGTCCTGGATGGTGGAAATGATGGCGGCGTAGGTCGAAGGACGACCGATGCCACGCTTTTCCATTTCCTTGACCAGGCTGGCTTCGGAGTAACGGGCCGGCGGCTTGGTGAAGTGCTGGGTCGGATCGAGCTTGATCAGCTTCATCACGTCGCCCTGGGCCATGTCCGGCAGGACGTCGTCATCCCCAGGCTTGGTGATTTGCGGCATGACGCGGGTGTAGCCGTCGAACTTCAGGATGCGGCCCTTGGCACGCAACTCGAAGTCACCGGCACCGACGCTGACCGTGGTCGACAGGTATTGCGCCGGCAGCATCTGGCAAGCCAGGAACTGGCGCCAGATCAGCTCGTAGAGACGCTCGGCATCGCGCTCCATGCCCGACAGCTTGCTTGGCTCGGTGTTGGCATCGGACGGACGAATCGCTTCGTGAGCCTCCTGCGCGCCTTCCTTGCTGCTATAGACGTTCGGCGTGTCCGGCAGGTACTTCTTGCCAAACTCGCTTTCTATATAAGTGCGCGCCATCGCCACGGCATCGGCCGACAGGTTGGTCGAGTCGGTACGCATATAGGTGATGTAGCCGGCTTCGTACAGACGCTGGGCCATCATCATGGTTTTCTTCACACCAAAGCCCAGGCGGTTGCTCGCGGCCTGTTGCAGCGTGGAGGTGATGAACGGCGCCGACGGCTTGCTGCTGGTCGGCTTGTCTTCGCGCTTGACGATGCTGTAGCTGGAAGCCTTGAGCTTCTCCAGCGCCGCCATGGCCTGGGCTTCGTTGAGCGGCTTGAAGGCCTCGCCCTTCTCGCGAGCCACATCGAAGCGCACGGTCGCGCCCTTGGTGGTGCCGAGGTCGGCGTGGACTTCCCAGTACTCTTCAGGGATGAACGCGCGGATCTCGCGCTCGCGCTCCACCACCAGCTTCACGGCGACCGACTGTACGCGACCAGCCGACAGGCCACGGGCGATCTTGGCCCACAGCAGTGGCGAGACCATGTAGCCCACCACGCGGTCGAGGAAGCGACGCGCCTGCTGGGCGTTGACCCGATCGATATCCAGCTCGCCTGGCTGGGAGAAGGCTTCCTGGATGGCCTTCTTGGTAATTTCGTTGAACACCACGCGCTTGTAGCGGCTGTCATCCCCACCGATGGCTTCGCGCAGGTGCCAGGCAATGGCTTCCCCTTCGCGGTCCAAGTCCGTCGCGAGATAGATGGTGTCGGCATCCTTGGCGAGCCGGCGCAGCTCTTCGATGACCTTTTCCTTGCCCGGGAGGATCTCGTACTTGGCTTTCCAGCCGTGTTCCGGATCGACCCCCATGCGTGAGACCAGCTGCTTGCGCGCCTTGTCCTTGGGCGACAGCGCCGGCGCTTCACCGGCAGCAGCCTTGCCGCGCTTGGCGGCTGGCTCCTTGCTGGCGCTAGCCGAACCGCTGGTGGGCAGGTCTCGGATATGGCCGATACTCGACTTCACCACGTATTGGTTGCCCAGATACTTGTTGATGGTCTTGGCCTTAGCCGGGGATTCCACAATGACCAGCGATTTGCCCATGGATCAGAAAATTCCTGAATTCTAAAAAGTGAAAGGCGGTTGGCGCCTGACGCGGCACCGCTATATATAGTGGCTGCAAGGTGAGGTCAAGCGCAGGGTGACCCGCAGGTTGGCCTCAAGGCTTGGAAAAAATGCTCTCCTCGGCCTGCACCAAAGCAAAGCGTGGCACCTGTTCGCCGTCAACCTCGACGGACTCCTGGAACATGCTCAAGGGACGCACCCAAAAGCCGTAATCGCCATACAGGGCTTGATAGAACACCACTTCTTCTTCGGTCTCGGAATGCCGCGCGATGCTGAATACGCGGTACTGCGGACCTTTGTAATGCTGGTAGAGCCCAGGTTGTATCGGCATGTCTTGGCCCTCACTCAAATCTTTTCAAAATAAAAACAAAATTTTTCTACTAAACCCGGAAAAAACAAAAACCGGGGCACTTGGCCCCGGCTTCCATCGACGCAACGCTTAGACGCGTTCGAAGACAGTGGCGATGCCCTGGCCGAGGCCAATGCACATTGTGGACACACCGAAGGTGCCGCCATTCTGCTTCATGACGTTGAGCAGCGTGCCGGAGATACGCGCACCGGAGCAACCGAACGGGTGACCCAGGGCGATCGCGCCGCCGTGCAGGTTAACCTTCTCGTTCATCTTGTCGAGCACTTTCAAATCTTTCAGCACGGGCAGGGCCTGTGCGGCGAAAGCTTCGTTGAGCTCGAAGAAGTCGATATCGGCAATCCCCAGGCCTGCGCGCTTCAAGGCTTTCTGCGTGGCCGGTACTGGACCATAGCCCATGATCGCCGGGTCCACACCCGCCACGGCCATCGAACGAATCACCGCCATCGGCTGGATACCCAGGTCCTGGGCACGCTGGGCCGACATCACGATCATGCACGAGGCACCGTCGGTGATCTGCGACGAAGTCCCGGCTGTCACGGTGCCGCCCTTCGGATTGAAGGCCGGCTTGAGGGCCGCCAGGCTTTCCAGGGTGGTTTCCGGACGAATGGTTTCGTCGTAGTCGAACAGTTTCAGGAAACCGTTCTCGTCGTAGCCCTGCATCGGGATGATCTCATCCTTGAACTTGCCCTCAACGGTCGCCTTGTGGGCGAGCTGGTGGGAGCGCACGCCGAAGGCGTCCTGCTGTTCGCGGGTGATGCCGTGCATTTTGCCCAGCATTTCCGCAGTCAGGCCCATCATGCCCGAGGCTTTTGCCGCGTACAGCGACATGTGCGGGTTCGGATCGACGCCGTGCATCATGCTCACGTGGCCCATGTGCTCGACACCACCGACGACGAACACATCACCGTTGCCGGTCATGATCGCCTGGGCGGCGGTGTGCAGTGCGCTCATGGACGAACCGCACAGACGACTGACAGTCTGGCCCGCCGCGGTGTGAGGAATCTGGGTCATCAGCGAGGCCATGCGGGCGATGTTCCAGCCCTGCTCCAGGGTCTGGTTCACACAGCCCCAGATCACGTCTTCGACTTCGTTGGGGTCGACCTTGACGTTGCGCTCCAGCAGCTTGCTGATCAGGTGCGCCGACATGTCTTCGGCGCGGGTGTTGCGGTGCATGCCGCCCTTGGAGCGGCCCATCGGCGTACGACCGAAGTCGACAATCACGACGTCTCTAGGATTCAAGCTCATAAATGTTCTCTCGCTCTAGTCGTTGGGCGCTTAACCGAAGAAACGCTGGCCGTTCTTGGCCATCTCACGCAGCTTCGCGGTCGGGTGGTACAGCGCGCCCAGATCAGCGTACTGGTCAGCCAGGGCAACGAACTCGGCCACACCGATCGAATCGATGTAACGCAGCGCACCGCCACGGAATGGAGGGAAACCGATACCGTAGACCAGACCCATGTCGGCTTCGGCGGCGGTTTCGACAATGCCGTCTTCCAGGCAGCGCACGGTTTCGAGGCACAGCGGGATCATCATCCAGTTGATGATGTCCTCGTCGGTGACTTCGCGCTGCTCGTAGACGATCGGCTTGAGCACTTCCAGCACCGACGAGTCGGCGACTTTCTTCTGCTTGCCGCGCTTGTCGGTCTCGTAGGCGTAGAAGCCCTTGCCGTTCTTCTGGCCCAGGCGCTTGGCTTCGTAGAGCACGTCGACGGCCGAACGACGGTCGTCCTTCATACGGTCCGGGAAGCCTTCAGCCATGACATCGCGACCGTGGTGGCCGGTGTCGATGCCGACCACGTCCATCAGGTACGCCGGGCCCATCGGCCAGCCGAATTTTTCCATGATCTTGTCGATGCGCACGAAGTCCACACCGGCGCTGACCAGCTTGGCGAAACCGCCGAAGTACGGAAACAGCACGCGGTTGACCAAAAAGCCCGGGCAGTCGTTGACGACGATCGGGTTCTTGCCCATTTTCTTGGCGTAGGCCACGGTGGTGGCTACGGCCAGTTCGCTGGACTTCTCGCCACGGATCACTTCCACCAGCGGCATCATGTGCACCGGGTTGAAGAAGTGCATGCCGACGAAGTTTTCCGGACGCTTGAGAGCCTTGGCCAGCAGCGAAATGGAGATGGTCGAGGTGTTCGAGGCGAGGATGGTGTCCTCTTTGACTTTGTCTTCGACTTCAGCCAGTACCGCCTGCTTGACCTTCGGGTTCTCGACAACCGCTTCGACCACCAGGTCGACATGGCCGAAATCGCCATAGGACAGGGTCGGACGAATGCCGTTGAGCACTTCGGCCATCTTCGCGGCGGTCATGCGGCCTTTGTCGACGCGGCCGACCAGCAGCTTGGCGGCTTCGGCCAGGCCCTGCTCGATCCCGTGTTCGTTGATGTCCTTCATCAGGATCGGCGTGCCTTTGGACGCCGACTGATAGGCGATGCCGCCGCCCATGATACCGGCGCCGAGCACGGCGGCCTGCTTCACGTCACGGGCGATTTCGTCGTAGGCCTTGGCCTTTTTCTTCAGTTCCTGGTCGTTGAGGAACAGACCGATCAGGCTTTGCGCGGCCGAGGTCTTGGCCAGCTTGACGAAGCCGGCGGCCTCGACTTCCAAGGCCTTGTCGCGACCGAAGTTCGCGGCTTTCTGGATGGTCTTGATCGCTTCGACCGGCGCCGGGTAATTCGGGCCTGCCTGACCGGCCACGAAACCCTTGGCGGTTTCGAAGGCCATCATTTGTTCGATGGCGTTGAGCTTGAGCTTCTCCAGCTTCGGCTGGCGCTTGGCCTTGTAGTCGAATTCGCCGCTGATGGCACGCTTGATGGTTTCAAGGGCCGCTTCCTGGAGCTTGCCAGGTTCGACCACGGCATCCACGGCACCGACTTTCAGCGCGTCTTCGGCACGGTTTTCCTTGCCGGCGGCAATCCACTCGATAGCGTTGTCGGCACCGATCAGGCGCGGCAGGCGCACGGTGCCGCCAAAGCCCGGGTAGATGCCCAGCTTGACTTCCGGCAGGCCGATCTTGGCCGTGGTGGCCATGACGCGGTAATCCGCCGCCAGGCACATCTCCAGGCCGCCACCCAGGGCGATGCCGTTGATCGCCACGACGGTTGGTACGTTGAGGTCTTCGAAATCGCTGAAAATACGGTTGGCTTCGAGGTTGCCAGCGATCAGTTCGGCATCGGGCAGCTTGAAGTTGTCGACGAATTCGGTGATGTCGGCACCAACGATGAACACGTCCTTGCCGCTGCTGACGATCACACCCTTGATCGAAGCATCTGCCTTGATAGTGTCTACGGCCTGACGCAATTCATTCAGGGTTAGACGGTTGAACTTGTTGACGGACTCACCCTTGAGGTCGAATTTCAGTTCGACGATGCCACTTTCAAGAGCCTTAACCGTGATGGCTTTACCTTCGTAAATCATCAACTGATCTCCACGATATGGAAGCTGAACAGTACACGTTGGACGCTGACCACTGGTTCGACACTGACGTTACCGTCGATGCTACGCCAATCCGCCAGGCACACCCGTCAACGCGATAGTCGGGGTCTGTAGGAGCCGTCTGAAAATACAAACGCTCAATTCATACGCCCGTTTGATTTGGGTACGTCACCTTCACGGAATTTCCGACAATTGTCAATCGCCCTAAACACAGGCGTGAACGCGACTTTACGGTCATTTCCGTACCCTACGGATCCGCAACACGGCGCCGCATGAGCAGCCATTCATAGAATCAATAATTAGAAAAATCGCCCTAATTCCAGACAGATCGGATCCAGCCGACTACGCTGTCGGGGTGCGATTGAATTTTGCGGAATGAAGGGCGCTGCGAACGCACGCCCTGACACGAAATGGATTACCGGCCTGCCTGGCCAACCCGCCCGATGAGACTGTCGGGCTTTTTTATGCCCGATGCAGGGGCTGCGATCTTTTGATCTGTCACTCAAGATTCAATTGGGTCTGGAAGATCGCAGCCTCGCTGCGCTCGACAGCTCCTGCAGCGTTTCAGGCCAGCGCCTTCAGCACCGAGGAAATCTCCTGCAAAACACTCGCCTCGCCTTTCTCGCCCCAATACAAAGCGATCATTTGCCGGTCGGCTTCAATTTTGTAGACGTTGGCTGGCAATTTTTCGAAATGATTGAGCAGGGACTCATCCAGGCAGACTTCCCGCCACTGATTGGCCCAGACGCCCGGCGCAGTTTGCCAGTAGCTCCAGCAGGCCGGCTGGCTGCCGCGGCGAGACCGATAATACTGGGCACAGGGGTTTGGCGGCTGTTGGCCGAGCCAGTGCGGCCACTCCTGTGGCGCCAGTTGCATGGCCAGGCCCAGGCGTCGCGCTTCCATGCGCAGGGCCATGCGACCGCTCTGTACACGGGACGGACGCAACCATGCCAGCGGACTTAACACCACCAACAGGATTGACAGCACTATCCAGACCGTCATATTCGTACTCCCCGATTCTGATGAGCCCATTGACCCAGGTGGCGTCAATGCGCTTGAAACCAGCCATACTTACCGTATCGCAATTCTCTGGAGTGCCTTCCATGTACTACAACCACGTTCTGGTCGCCGTTGACCTCACTGAAGAATGCGATCCGGTCGTCAAGCGCGCCCTCGCCCTCTGCGAAGGCCGAGACACCCAGCTGTCACTGGTGCATATCGTCGAACCGATGGCCATGGCCTTCGGCGGCGACGTGCCGATGGACCTTTCCCAGTTGCAGCAGCAGCAATTCGACCAGGCCAAGGAACGCCTTGACCGACTGATCGTGAAATACCCGGCCCTGAAGAAGGAATTCAGCCACCTGACCTACGGCCAGCCGCGCCAGGAGATCCATCACCTGGCCAAGGAACAGGGTTGCGACCTGATTGTCGTCGGCAGCCATGGTCGCCACGGCTTGGCGCTGCTGCTGGGCTCGACCGCCAACGATGTGCTGCATGGCGCGCCTTGCGATGTGCTGGCGGTGCACCTGGTCAAGCGCACATAAATCCTAAACCTGTGGGAGCGAGCTTGCTCGCGATAGCGGTGTGACAGTCAGCATCAATGCTGCCGATCTACCGCTATCGCGAGCAAGCTCGCTCCCACAGGGTGGGATTTCCATCTCAATGGCTCAAGCGTCCAGCTCGGCCCAGCGCTCGACCAATGCATCCAGCTCGGCCTGCAGTTGCTCCAGGTGCGCAATCACCTTGGCGGTTTCGGCAGCAGGACGCTGGTAAAACCCAGCCTCGGCCATTTCAGCTTCTACCGCTGCGATCTGCTGCTCCTTCGCGTCGATATCACCCGGCAAGGCTTCCAGCTCGCGCTGCAGCTTGTAGCTGAGCTTTTTCTTCGCTGGAGCCGGGGCTGCCGCGGCAACCGGCGCAGGCTCGGCCTTGACCACGGCCGAGTTCAGGTCGGCCTTGCCAGACTTGCTCTCGGTGACCCCCAGCAGACGCGGCGAGCCGCCCTGGCGCAGCCAGTCCTGATAGCCACCGACGTATTCGCGAACCAGGCCTTCGCCTTCGAACACCAGGGTGCTGGTGACCACGTTATCGAGGAATGCCCGGTCGTGACTGACCATCAGAACGGTGCCGTTGAAGGTCAGCAACACCTCTTCCAGCAATTCCAGGGTTTCCACGTCAAGGTCGTTGGTTGGCTCGTCGAGCACCAGCAGGTTCGCCGGCTTGCTGAACAACTTGGCCAGCAACAGACGGGCACGCTCACCACCCGACAACGCCTTGACCGGCGTACGGGCACGCTGGGGGCTGAACAGGAAATCGCCGAGGTAGCTCAGCACATGGCGGCTCTGGCCGTCGATGTCAATGAAGTCGCGGCCTTCGGCCACGTTGTCGATCACGGTTTTTTCCAGGTCCAGCTGATGACGCAACTGGTCGAAGTAGGCGACGTCGATCTTCGTGCCCTCCTCCACCTTGCCATTGGTCGGCACCAGGCCTCCGAGCATCAGCTTGAGCAAGGTAGTCTTGCCAGTGCCGTTGGCGCCCAGCAGGCCGATGCGATCGCCACGCTGCAGCACCATGGAAAAGTCCTTGATCAGGAACGGGCCGCCAGGGTGGGCGAAACTCACGTTCTCAAGCACCATCACCTGCTTGCCGGACTTGTCAGCGGTGTCCAACTGAATGTTGGCCTTGCCGGTGCGCTCGCGACGCTCACTGCGCTCCATGCGCAAAGCCTTGAGCGCGCGCACACGGCCTTCGTTGCGGGTGCGACGCGCCTTGATACCCTGGCGAATCCAGACTTCCTCCTGGGCCAGCTTCTTATCGAACAGCGCGTTAGCGGTTTCTTCCGCTGCCAACGCCGCTTCCTTGTGCACCAGGAAGCTGGCGTAGTCGCCGTTCCAGTCGATCAGGCCGCCGCGGTCCAGTTCAAGGATGCGCGTCGCCAGGTTCTGCAGGAAGGAACGGTCGTGGGTGATGAACAGCACCGCCCCCTGGAAGTCTTTCAGGGCTTCTTCAAGCCAGGCGATGGCGCCGATGTCCAGGTGGTTGGTCGGTTCGTCGAGCAGCAGCAGGTCCGGTTCGGAGACCAGGGCCTGGGCCAGCAGGACGCGGCGACGCCAACCGCCGGACAACTCGGCGAGGGTCTTGTCGGCCGGCAATTGCAGGCGGCTCAGGGTGCTGTCGACCAATTGCTGCAGGCGCCAGCCGTCTCGGGCTTCGAGGTCGTGCTGCACATGCATCAACTTGTCCAGGTCGGCATCGGTGACGATGTTCTGGCTCAGGTGGTGATACTCGGCCAACAGTGCGCCGACACCGTCCAGGCCTTCGGCGACCACATCGAACACAGTCCGCTCGTCGGCCACCGGCAGTTCCTGGGGCAATTCGCCGATTTTCAGGCCTGGCGCACGCCAGACCGAGCCGTCGTCGGGCTTTTGATCACCCTTGACCAGCTTCATCATGCTGGACTTGCCAGTGCCGTTTCGGCCGATGATGCACACCCGCTCACCACGGGCGATCTGCCAGGACACCTTGTCCAACAACGGCATAGCGCCGAACGCAAGGGACACATCGCTGAATTTGAGCAGGGTCATGAGCTTCTCCAAAAACCGGGCGCGCATTCTACCTGAGATGAGGCCTCAAGGGTCCGCCAATTTCGCCACTGAAGCACTCTGCATAACAAATGTTGCGAACTTGCACCGACGGCTCCGCAAAGCTTTCGCCGGCTGCTGGCAAAAGGCTAAGCTACAGACAGTTACCCTGGGTTAACCCTTGGGCTTGTCATGTTTTTCTGCCCGGACGTCTCATGCGCAGTCGCCTTTTCAGTGTTTTATCGTGTCTTTTTGTATGTGCCACTGCCGTTCAATCCGCTCAGGCGGTGGATATCTCCACTCAGCGCCAATACTACGACGAGGCCAAGCGTGCCTTGGCCAAGGGCGATTCCGGCCCCTACTTTCGCTACAGCCAGGCCCTGCGCGATTACCCGCTGGAGCCGTACCTGGCCTACGACGAATTGACCGCTCGCCTCAAGAGCGCCAGCAACGCCGAAATCGAGAAATTCCTCGCCGAGCACGGTGACCTGCCCCAGGCCAACTGGATGAAGCTGCGCTGGCTGCGTTGGCTGACCGAGCGCGGCGACTGGGAGACCTTCGTCAAGTATTACGACCCCAAGCTCAATTTCACCGAGCTGGATTGCCTCAACGCTCAGTACCAACTCAGCCATGGCCTGAAGGCCGAGGGCTATGCCAACACCGAAAAGCTGTGGCTCACCGGCAAGTCCCAGCCCCAGGCGTGCGATGCGTTGTTCGGCCTGTGGGCCTCCCAGGGCCAGTTGACCGAGCAGAAGCGCTGGGAACGCGCCAAGCTGGCCGCCCAGGCGCGCAACTATCCGCTGGCCAACAGCCTGGTCAGCGGCCTGACCACCCTCGCTCCCCGTGGCAGCTTGCTGGTGGACGTGGCGCAAAAGCCCGAGTTGCTCAACCAGCCCTCGCGCTTCGTTCCAGCCGATGAACCGATGTCCGATATCGTCAGCCTCGGCCTGCGTCGCCTGGCCCGCCAGGACCCGGAAAAAGCCATGGCGCTGCTGGATGGCTACGCCAGCACCATGCATTTTTCCCGGGATGAAAAAGTCGCGATCGCCCGAGAGATCGGCCTGACCCTGGCCAAGCGCTTCGACAGCCGCGCCCTGGACGTGATGACGAAATACGACCCGGAGTTGCGCGACGACACCGTTTCGGAATGGCGCTTGCGCCTGCTGTTGCGCCTCGCTCGTTGGGACGATGCCTATCAGTTGACCCGCCGCCTGCCCGAGTCGCTGGCCAGCACCAACCGCTGGCGGTACTGGCAAGCCCGCACGCTGGAACTGGCGCAGCCGCAGAACCCGGAAGCCCTGACGCTCTACAAGCACCTGGCCCGTGAGCGGGACTTCTATGGCTTCCTGGCCGCTGACCGATCCCAGTCCCCCTATTCGCTCGTCAACAAGCCACTGGTGATGAGCCAGGCGCTGATCAACAAGGTGCGCAATACGCCTGGCGTGCGCCGGGCGCTGGAATTTCATGCCCGCGGGGACATCGTCGACGGACGCCGCGAGTGGTATCACGTCAGCCGTCATTTCAACCGGGACGAAATGGTCGCCCAGGCGAAGCTGGCTTACGACCTGAAATGGTATTTCCCGGCCATCCGCACCATCAGCCAGGCCAAGTACTGGGACGACCTGGACATCCGTTTCCCGATGGCCCACCGCGAGACCCTGGTGCGCGAAGCCAAGATCCGCGGCTTGCATCCAAGTTGGGCGTTCGCCATTACCCGCCAGGAAAGTGCGTTCATGGATGATGCCCGCTCCAGCGTCGGCGCCGCCGGCCTGATGCAACTGATGCCTGGTACCGCCAAGGAAACCGCGCGCAAGTTCAGCATTCCCCTGGCCTCGCCCCAACAAGTGTTGAACCCGGACAAGAACATCCAGTTGGGTGCGGCCTACCTGAGCCAGGTTCATAGCCAGTTCAACGGCAACCGCGTGCTGGCTTCGGCGGCCTACAACGCCGGCCCCGGTCGTGTGCGCCAATGGCTGCGCGGGGCCAACCACTTGAGCTTCGACGTCTGGGTCGAGAGCATCCCGTTCGACGAAACCCGACAATACGTGCAGAACGTGTTGTCTTATTCGGTGATCTACGGCCAGAAGCTCAACTCACCGCAACCGCTGGTGGACTGGCATGAGCGGTATTTCGATGATCAGTGATTATTAGTGGAAGCTGTTCCCGAGAAGAAAAAATGCCCGCATCGAAAGATCCGGGCATTTCTTTTTGCTCGCTTGCTGGACCTTGTGGGAGCGGGCTTGCTCGCGAAAGCGGTGTTATCAGTGACGGTGATGCTGACTGGCACACCGCTTTCGCGAGCAAGCCCGCTCCCACAGAAGCCCCATGGTGAACACTGAATCTGCGAACGCTTGAGAGCCCGCTGTTCTTAGTCGGTTGCCACCTCCGACCCCACATTGAACTGCAACGCCGCCAATCGCGCATACAGCGCATTGCTGGCGACAAGCTCCTGGTGAGTGCCCACGGCAACCACCTTGCCCTGGTCCATCACCGCGATCCGATCGGCGTTTTTCACCGTGGCCAGGCGATGGGCGATGACCAATGTCGTGCGGTTTTTCATCAAGCTGGGCAGGGCTTGCTGGATCAGGTGTTCGCTTTGCGCATCGAGGGCGCTGGTGGCTTCGTCCAGCAGCAGGATCGGGGCATCCACGAGCAACGCTCGGGCGATGGCCAGGCGTTGGCGCTGGCCGCCGGATAACCCGAGGCCGCCATCGCCCAGGTGAGTCTGGTAGCCGTCAGGCATTTTTTCGATGAAGTCGTGGGCGTGGGCGATCTGCGCGGCCTCGCGCACCTGCTCCGACGACGCCTGCGGGTTGCCATAGCGGATGTTCTCTTCGACCGTGCCGAAAAACAGCGCCGGGCTTTGTGAAACCAGGGCGAAATGCCGCCGCAGGTCCAGCGGATCGAGTTGAGTCAACGGTACATCGTCGATCAGGATCCGCCCTTGCACGGGATCATAGAAACGCAGCAGCAAATCGTAGACCGTCGACTTGCCCGCGCCGGAAGGCCCGACCAGGGCCAGGGTCTCACCGGCCTTGATACTCAGGTCGAGGCCATCGACCGCATAACTGTCCGGCCGGGACGGATAGGAAAAACGCACGCCTTCGAGACGCAAATCACCGCGAACTCGCGCCGGCAAGGTCACGAGGCCCGAAGCCGGCGGCTGGATGATGTTTTCCGAACGCAGCAGCTCGGCAATACGCTCTGCCGCACCGGCCGCCCGCTGCAGCTCGCCAATCACTTCGCTCAGGGTCCCGAAGGCACTGCCGACGATCAGGCTGTAGAACACGAACGCCGCCAGCTCGCCACCGGAAATCCGCCCGGCGATCACATCCATGCCACCGACCCAGAGCATCACCCCCACCGCCCCCAGCACCAGCACGATCACCAGGGTGATCAACCAGGCCCGCTGGACAATGCGCTTGCGAGCGGTGTCGAAGGCCTGCTCCACCGTCACGGAAAAACGCTGTTCGTCCTGGACCTGATGGTTGTAGGCCTGCACGGTCTTGATCTGGCCGAGGGTTTCGGAGACATAGCTGCCGACGTCGGCAACGCGGTCCTGGCTCTGGCGCGACAAGCTGCGCACTCGACGCCCGAAGAGCAGGATCGGCACCAATACCAGCGGCAGGGCAATCACCACGATACTGGTCAGCTTGGGATTGGTGATGAACAGCAGCACGATACCGCCCACCACCATCAAGACATTGCGCAAAAACAACGACAGCGACGAACCGATCACCGATTGCAGCAAGGTCGTATCAGTGGTCAGCCGTGACTGGATTTCCGAACTGCGATTGTTTTCGTAGAAACCCGGGTGCAAGTACACCAGATGGTTGAACACCTGCCGTCGGATATCCGCCACCACCCGCTCACCGATCCAGGACACCAGGTAAAAACGTGAAAACGTACCGATCGCCAACCCCACCACCAGCACCATGAACAAGCCGATGGATTGGTTGAGCAGGTGCGGCGAGCGGGTCATGAAGCCCTGGTCCACCAGCAAGCGGATGCCTTGGCCCATGGACAAGGTAATGCCGGCGGTGACAATCAAAGCCAGCAAAGCGCCGACGACCTGTTTGCGATAAGGGGCGATGAAGCCGCTGGCCAGGCGTATGGCACGGCGATGTCGGGAAGAAAGCATCAAAGGTGTCCGATAATGCAGCAGGAAAAAGGCCAGCTCGCGACGCCGAAACGCAGCGGAACCAAGTTGAATCGCAATGAGTCAGGTTAAATATGACCACTACGGCTAGCGGCTAGATGTTATCGGTCTAAAGTCTGGGTGGAAACGAAACTGTGTTTCTGATTGAGTGGAAGCGTCGCCATGAACCTACACGGAGTGTCATGGCTCGGTCACCTGGCGACATTAAAATAGGCACACAACCTGATGAGGAGACAGGCCATGTCCTTGCAACACAGCAGCGACGACAAGATTCAAGTAATCCGCACGCAACCGGACCAGTCTCTGGGCTGCTCGTTCATCGATGCCCAAGGGCGCGAAGTACCGATCACCGAAGACATGATCCAGAAAGCCTGCAGCGAGCTGGAAAAACGACTGGTCAAGCCTGCCGAACAAAAGTGATACAGCCCGTCTTCAATTGGACCCGACGTTGATGTCGGGTTTTTTATGCCTGTCAGAAAGATTGTGGGAGCAAGGCTTGCCCGCGATGCAGGCACCTCGGTCCCCTGACCGCGTCATCGTTCATCGCGAGCAAGCTTTGCTCCCACAACCCAGCGCCGTCACGATCTGTTGCAAAGCCGCCGATTGCCCTTCGATGCGAACCTTCAAGCTGTCGATTTCCCGGCGTGGCGGATAATGCTTGCGCAAGGCATCGAACGCGCGGCGTTGCTCATCGACGGGGTCCACCAGGCTGCGGCGAAAATCCGCGTCGTCGCGACGGGGGTCGTACACGCTCCGGCACAGCGCCGCCAAGGCCCAGGCCGGGTCGGTTTCGGCATCCAGGGTGATGCCACCCAGCCAGGGCCGGGGCAACAGGTCGCTGAGGCTGACTTCAACCGGTCGCTCCAGGAACGCGCACAAGGCCTGGTAGATCTGAGCCGTGCCACGCTGGCGACCATCGAGGCTGTAACCGGCAATATGCGGGGTGGCGATCACGCACAAATCGGCCAGGTCCACATCCACGGTGGGCTCCTGCTCCCAGACATCCAGCACCGCTTGCAGGTCTTCGCGCTCCAGCAACACCTCGCGCAGCGCGGCGTTATCGATCACCGGCCCTCGAGCCGCGTTGATCAGCCAGGTTCCGGGCTTGAGCTGGTTCAGGCGCGCTTCGTCGAACAGGTGCCAGGTCGGGTGCTCGCCGTCGCGGGTCAACGGGGTGTGCAGGCTGATCACATCGCACTGCTCGATGATCTGCTCCAGGCTCACATAGTCGCCGCCCTCTGCGGCCTGACGCGGTGGATCGCAGACTTTCACGGCCCAGCCCAGCCCCTTGAGCACCTCGATCAACCGCCCGCCCACCTGGCCCGCGCCGACCACGCCGAAGGTCCGCTGGTCCAGCGCCGCACCTTCGATTTCTGCCAGGGTCATCAGGCTGCCCAGCACGTAGTCCACCACGCCACGGGCATTGCAGCCGGGTGCGCTGGCCCAGCGGATCCCCGCCTCGGCAAGATAATCCAGGTCCAGGTGGTCGGTGCCGATGGTGCAAGTGCCGACGAAGCGTACCTTGCTGCCTTCCAGCAGGGCCCGATTGACCTGGCTGACCGAACGCACCAGCAATACATCGGCGTGCTCGACCATCGTCCGGTCGATCCCCCGGCCCGGTACCCGGCGGATTTCGCCGAATCCTTGGAAAAACGCATCAAGCAGGGGGATGTTTTCGTCGGCGACGATCAGCATGGCAGAGCTCCTTTGGCGGGGATGGGCAGTGTAGGCGTTCCAGCAGGCCTACGCATTACCAGGAGCGAATGATGTTGTGGCGAGTTTTTTGTGGGAGCAAAGCTTGCTCGCGATGCCGTCGCCTCGGTTCCTCGGCAGACCGCGTAATCTTCATCGCGGGCAAGCCTTGCTCCCACAGGTGCTCGGAAACTGAAAAAGCGCTTACAAATCCACAACACAGGTTTTTTCCTGACCACCGCGTCAAGGCGTAGAATTCGCCGCCTCGCGCTTAACCCTTTCGGACGCTTGCCTTGTGAATCCTGTCATCGACACCCCCACTCCCCTCTCCCGCCCGGCCCGGGTACGCCTTGAATTCAAGACGTTGCTGGCCCTGGCCTTGCCGATCATGGTGGCGCAACTGGCGACCACCGCCATGGGCTTCGTCGATGCGGTGATGGCCGGTCGGGTCGGTCCACGGGACCTGGCGGCCGTGGCCCTGGGCAACTCGATCTGGGTGCCGGTGTTCCTGTTGATGACTGGCACCCTGCTGGCGACCACCCCGAAAGTTGCCCAGCGCTTCGGGGCCGGTACGTTCGACGAGATCGGGCCGCTGGTACGCCAGGCGCTGTGGCTGGCCCTGGTGGTGGGGTTGATCGCGACGCTGGCACTGTTCAGCGCCGAGCCGATCCTGCACATCATGAAAGTCGATCCCGAATTGATCGGCCCGTGCATGGAATACCTGCGGGGCATCGGCACGGGCCTGCCGGCCGTGGCGCTGTATCACGTACTGCGCTGCTTCAGCGACGGCTTGGGACGCACGCGACCGGCGATGGTGCTGGGGCTGTGCGGGCTGGCGCTGAACATTCCGCTCAATTACATCTTCATCTATGGGCACCTGGGCGTGCCCGCCATGGGCGGCGTCGGTTGCGGCTGGGCCACGGCCATCGTGATGTGGGTCATGGCCCTGGGCATGGCCGCTTGGGCACGGTGGGCACCGGCCTATCAGTCGAGCCGGTTGTTCAGCCGTTTCGACTGGCCGCAATGGGCGGTCATCAAGCGCCTGCTGGGCATCGGCTTGCCGATCGGCATTGCGGTGTTCGCCGAGTCGAGTATTTTCGCGGTGATCGCCCTGCTGATCGGCAGCCTCGGCGCTACCGTGGTGGCCGGGCACCAGATCGCACTGAACTTCAGCTCCCTGGTGTTCATGATCCCCTACTCCCTGGGCATGGCCGTCACGGTGCGGGTCGGCCAGGCCCTGGGGCGGCAGCAGCCTCGCGAAGCGCGCTTCGCCGCCGGGGTGGGCATGGGCACGGCCCTGGCCTACGCTTGCCTGTCGGCGAGCCTGATGTTCGCGCTGCGCGGGCCTATCGCGGCGATCTATACCGCCGACCCGGTGGTGATCGAGGTGGCATCGATGCTGATCGTGTATGCAGCGCTGTTCCAGTTTTCCGATGCGATCCAGGTCACGGCGGCAGGTGCATTGCGCGGCTACCAGGACACCCGGGTGACGATGATCCTGACCCTGTTCGCCTATTGGGGCATCGGCCTGCCGGTGGGTTACGCCCTGGGCCTGACCGACTGGCTCGGCGCGGCCAGCGGCCCGAGCGGATTGTGGCAAGGCCTGATCGTGGGCTTGAGCTGCGCGGCATTGATGCTGTCGATCCGTCTGGCACGTAGCGCGCGCAAACAGATTCGCATCAGCCGCTCGACGGGTTAAGCGAGTTTCTTGCGGATCCAGTAGAGGTAGGTGCCCGCCTCTTCCTGCTGGGCCACCAGTTCGTGGTCCAGGAACACGCAAAACTTGGGGATGTCGCGGCGGGTCGAGGGGTCTGTGGCGATGACTTTCAGCAGGCCACCGGGGGCCAGGTCGCGGATGTGCTGGTGCAGCATCATCACCGGTTCCGGGCAATTGAGGCCGGTGGCATCCAGCGTGCCGTCGACCGGCGTGTCGTTCATTTCACTCATGTTCTACTCCTGAAACTGGCCGGCATTGTCGCGCAATGTCGGCGCTCGGTCACCCCCGGCTTCACACTGCCTCCTGTGGGAGCGAGCTTGCTCGCGATAGCGGTGGGTCAGCTTGCATCCATGTTGAATGTAGCGACGTCATCGCGAGCGAGCTCGCTCCCACAGGGAACTCCATCAGTTCCGAGGGCTAGCGGGACTTCGGCTTTTTCGTGTCCAGCCGCCGCAGATGGCACGTCACTTCCTCGCGGTCGTGGTACAGCTGCTTGCAACCGATCTCGACCTTGATGCCCCGGGCCTTGAAGCCATCAGCGATACGCTCGAGCAAGCGCTTCACCTCGGCATAACGCTGTTTCATCGGCAGTTTGAGATTGACCACGGCCTCGCGGCAATGGCCTTCGCCAATCCACTCTTCCAGCATCGCCGCGTTGCGCGCGGGCTTTTCGACGATGTCGCAGACCATCCAGTCCACCGGCTGCTTGGGCTTGAACGTGAAACCGTCCGCCATCAGGTGCTGCACCAGGCCGGTGTCCATCAGGCTTTCGGCCATCGGACCGTTGTCGATGGCCGTCACCAGCATCCCACGGTTGACCAGTTGCCAGGTCCAGCCGCCTGGTGCGGCACCGAGGTCCACGCCGGTCATGTCACTGTGCAGGCGCTCGTCCCACTGGTCCCGAGGGATGAAATGGTGCCAGGCCTCTTCGAGCTTGAGTGTGGAGCGACTCGGCGCTTCCCGGGGGAACTTCAGGCGCGGGATGCCCATGGGCCACATCGCCGAATTATCCGCGTCCGCCAGGCCCAGGAACACTTCGCGGCCACTCTTGAACGTCAGCAGCAAGCGCGGCTTGTGCGGGTCGTCCACCAGCTTGCCGGCCCCGCTCAGCGCTTTGCGCAACGGGCCTTCGAATTTCTTGCAGAAGTTCGACAGCTCCTTGCCGTCATTGGTGTCGACCACCTCCAGCCACAGGCTGCCGCAGGCCGGAAACGCCGACATGTGGGCCAGGATCACGCTGATACGGTCGGTTTCCGGCAATTCAATGAACGTGCCCCGCGCCCACTGGCGCGGAAAAATCAGCTCGGCAAAACGCTGCCCGCGCATCAGCCGCTCGGCACCGTCCTCTTCAGTACAGACAAATTCGGCACAGGCACTGGCCGGTTTGGCCTTGGCGTAGCCGGCCACGTTGAGCCGGGCCGCGTGTTCGGCGATCTCGGAACAGACCTCGCCTTCGAAGCCTGGCCGGCAGTGCATAAAAAGCGTGTTCATTGAAACTCCGTAGCAAAGCCTGTCACGAAAACCGCCGCATGATAGCGGAGTTCGGAACCGCGAACCTTGCTATAGAGTCCAGTTATTAGTCATACGCTCAAAACAGGGCTAGGTTAAAGGCTCTGTCCGTCCCCCTCCGTCCGTAGCCGTGCGGACTCAAAGGAGTGATTTCAATGCCGTCCCTCGATAGCCTGAAAACCCTTAAAACACTGCAAGTCGACGCCAGGACCTACCACTACTTCAGCCTGCCGGATGCCGCCCGAAGCCTGGGTGACCTGGACAAGCTGCCCATGTCCTTGAAGGTGCTGCTGGAAAACCTGTTGCGCTGGGAAGATGAAAAAACCGTCACCGGCGCCGACCTCAAGGCCCTGGCCGGGTGGCTCAAGGAGCGCCGCTCCGACCGCGAGATTCAATACCGCCCGGCACGGGTGCTGATGCAGGATTTCACCGGCGTCCCCGCCGTGGTCGATCTGGCCGCCATGCGCGCCGCCGTGGAAAAGGCCGGCGGCGATCCCCAGCGGATCAACCCGTTATCACCGGTGGACCTGGTGATTGACCATTCGGTGATGGTGGACAAGTTCGCCAGCAGCCAGGCGTTCGAGCAGAACGTCGACATTGAAATGCAGCGCAACGGCGAACGCTACGCCTTCCTGCGCTGGGGCCAGAGCGCCTTCGATAACTTCAGCGTGGTACCGCCAGGCACCGGCATCTGCCACCAGGTCAACCTGGAATACCTGGGCCGCACCGTGTGGACCAAAGAAGAAGACGGCCGCACCTACGCCTTCCCCGATACCCTGGTGGGCACCGACTCCCACACCACCATGATCAACGGCCTCGGCGTACTGGGCTGGGGCGTCGGCGGGATCGAGGCGGAAGCGGCCATGCTCGGCCAGCCAGTGTCGATGCTGATTCCCGAGGTCATCGGTTTCAAACTCATCGGCAAGCTGCGCGAAGGCATCACCGCCACCGACCTGGTGCTGACCGTCACGCAGATGCTGCGCAAGAAAGGTGTGGTAGGCAAATTCGTCGAGTTCTATGGCGACGGTCTGGCTGACCTGCCCCTGGCCGACCGCGCCACCATCGCCAACATGGCCCCGGAATACGGCGCCACCTGCGGTTTCTTCCCGGTGGACGAGGTGACCCTGGACTACCTGCGCCTGTCCGGGCGCCCGGCCGAAACCGTGAAACTGGTGGAGGCCTATTGCAAGGCCCAGGGCCTGTGGCGCCTGCCCGGCCAGGAGCCGGTGTTCACCGACACCCTGGAGCTGGACATGGGCAGCGTCGAGGCCAGTCTCGCTGGGCCCAAACGCCCTCAGGACCGGGTTTCGCTGCCGAATGTCGGCCAGGCTTTCAGCGACTTCCTGGGGTTGCAGGTCAAACCCACCAGCAAAGAAGAAGGTCGCCTGGAAAGTGAAGGCGGCGGTGGCGTCGCGGTGGGCAATGCCGACCAGGTGGGCGAAGCCGAGTACGAATTCGAAGGGCACACCCATCGCCTGAAAAACGGCGCGGTGGTGATCGCCGCCATCACCTCATGCACCAACACCTCCAACCCCAGCGTCATGATGGCCGCCGGGCTGCTGGCGAAAAAAGCCGTGGAAAAAGGCCTGGTCCGCAAGCCTTGGGTCAAGAGCTCCCTGGCGCCGGGGTCCAAGGTGGTCACCGATTACTACAACGCGGCCGGCCTGACCGAGTACCTGGATAAACTCGGTTTCGACTTGGTGGGCTATGGTTGCACGACCTGTATCGGCAACTCCGGGCCGTTGCCGGACCCCATCGAAAAAGCCATCCAGAAAGCCGACCTGACCGTGGCCTCGGTGTTGTCGGGCAATCGCAACTTCGAAGGCCGGGTGCATCCGCTGGTGAAAACCAACTGGCTGGCCTCGCCGCCGCTGGTGGTCGCCTATGCCCTGGCCGGCACCGTGCGCATCGACATCAGCAGCGAGCCGCTGGGCAACGACCGGGACGGCAAGCCGGTGTACCTGCGGGACATCTGGCCCAGCAGCCAGGAAGTGGCCGCCGCCGTGGCCCAGGTCAACACCAGCATGTTCCACAAGGAATACGCCGCCGTGTTTGCCGGTGACGAGCAATGGCAAGCCATCGAAGTGCCGCAAGCGGCGACTTACGTCTGGCAGGATGACTCGACCTACATCCAGCACCCACCGTTCTTCGACGACATCGGCGGGCCGCCACCGGCCGTCAGGAACGTCGAGGGCGCCCGGGTCCTGGCCCTGCTGGGAGACTCGGTGACCACCGACCACATCTCCCCGGCCGGCAACATCAAGGCCGACAGCCCGGCCGGTCGCTACCTGCGCGAACAGGGCGTGGAACCACGGGATTTCAACTCCTACGGCTCCCGGCGCGGCAACCATCAAGTCATGATGCGCGGCACCTTCGCCAATATCCGCATCCGCAACGAAATGCTCGACGGCGAAGAAGGCGGCAACACGATCTACATCCCCAGTGGCGAACGAATGCCGATCTACGATGCTGCCATGCTCTACCAGGCCACGGGCACGCCGCTGGTGGTGATCGCGGGCCAGGAATATGGCACGGGCTCGAGCCGGGACTGGGCGGCCAAGGGCACCAACCTGCTGGGGGTCAAGGCGGTGATCGCGGAAAGTTTCGAGCGCATCCATCGCTCCAACCTGGTAGGGATGGGCGTGCTGCCGTTGCAGTTCAAGCTCGACCAGAACCGCAAGAGCCTGAACCTCACGGGCAGGGAAACCTTGGACATCCTCGGGCTTAATGACGTCGAACTGACGCCGCGCATGAACCTGCCGCTGGTGATCACTCGAGAGGACGGTCGCCAGGAGCGGATTGAAGTGTTGTGTCGGATCGATACCTTGAATGAAGTGGAGTATTTCAAGGCAGGCGGGATTCTTCACTATGTCCTACGGCAATTGATTGCAGCTTAAAAGGAGCCGTCCTACAAAAACACCGCCGCTTAAGGGCGGTGTTTTCGTTTGGGCCTGCCTATAATCCCGCCGGCTTCACCCGCCCTACCCGCTGCAACCGCTCACCAGACTCAAAAGGATGTGACATGCCTGCCCTACCCTGGCCCTACCTGGCCCTTCTCTCCATCGGTTATGGCCTGGCCCTGGCCTACGGTCAACTGACCTGGACTGCGGCCATTTCCTTCGCACTCCTGCTATTCGCCGGGTATACGGTTCGTCAACAGCAGATGCCGGTGGGCCGGTTTCTCGGGCACGTCCTGTTTCTGGTGATGGCCTTGGCCCTGGCGATGCACTGGATGCCAGGCTTCTTCAATGGCCGGGCCATCCCGGCGCAACGCTTGACCGATGATGCGGCGCGTTTCGCCATGTACCTGAACCAGGACAAGCCCTTGATCGGCTTCTGGTTGCTGCTGGCCTGCCCCTGGATCGTCGGCCGACGCTCGTTGCGTCTGTCGGTCCAGGCCACGGCACTGGGCTTGGCGCTGAGTACGGTACTGGCCCTCGGCGGGGCGCTGCTACTGGGCATGGTCCAGTGGGCGCCGAAATGGCCGGATCACGCCTGGCTGTGGGTGCTGAATAATCTTTTATTGGTAACGCTGGTGGAGGAAGCGCTGTTTCGTGGCTACATTCAGGGTGGCTTGAGCCGACGCTTCAAACACCTGCGCCAGGGCGACAATCTGGCGTTGCTCCTGGCTTCGTTGCTGTTCGGCCTTGTGCATGCGGGCGCGGGCTGGCAATGGGTGTTGCTGTCCGGCCTGGCGGGGGTTGGCTACGGTCTCGCTTATCGATTTGGCGGCCTGGGCGCGGCGATTGCCACGCACTTCCTGCTCAACCTGCTTCATTTCGCCCTCTTTACCTACCCGATGCTGGCGTGATAGCGACAGGCAAAAATAACTTCAACTAAAACCTGACGGCGCCGACAACCTTTCAAAGCCTTGCGGATCTACACCACCATGCGTAACAACCAACCCGTCACACAACGCGAAAGGACCTTTCCGGCCCAGCAACGATTGATTTCTACCACCGACGCCAAGGGCGTCATCACCTATTGCAACGACGCGTTCGTTGAAATCAGTGGGTTTTCAAAGGAAGAACTGATCCGTTCGCCGCACAATCTCGTGCGCCATCCCGATGTGCCATCCGCCGTGTTCGCGCACATGTGGGGTACGCTGAAACAAGGCTTGCCATGGATGGGCATCGTCAAGAATCGCTGCAAGAGCGGTGACCATTACTGGGTCAACGCCTATGTCACGCCCGTGTTCGAGGGCAATCAGGTGGTCGGCTACGAGTCGGTGCGGGTCAAACCCTCCGCCGAGCAGATCGCCCGGGCCGAAGCCCTGTATCAGCGCATCAACCAGGGTAAATCCGCGGTTCCGGCCAGCGACAAATGGTTGCCGATGCTGCAGGACTGGCTGCCGTTTATCCTGGTCAGCCAACTCAGTTTCGTCGTCGGCGCCTTCCTGAACTCCCACTGGGGCTTTGCCCTGGCCGCCCTGCTGTCGGTGCCCTTGGGGCTGATGGGCCTGCAATGGCAACAACGCGGGATCAAGCGCCTGCTGCGCCTGGCCGAGCAAACCACCTCCGACCCGCTGATCGCCCGGATGTACACCGACAGCCGCGGCGTTCAGGCTCGCCTGGAAATGTCGATCCTCAGCCAGCAAGCGCGCCTGAAAACCTGCCTGACGCGCCTGCAGGACACCGCCGAGCACCTTAACGACCAGGCCCGCCAGTCCAACACGCTGGCCCATGACAGCTCCAGCGGTCTTGAGCGCCAGCGGGTGGAAACCGAACAGGTCGCCACGGCCGTCAACCAGATGGCGGCAACGACCCAGGAAGTCGCCAGTCACGTGCAGCGCACCGCCGATGCTACCCAGGAAGCCAATCGCCTGACCAGCCGCGGCCGTGACATCGCCGGGGAAACCCGCGAAGCCATCGAGCGGCTGTCGGTGGTGGTCGGCGAGACCGGCAACACCGTGACTCAGCTGGCCAAGGACAGCGACGAGATCGGTGGCGTGGTCGACGTGATCAAAGGCATCGCCGACCAGACCAATCTGCTGGCCCTTAACGCCGCTATTGAAGCGGCCCGTGCCGGTGAGATGGGCCGCGGCTTCGCCGTGGTGGCCGACGAAGTCCGGCAACTGGCGCAACGCACCAGCGAATCCACCGGGCAGATCCATGCCCTGATCGCCAAGCTCCAGCAAACCGCCAACAATGCCGTGCAAACCATGGAGGCTGGCCACCGCCAGGCCGAAGAAGGCGTGGCGCGGGTGATGGAAGCGGACCAGGCATTGGTGGGCATCAGCGAAGCGGTGGCCAACATCACCGACATGACCACCCAGATCGCCGCCGCCACCGAGGAACAAAGCTCGGTGGCCGAGGAGATCAGCCGCAACATCAGCAACATCTCGGACCTGGCCGACCAGACCTCCGGCCAGGCCCACAGCTCGGCGCTGCTGAGCGAAGAACTGACCCGCACGGCGAATTCGCAGTATTCGTTGGTGGAGCGGTTCAACCGCTGACTGCAATTGGCAATGTAAAAACCCGGACAGTGAACGCTTCCGGGTTTTTTGTTACCTGGGCAGCCGCTATCGCGAGCAAGCTCGCTCCCACAGTGGATTTGTGGCGTTCACAACCCCTTGTGGGAGCGAGCTTGCTCGCGAAGAGGCCGGGACAAGCGCTATCAATCCTGAAGAAGAAACGCCGCCACCTTGCCCGCCGCCGCCTCCAGATGCTGCTCATGACTGAACCCCGACGCCTTCAGCGGCTTGAGGTCATGATCCCCCGCCACCAACCACGACACCTCAATGCTCGGTGACAAGGCGTAGTGCCGCACCGCCTCCCGATTGCCTAACGCATCGCGCTCGCCCTGGACGATCAAGGTCCGGGTCTTCAATGTCGCCAAGTGCTCGACCCGCGGTTTCTCCGGCTTGCCCACCGCATAGAAGGGATAGCCCAGACACACCAGCGCATCCGCGCCCAGTTCATCAGCCAGCAGACTCGCCATTCGCCCACCCATGGATTTACCGCCGATAGCCAACCGCCCAGCGACATAAGGCCGCACCGTGGCGTACACCTCACGCCAGCATTCCAGCAACCTGGGAGCTGGATTGGGTGGGCGTTTTCCACCGTCCAGGCGCCGTTGCGCCATGTAGGGAAACTCGAAGCGCAACACGTTGACCCCATGTGCGGCAAGGCGCGCGGCCATTTCCTCCATGAAGCCACTGTCCATCGGCGCACCCGCACCATGGGCCAGGATCAGGGTGGGCGAGACGACGCCCACGTCCGTTTGCGCGGCCGTCCATAGCCAACCGTGTTCGGCCACGCACCGCGCCCATTGATCCCCGTCAATACTGGCCTTGTGCTGTTTGTCCATGCTTGCCTCGCTTTTAGTCTGCCTATAACTCCAGGCGAAGAACGCCGCACTGCCTTGCGCAGGCGCTCACTTCGGCTGAACCGTGGATGGGGAACCATGAACACTTCTATCAGTACCGCCTACAACTACAAGGTGGTCCGCCAATTCGCCATTATGACGGTGGTGTGGGGCATCGTCGGCATGGGGCTCGGGGTTTTTCTCGCCGCCCAATTGGTCTGGCCTCAGCTCAATTTCGACTTGCCCTGGACCAGCTTCGGCCGCCTGCGCCCGCTGCACACCAACGCGGTGATCTTCGCTTTTGGGGGCTGTGCCCTGTTCGCCAGCTCGTTTTATTCGGTGCAACGCACCTGCCAGACCCAGCTGTTCGCGCCAAAAATCGCCGCGTTCTGCTTCTGGGGCTGGCAACTGGTGATTCTTTTGGCGGCCATCAGCCTGCCACTGGGCTACACCAGTTCCAAGGAATACGCCGAACTGGAATGGCCGATCGACATCCTGATCACCATCGTCTGGGTGGCCTACGCCATCGTGTTCTTCGGCACCGTGGCCAAGCGCAACACCAAGCACATCTACGTCGGTAACTGGTTCTTCGGCGCGTTCATCCTCACCGTGGCGATCCTGCACATCGTCAACAACCTGGAACTGCCGGTGAGCTTCACCAAATCCTACTCGGTGTACGCCGGGGCCACGGATGCGATGGTGCAATGGTGGTATGGCCACAACGCCGTAGGTTTTTTCCTCACTGCGGGCTTCCTGGGGATGATGTACTACTTCGTGCCCAAGCAGGCCGAGCGCCCGGTGTATTCCTATCGCCTGTCCATCGTGCACTTCTGGGCGTTGATCACCCTGTACATCTGGGCCGGTCCGCACCACCTGCACTACACCGCGCTGCCGGACTGGGCACAGTCCCTGGGCATGGTGATGTCGTTGATCCTGCTGGCACCCAGCTGGGGCGGCATGATCAACGGCATGATGACCCTCTCGGGTGCCTGGCATAAGTTGCGCAGCGACCCGATCCTGCGCTTTTTGGTGGTATCGCTGGCGTTCTACGGCATGTCGACCTTCGAAGGGCCGATGATGGCGATCAAGACCGTCAACGCCCTTTCCCACTACACCGACTGGACCATCGGCCACGTGCATGCCGGTGCGCTCGGCTGGGTGGCGATGATTTCCATCGGTGCGCTGTACCACATGATCCCGAAAGTCTTCGGCCGGCCACAGATGCACAGCATCGGCCTGATCAACGCGCACTTCTGGCTCGCGACCATCGGCACGGTGCTGTACATCGCCTCGATGTGGGTCAACGGCATCGCCCAGGGCCTGATGTGGCGCGCTGTGAACGAGGACGGCACGCTCACCTACTCCTTCGTCGAAACCCTGGTGGCCAGCCACCCAGGCTTCGTCGTGCGGCTGGCGGGCGGGTCGATCTTCCTGCTCGGCATGCTGCTGATGGCCTACAACACCTGGCGCACCGTGCGGGCCTACCAGCCTGCCGAAGCCGCCGTTGCCGCGCAGATGGCCTGAGGAGTCCACCATGAAACACGAAACAATCGAAAAAAACGTCGGCCTGCTGATGCTGCTGATGGTCCTGGCCGTGAGCATTGGTGGCCTGACCCAGATCGTGCCGCTGTTCTTCCAGGACGTGACCAACAAGCCGGTGGACGGCATGAAGCCCTACACCGCCCTGCAACTGGAAGGCCGCGACATCTACATCCGTGAAGGCTGCGTCGGCTGCCACTCGCAGATGATCCGTCCGTTCCGTGCCGAGACCGAGCGCTACGGCCACTACTCCGTCGCCGGCGAAAGCGTCTGGGACCACCCATTCCTGTGGGGCTCCAAGCGTACCGGGCCGGACCTGGCACGGGTCGGCGCGCGCTACTCCGATGACTGGCACCGCGCCCACCTGTACAACCCCCGCAACGTCGTGCCCGAGTCGAAAATGCCGGCCTACCCATGGCTGGTAGCCCAGGCGGTGGACAGCAGCCACACCGAAGGCAAGCTGCGCGCCATGCGCACCCTCGGCGTGCCGTACACCGACGACGACATCGCCGGCAGCGTGGCCTCGCTCAAGGGCAAGACCGAAATGGACGCGCTGGTGGCCTACCTGCAAGTGCTCGGCACTGCCATCAAGAGCAAGAGGTGAGCCTGATGTTCTTTGAAATGAGCACTGGAATGATCCGTGGCCTGGGCACCGTCGTGGTGTTCATCGCCTTCATCGGCCTGACCCTGTGGGTATTCAGCAGCAAGCGCGGCCCGGAATTCGCCCAGGCGCGCCTGCTGCCGTTCGCCGACGAACCGCCCGCCGACATCACCCCCCAAGACCCTGCGACAAGGAGCACCCGGCCATGACCACCTTCTGGAGTACGTGGATCTGCGTACTGACCATCGGCAGCCTGATCGGCCTGACCTGGCTGCTGATCGGCACCCGCAAGGGCGAGACCAAGGGCAGCGTCGACCAGACCATGGGCCACAGCTTCGACGGCATCGAGGAGTACGACAACCCGCTGCCGCAGTGGTGGTTCCTGTTGTTCGCCGGCACCCTGGTGTTTTCCGTCGGTTACCTGGTCCTGTATCCGGGCCTGGGCAACTGGAAAGGCATCCTGCCCGGCTACGAGAACGGCTGGACCGGCGCCCATGAATGGGAAAAGGAAATGGCCAAGGCCGACGCCAGGTTCGGGCCGATCTTCGCCAAGTTCGCCGCCATGCCCGTGGAAGAAGTGGCCAAGGACCCGCAGGCCTTGAAGATGGGTGGACGCCTGTTCGCCTCCAACTGCTCGGTCTGCCACGGCTCGGACGCCAAGGGTGCCTTCGGCTTCCCGAACCTGACTGACAGCAACTGGCGCTGGGGTGGCGCCGCCGACACCATCAAGGCGACCATCATGGGCGGCCGCATGGCGGCGATGCCGGCCTGGGGCGAAGTGCTGGGGGACGCCGGGGTCAAGAACGTGGCCGCGTACGTACGCCACGACCTGGCCGGCCTGCCTTTGCCGGCAGACAGCGGTGCCGATCTGCAAGCCGGCCAGCAAGCCTTCAACACCACCTGCGTCGCCTGCCACGGCGCCAATGGCCAAGGGACCGAAGCCATGGGCGCGCCGAACCTGACGCAACCGGCCGGTTTCATCTACGGCACCAGCCTGGCCCAGTTGCAGCAGACCATCCGCCATGGTCGCCAGGGCCACATGCCGGCGCAGAATGAGTTGCTGGGCAATGACAAGGTGCAACTGCTCGCGGCTTACGTCTACAACCTGTCCCAAGAGGCCCGCACCGAGCGCCTGCAAGCGGAACACAAAAGCGAATAAATCCTGACCGCACGAACAGTCGCATTCGTCTGGATGCGGCTGTTTCGTGCCCCTGCGCGACGCATTGTCGCACCCTCCCATCGTCTTCCTTTCGGTTCCCCGGAATCGGGTCTAAGCTTGCCTCTGCGTGCGCTGGCGACTGCCGGTTTCAGGTCGACCCGACCCGATGCGTTCGACAATCGTTCGACAAAAAGGCCGCAAAGGCAGGTGAATACCGGCTGTTGCGACAGTTGCCTGGCATCATCCGAACGCCGTGTTCGAACACACCCCGTTACAACCGACCTGACCCCTCGCCTCTTTCCTTCGTTGCGACATTTTGCCGAGGGCCAATTTTGTCCCTACTCAGCATATGGAAAGGCCGCAGAATCAGCTTTTGAAAGCATTGACCCAGGTCATGGCGCGTTGCAATGACCCCCCGCTTTCTCCATACTTGCGACCGATTTTTATCCTAATAAAACACCCAAACCGTGGAACCTTAGAATGAGCACAGCAATCAGTCCGACTGCTTATAACTATAAGGTAGTCCGCCAGTTCGCCATCATGACGGTGGTCTGGGGGATCCTTGGCATGGGGCTCGGTGTCTTCATCGCCTCGCAACTGGTCTGGCCGGAGTTGAACTTCGATCTGCCATGGACGACATTTGGACGCCTGCGCCCGCTGCACACCAACCTGGTGATCTTCGCCTTCGGTGGTTGTGCGTTGTTTGCCACTTCTTACTACGTCGTGCAGCGAACCTGCCAAACGCGACTGATCTCCGACAGCCTCGCCGCCTTCACCTTCTGGGGCTGGCAAGCGGTCATCGTCGGTGCGATCGTGACCTTGCCGATGGGTTTCACCACCACCAAGGAATACGCGGAACTGGAATGGCCCCTGGCTATCCTGCTGGCCATCGTCTGGGTGACCTACGGTTTGGTGTTCTTCGGCACCATCGTCAAGCGCAAGACCAAGCACATCTACGTCGGTAACTGGTTCTACGGTGCCTTCATCGTCGTGACCGCCATGCTGCACATCGTCAACCACGCCTCCCTGCCGGTCAGCTTCTTCAAGTCGTACTCGGCCTACTCGGGCGCGACCGACGCGATGATCCAGTGGTGGTACGGCCACAACGCCGTGGGTTTCTTCCTGACCACCGGTTTTCTGGGGATGATGTACTACTTCGTGCCGAAACAGGCCGAGCGTCCGATCTATTCCTATCGCCTGTCCATCGTGCACTTCTGGGCGCTGATCACCCTGTACATCTGGGCCGGTCCGCACCACTTGCACTACACCGCACTGCCGGACTGGGCACAGTCCCTGGGCATGGCGATGTCGATCATCCTGCTGGCGCCAAGCTGGGGCGGCATGATCAACGGCATGATGACCCTCTCGGGTGCCTGGCATAAGCTGCGCACCGACCCGATCCTGCGCTTTCTGGTGGTGTCGCTGGCGTTCTACGGCATGTCGACCTTCGAAGGCCCGATGATGGCCATCAAGACCGTCAACTCCCTGAGCCACTACACCGACTGGACCATCGGCCACGTACACGCCGGTGCACTCGGCTGGGTGGCGATGATTTCCATCGGCGCCATCTACCACATGATCCCGAAACTGTTCGGGCGTGCGCAGATGCACAGCACCGGCCTGATCAACGCGCACTTCTGGCTCGCGACCATCGGCACCGTGCTCTACATCGCCTCGATGTGGGTCAACGGCATTACCCAAGGCCTGATGTGGCGTGCGATCAACGACGACGGCACCCTGACCTACTCGTTCGTCGAAGCGCTGCAAGCCAGCCATCCGGGCTATATCGTCCGAGCCCTGGGCGGTGCGTTCTTCGCCAGCGGCATGCTGCTCATGGCCTACAACGTGTACCGCACCGTTCGTGCCTCTGACCCGGCTGAAGCTGAAGCCGCCGCCAAGATCGCCGTAGTTGGAGCTCACTGATGAAGCACGAAGCAGTAGAGAAGAATATCGGCCTGCTGGCCTTCTTCATGGTCATCGCCGTGAGCATCGGCGGCCTGACCCAGATCGTTCCACTGTTCTTCCAGGACGTGACCAACAAGCCGGTCGAAGGCATGAAGCCGCGTACCGCCCTTGAACTGGAAGGCCGCGACATCTACATCGCCAACGGCTGTGTGGGCTGCCACTCGCAGATGATCCGCCCGTTCCGTGCCGAGACCGAACGCTACGGCCACTATTCGGTCGCCGGTGAAAGCGTCTGGGACCACCCGTTCCTGTGGGGTTCCAAGCGTACCGGTCCGGACCTGGCCCGCGTTGGCGGCCGCTACTCCGACGACTGGCACCGTGCGCACTTGTACAACCCGCGCAACGTTGTGCCTGAGTCGAAAATGCCGGCCTACCCGTTTCTCGTAGAAAACAAGCTCGACGGCAAAGACACCGCCAAGAAAATGGAAGTCCTGCGGGCCTTGGGCGTGCCTTACACCGACGAAGACATCGCCGGTGCCAGGGATGCCGTCAAGGGCAAGACTGAAATGGACGCGCTGGTGGCCTATCTGCAAGGCCTGGGCACCATCATCAAAAGCAAACGGTGATCTGGATGGATATCGGGATGATTCGTGGCCTGGGCACCGTCGTCGTGATGGTGGCCTTTATCGGCCTGGCCTTGTGGGTGTTCAGCCCCAAGCGCAAGTCGGAGTTTGACGACGCGACCTTGCTGCCATTCGCGGATGATCCCGAGGCCATCAAGCACGTCGAGCAAGCTTCTAGGAGTAACAAAGAATGACTACGTTCTGGAGTCTGTACGTCACAGTCCTCAGTCTGGGTACGATCTTCGCCCTGACCTGGCTGCTGCTGTCGACCCGCAAGGGCCAGCGCAGCGAAGCCACCGAAGAGACGGTTGGCCACTCCTTCGACGGGATCGAGGAGTACGACAACCCGCTGCCGAAATGGTGGTTCATGTTGTTCGTGGGCACCATCGTGTTCGCCCTCGGTTACCTCGCGCTCTACCCTGGCCTGGGCAACTGGAAAGGCCTGCTGCCAGGCTATAACTACCTGGACAACGAAAAGCAGACCGCCTTCGCCAACGGCCAGACCGGCTGGACAGGCGTTCACGAGTGGGAAAAGGAAATGGCTCGCTCGGACGCCAAGTTCGGTCCGATCTTCGCCAAGTTCGCCTCCATGCCGATCGAAGAAGTCGCCAAGGACCCGCAAGCCCTGAAGATGGGTGGCCGCCTGTTCGCCTCCAACTGCTCGGTCTGCCACGGTTCCGACGCCAAGGGTGCCTATGGCTTCCCCAACCTGACCGACGCCGACTGGCGCTGGGGCGGTGAGCCGGAAACCATCAAGACCACCATCATGGGCGGCCGTCACGCCGTGATGCCGGGCTGGGCTGCCGTGGTGGGCGAACAAGGCGTGGCCGACGTGGCTTCCTACCTGGTGACCAGCCTGCACGGTCGCAAGCTGCCGGAAGGCGCCAAGGCCGACCCGGCCAACGGCCAGAAACTGTTCGCGGCCAACTGCGTGGCCTGCCACGGTCCTGCCGGCAAGGGCACGCCCGCCATGGGCGCACCTGACCTGACGCATCCAGGGGCGTTCATCTACGGTTCGAGTTTCGCCCAACTGCAGCAGACCATCCGCTACGGTCGCCAGGGCCAGATGCCTGCTCAGGCCGACCTGCAAGGCAACGACAAGGTCCACCTGTTGGCCGCCTATGTCTACAGCCTGTCTCACGGCGAAAAGGCACCTGCGGCTGACGCCCAGTAAAGCCAACGCCTGATGTACCCAAGGCCCCGTCAACCAGCGTTGACGGGGCCTTTTTGTTTGCCGGTGCGAGGACGACATTGTTTTATCTTGCCCGCAAACAGCAGTGGTAGTAACGTGCCTACATTCAGCTCTATCGAGGACGCCGCCATGTCCATCACCACTATTTCCAGCCGCGAATTCAACCACGACACAAGTGGTGCCAAAAAAGCCACCCGCCAGGGGCCGGTCATCATTACCGACCGTGGCAAGCCGGCCCATGTGCTGCTAAGCATTGAGGAGTACCAGAAACTGACCGGCATCGGCACCAGCATTGTCGAGTTGCTGGTCATGCCCGACACGCCGGATATTGATTTCGATACCGAACGTGCTGTCATCTCTCCTCGACCGGTGGACCTGTCCTGATGTACCTGCTCGACACTAACGTCATCTCGGAACTGCGCAAGCCTCAAGCCGATAAGAACGTACAGGCCTGGGCGCGTGGCGTGCCCGCCCCCAGCCTTTACCTCTCGGCGATTACCGTATTGGAATTGGAAACCGGCGTGTTGCGCTTCGAACGCAAGGACCCGGTGCAAGGCAGCCGCCTGCGCGCATGGCTGGACAACCATGTCATGCCCTCCTTCGCCGGAAGAATCCTGGCGGTCGACCGCGCCGTCGCGCTGCGCTGCGCTCGCCTGCACGTTCCGGATCGCAGCAATGAATGCGATGCACTGATTGCCGCCACTGCGTTGGTTCACGGACTGACCGTAGTCACCCGCAACGTGAATGATTTCCAGAGCAGCGGTGTGGTGGTGCTCAACCCCTGGTCATCCAATCCACCCGCTTGAGACGGCAGCTCCTACAATAGTCAATTGATCTGGGTCATGACTTGTTACATCCGCTACACCATTCTGTGCAGACGCCCAACGCGACCAAAGGTCGCACCCTTGAGCCAGAGCGACAGGCGTATCATTGCGCCACTGCAATACCCTTTCTGACCGAGGTTGGCACGCACTGGCCCCGGCACTTTTCCACTGCCGTGGGATGCAATTGATGAGCAACCAGATTCCGGTACATGACGTTACCCCGCCTGCCAAGGACGCGAACAAAAGCGTCGACCTGTATGCCTCTCGGGAAAAAATCTACACCCGCGCCTTCACCGGCCTGTTCCGTAACCTGCGGATGCTGGGCGGAGCGTTCCTGTTCCTGCTGTATTTCGGTACGGTCTGGTTGAACTGGGGCGGCCACCAGGCCGTCTGGTGGAACCTGCCGGAACGCAAGTTCTTCATTTTCGGTGCGACGTTCTGGCCCCAGGATTTCATCCTGCTGTCGGGGATGCTGATCATTGCGGCATTTGGCCTGTTCTTCATCACGGTCTATGCCGGACGGGTGTGGTGCGGCTACACCTGCCCACAAAGCGTATGGACCTGGATCTTCATGTGGTGCGAAAAAGTCACCGAAGGCGACCGCAACCAGCGCATCAAGCTCGACAAGGCCCCCATGGGCGCCAACAAATTCCTGCGCAAGTTCGCCAAGCACAGCCTGTGGTTGCTGATCGGCTTCGTCACCGGCATGACCTTCGTCGGTTACTTCACGCCGATCCGCGAACTGGTGTTCGAGTTCTTTACCGGCCAGGCCGATGGCTGGTCGTATTTCTGGGTCGGTTTCTTCACCCTGGCCACCTACGGCAATGCCGGCTGGCTGCGTGAGCAGGTGTGCATCTACATGTGCCCTTACGCGCGCTTCCAAAGCGTGATGTTCGACAAGGACACCTTGATCGTGTCCTACGACCCGCGTCGCGGCGAAAGCCGTGGCCCGCGCAAGAAAGGTGTGGACTACAAGGCCCTGGGCCTGGGGGACTGCATCGATTGCACCATGTGCGTCCAGGTCTGCCCGACCGGCATCGACATTCGCGACGGCCTGCAGATCGAATGCATCGGCTGTGCAGCCTGCATCGACGCCTGCGACAGCATCATGGACAAGATGGACTACCCGCGCGGCCTGATCAGCTACACCACCGAACACAACCTCTCGGGGCAGAAAACCCATAAACTGCGTCCGCGCCTGATTGGCTATGCCCTGGTGCTGCTGGCCATGATCAGCCTGTTGGTGACGGCGTTCTTCATGCGCTCGCTGGTGGGTTTCGATGTCAGCAAGGACCGCGTGCTGTATCGCGAAAACGCCGAGGGCCGGATCGAGAACGTCTACAGCCTGAAGATCATGAACAAGGACCAGCGCGACCATACGTACGTCCTGGACGCCGCCGGCCTGCCCGACCTCAAGCTGCAAGGCCGTCGGGAAATCAAGGTCGCGGCCGGCGAGATCTACAGCCAGCCGTTCGAACTGTCCAGCGCGCCGGAGCAACTGCCATCGAGCACCAACGAGGTGACGTTCATCCTCAAGGACGCCGATGACGAAAGCGTACATGTCGAAGCCAAGAGCCGGTTCATCGGCCCACAAACTCGTTGAGAGAAATGAACATGCCTGCAGCAACCGCCACCAGCCCTTGGTACAAGCACCTCTGGCCGTGGATCATCATCGCGATCCTGAGCTGTTCGGTGACACTGAGCCTGACGATGGTGACCATTGCGGTGAAGAACCCGGACAACCTGGTCAACGACAACTATTACGAAGCCGGCAAGGGCATCAACCGCTCGCTGGAGCGCGAACTGCTGGCTCAGACCCTGCAACTGCATGCCAACGTGCAACTGGATGACGTGACCGGCGAAGTGAACCTGCGCCTGAACGGCAACAGCCGCCCCCAGACCCTGGAACTGAGCCTGATCTCGCCGACCCAGCCGGAGAAGGACCGCAAGATCGTCCTGACCCGCAACGACAGCGAACCGGGGCGCTACATCGGCCAGTTGACGGACAAGGTCGAAGGCCGGCGCTTTGTCGAATTGCTGGGGGTGGAGAACGACAAGACCTGGCGCCTGTTCGAAGAAGAACAGATCAACCATGACCAGGCCATCCTGCTCGGTGATGAACCGCTGCAAGGCGCTGAAGACCTGAAGAAGTAAATCGCTTCTCTGTGGCGAGGGAGCTTGCTCCCGCTGGGTCGCGAAGCGGCCCCGTTCTTCGTGTGGCCGGCTCACCCGATTACGACTGCTACGCAGCCGAACGGGAGCAAGCTCCCTCGCCACAACAGCGACCATAAACCAGCAACAAAAAGGCCTTCATGCGACAACCATGACCACTCCACAGCCCTGCTACCACTGCGCCCTGCCCGTCCCCCCTGGCAGTCGCTTCACCGCCGTTGTCCTCGGTGAAACCCGCGAGCTGTGCTGCCCGGGCTGCCAGGCGGTGGCCGAGGCCATTGTCGCCGGTGGCCTGGAAAGCTATTACCTGCATCGCAGTGAAGCGTCGGCCAATCCCGAGACCCTGCCCGTCCAGCTGATCGATGAACTGGCGCTGTACGATCGCCCGGACGTGCAGCAGTCGTTCGTGCGTCATGAGGGCGAATTGGCCGAAACCACCCTGTTGATGGAAGGCATCAGTTGCGCCGCCTGCGGCTGGTTGATCGAAAAACAGCTGCGCAGCCTGCCAGCCGTGGCCGAGGCGCGGTTGAACCTGTCCAATCATCGCCTGCATGTGCGCTGGGCCGACGCCCAGTTGCCGCTGAGCACGCTGCTCGCCGAGTTGCGCCAGATCGGCTACGTCGCCCACCCGTACCAGGCCGACCAGGCGTGCGAACAGCTCGCCGCACAAAACCGCCTGGCCCTGCGCCAGTTGGGCGTGGCCGGTCTGTTGTGGTTCCAGGCGATGATGGCGACGATGGCCACCTGGCCGGAATTCAACATCGACCTGAGCCCGGAGATGCACACCATCCTGCGCTGGGTCGCCTTGTTTCTCACCACGCCCATCGTGTTCTACAGCTGCGCGCCGTTCTTCAAAGGCGCCATGCGCGACCTGCGCACCCGCCACCTGACCATGGACGTTTCGGTGTCCCTGGCTATTGGCAGCGCCTACATTGCCGGGATCTGGACGTCGATCACCGGCGTTGGCGAGTTGTACTTCGATGCCGTGGGCATGTTCGCCCTTTTCCTGCTGGCCGGCCGTTACCTGGAGCGCCGGGCCCGGGAGCGCACCGCCGCCGCCACCGCCCAACTGGTCAATCTGTTACCGGCCTCGTGCCTGCGCCTGGCGGACGATGGCCAGAGCGAACGCATCCTGCTCAGCGAATTGCGCACCGGTGACCGGGTGCTGGTGCATCCCGGGGCGGTCCTGCCGGCTGACGGCAGAATCCTCGAGGGGCAGTCCAGCATCGACGAATCCCTGCTGACCGGTGAATACCTGCCCCAACCTCGGCAGGCGGGCGATGCGGTCACCGCGGGCACACTGAACGTCGAAGGCGCCTTGACCGTCGAGGTGCTGGCCCTCGGGCAAGACACCCGGTTGTCGGCCATCGTTCGCCTGCTGGAACGGGCCCAGGCCGAGAAACCGCGATTGGCGGAGATCGCCGATCACGCCGCCCAGTGGTTCCTGCTGTTCTCTCTGGTCGCGGCGGCGGCCATCGGCCTGTTGTGGTGGCAACTGGATGCCTCGCGGGCCTTCTGGATCGTCCTGGCGATGCTGGTCGCCACTTGCCCCTGTGCATTGTCCCTCGCCACGCCGACCGCCCTCACCGCAGCCACCGGCACCCTGCACAAACTGGGCCTGCTGCTCACGCGCGGCCATGTACTGGAGGGCCTGAACCAGATCGACACGGTCATTTTCGACAAGACCGGCACCCTCACCGAAGGCCGCCTGGCGTTGCGCGCCATTCGGCCACTGGCGGCCCTCGACAGCGATCACTGCCTGGGCTTGGCGGCGGCCCTGGAAAACCGCTCGGAACACCCCATCGCCCGTGCTTTTGGCCGCGCGCCAATGGCCGCCGAGCAGGTGCACAGCACCCCGGGGCTGGGGCTGGAAGGCCTCGTGGCCGAACAACGCCTGCGCATCGGCCAGCCCGGCTTTGTCTGCGAACTGAGCGGCGCCGCCATACCGCAGATGCCGGACGAAGCCGGGCAATGGCTGTTGCTGGGCGATGAGCTTGGGCCGCTGGCCTGGTTCGTCCTCGATGACCGCTTGCGCGCCGACGCCCCGGCGCTGCTGGCGGCCTGCAGGGCGCGGGGCTGGCGAACGCTGCTACTGTCGGGCGACAGTTCGCCGATGGTTGCCAGCGTCGCCGCCGAACTGGGTATCGATGAGGCCCGGGGCGGCCTGCGCCCGGACGACAAACTGGCGGTGTTGCAGCAGTTGCACCAACAGGGCCGCAAGGTGCTGATGCTCGGCGATGGCGTGAACGACGTGCCCGTGCTGGCGGCGGCGGACATCAGTGTCGCCATGGGCTCGGCCACCGATCTGGCCAAGACCAGCGCCGACGCCGTGCTGCTGTCCAACCGCCTCGACGCCCTGATCCACGCCTTCGACCTGGCTCGGCGCACTCGCCGGGTGATCGTCGAGAACCTGGTGTGGGCAGGGCTGTACAATGGCCTCATGTTGCCGTTCGCCGCCCTCGGCTGGATTACACCGGTGTGGGCCGCGGTCGGCATGTCCATCAGTTCGTTGACCGTGGTGTTGAATGCCCTGAGGCTGACGCGTCAGCCCAAGGCGCAGGTTTTCACCGCCACGCCCGATACCCGCCCGCTGCCGGCCTGAGCCGCGCGGGCATGGAGTTCCAACATGCCAGCTCTTTACGTGATGATCCCGGCCGCGCTGCTGATCGTGGCCATCGCCGTGTACATTTTCTTCTGGGCCGTGGACAGCGGACAGTACGACGACCTCGACGGTCCAGCCCATAGCATCCTGTTCGACGATCAGGACCCGAACCACAAGGCGGCGGTGGACGAAGCCAGTGGCGAGGTCCGCAAGCCGGACGACAAGGCCCCACCCCATGCTTGAGCTGGCGCCACTGCTGGTTTCGGCCGTTATCCTTGGTCTGCTGGGCGGCGGTCATTGCCTGGGCATGTGCGGCGGCCTGATGGGCGCCCTGACCCTGGCGATTCCCAAGGACCAGCGCAGCCGCCGCTTTCGGTTGTTGCTGGCGTACAACCTGGGGCGAATCCTGAGCTATGCCACCGCCGGCCTGCTGATCGGCCTGGCCGGTTGGGCCGTGTCCAACAGTCCTGCAGCGATGATCATGCGGGTGCTGGCCGGCTTGCTGTTGATTGCCATGGGCCTGTACCTGGCGGGTTGGTGGAGCGGCCTAACCCGCATCGAAAGCGTGGGGCGTGGCTTGTGGCGGCACATCCAACCTGTCGCCAACCGCTTGCTGCCGGTGTCGAGCCTGCCCCGGGCCTTGCTGCTCGGTGCCCTATGGGGCTGGCTGCCGTGCGGGTTGGTCTACAGCACCCTGCTATGGTCCGCCAGCCAGGGCAATGCCCTGGACAGCGCCCTGCTGATGCTCGCCTTCGGCCTGGGCACCTGGCCGGTGCTGCTCGCCACTGGCCTGGCCGCCGAGCGCATCACCGCCCTGCTGCGCAAACGCAGCGTGCGCATGGCCGGTGGGCTGTTGGTGATTGTTTTCGGAATCTGGACATTGCCGGGGCCGCATCAGCATTGGCTCATGGGCCATTGACCGAGTCGCCCCCATCGCGAGCAAGCTCGCTCCCACAGGCACCGCCGAGCAAATGTGAGAGCGAGCTTGCTCGCGATGAGGCCATCATCGACAACATCCATGCCCTGTTGACACAAATCAAGACCACCCCGCGCCTACCCCCCTAGACTCGCCCCATGCCAGCCTACCCGGGGAACACCCGCATGCTCGACGCCATCCGTTGGGACTCAGACCTGATCCGCCACTACGACCTGGCGGGACCACGCTACACCTCGTACCCGACTGCGGCGCAGTTCGGCGGCCAGGTGGGCACCTTCGACCTGCTCCATGCCCTGCGTGACAGCCGCAAGGCGCGACGGCCACTGTCGGTGTATGTGCACGTGCCGTTCTGCGCGAACATCTGCTACTACTGCGCCTGCAACAAAGTCATCACCAAGGACCGTGGCCGCGCCCACGCCTATCTGCAACGCCTGGAACAGGAAATCCAGCTGATCGGCTGCCACCTGGACCCTGCCCAGCCCATGGAACAGTTGCACTTTGGTGGCGGCACCCCGACATTCCTCAGCCACGACGAGCTGCGCCAACTGATGGCCACGCTGCGCAAGCACCTCAACCTGCTGGACGACGATTCCGGCGACTACGGCATCGAGATCGATCCCCGGGAGGCCGACTGGTCGACCATGGGGCTTTTGCGTGAACTGGGGTTCAATCGGGTCAGCATCGGCCTGCAAGACCTTGACCCGGCGGTGCAGCGTGCCGTCAATCGCCCGCAAAGCCTGGAAGAAACCCGCGCAGTGGTCGAAGCTGCCCGAACCTTGCAATTCCGGTCAATCAACATTGACCTGATCTACGGACTGCCCAAGCAGACTCCGGACAACTTCGCCCGCACCGTCGAGGAGGTCATCCGCCTGCAACCGGACCGGCTCTCGGTGTTCAATTACGCCCACTTGCCGGAACGCTTCATGCCCCAGCGGCGCATCAACAGCCAGGACTTGCCGAACCCGGAGCAGAAACTGGCGATGCTGCAGGGCACCATCGAACAACTGACCGCCGCCGGCTACCGCTACGTGGGCATGGACCACTTCGCCCTGCCCGACGACGAGTTGGCCATTGCCCAGGAAGAGGCCACGTTGCAGCGCAATTTCCAGGGCTATACCACCCATGGCCATTGCGACCTGATCGGCCTCGGCGTATCGGCCATCAGCCAGATCGGCGACCTGTACTGCCAGAACAGCAGCGACCTGAACCATTACCAGAACACCCTCGCCGACGGGCAACTGGCGACCAGTCGCGGCTGGGTATGCAACGCCGACGACCGGCTGCGGCGTGCGGTGATCCAGCAATTGATTTGTCATTTCAACCTGGTCTTCGCCGAGATCGAGCAAACCTTCAATATCGATTTTGGCGGATATTTTGCGCCGCTGTGGCCGCAATTGCAGGCCATGGCCAAGGACGGTCTGATCGAGCTCGACAACACGCACATCAAAGTCCTGCCCGCCGGGCGCCTGCTGGTGCGATCCGTGTGCATGGTCTTCGATGCCTATCTGGAGCAGCACAACCGGCAGCGCTTCTCTCGGGTTATCTGAGCGCGACAATTTGACGATGAAACCGCACTGGCCGGAGTGTCTACGCTGGGGTACCCTTACGGCTTATGTGTGTTTTCCCACAAGGATTGAAGAAATGTCCGAGCCAGTCAAACTGCGCGCCCACAACCAGGCCCACTGCAAGGATTGCAGCCTGGCTCCCCTGTGCCTGCCACTTTCATTGAATCTGGAGGACATGGAGGCGCTGGACGAAATCGTTAAACGGGGCCGTCCGTTGAAAAAAGGTGAATTCCTGTTCCGCCAGGGTGACACCTTCGATTCCGTCTACGCGGTGCGCTCGGGCGCCTTGAAAACCTTTAACCTGAGCGATGGCGGCGAAGAGCAGCTCACCGGCTTCCACCTGCCCAGCGAACTGGTGGGCCTGTCCGGCATGGACACCGAGAGCCATCCCGTCTCGGCCCAGGCGCTGGAAACCACCTCGGTGTGCGAAATCCCCTTCGACCGCCTGGACGAGCTGGCCATACAGTTGCCGCAACTGCGTCGCCAGTTGATGCGGGTCATGAGCCGGGAAATCCGTGACGATCAGCAGATGATGCTGCTGCTCTCGAAAAAAACCGCCGACGAGCGCATCGCCACGTTCCTGGTCAACCTCTCGGCACGCTTCCGCGCCCGCGGGTTCTCGGCCAACCAGTTCCGCCTGAGCATGTCGCGCAATGAAATCGGCAATTACCTGGGCCTGGCGGTGGAAACCGTGTCCCGGGTGTTCACCCGTTTCCAGCAGAACGAATTGATTGCCGCCGAAGGCAAGGAAATTCACATCCTCGACCCGATCCAGCTCTGCGCCCTGGCCGGCGGCTCGATCGACGGCTGATGGACGAGCGCGGCTGAGGGATTTGCCCCGCCGCGCTATACTGCCGCGTTTGCAGCCCTGCCAGGACACCTCCACGATGGTCTTTGACTCCTTCGACATCAAATCCCTGATCCGCCCCGTGATCGACTTCCCCAAGCCCGGCGTGATCTTTCGCGACATTACCCCACTGTTCCAATCCCCGACCGCCCTGCGCCTGGTCATGGACAGTTTCGCCCACCGCTATGTCGAGGCCGAGTTCACGCACATTGGCGCGATGGATGCCCGCGGTTTCCTGATCGGTTCGATCCTGGCCTATCAGTTGAACAAACCGCTGGTCTTGTTCCGCAAGCAAGGCAAGCTGCCGGCCGACGTACTGGCCGAGGGATACCAGACCGAATACGGCGAAGCCTTCCTTGAAGTGCATGCCGACAGCCTGTGCGAGGGGGATTCGGTGGTGATGTTCGATGACCTGATCGCCACCGGTGGCACGCTGATCGCCGCCGCCAACCTGATTCGCCGCATGGGCGCCAAGGTGCACGAGGCCGCAGCGATCATTGACTTGCCGGAACTGCTCGGCTCCCAGCGCCTGGAAGACATGGGGATCCCGACGTTCTGCCTGACGCAGTTCTCCCTCAGCGAAAAATAACGCTCACTACGAAACCTAATGTGGGAGCGGGCTTGCTCGCGAAAGCGGCGTATCAGTTAGCCCTTAGGTTGACTGACACCCCGCTTTCGCGAGCAAGCTCGCTCCCACAGGGTATGGGGTAGCGGCTACAACGCGATCGGCTTACGCCCCGCAAACGAATGCGCCAGCGTCCCGCCATCAACCAGTTCCAGCTCGCCGCCCAAAGGCACGCCGTGGGCGATGCGGGAGGCGACCAGGCCTTTGTTGTTCAACAGTTGGGCGATGTAATGGGCGGTGGCTTCGCCTTCGACCGTCGGGTTGGTGGCGAGGATGACTTCGGTGAACGTGCCCGCCTCTTCGATCCGCGCGATCAACTGTGGAATGCCGATGGCTTCCGGCCCCAAGCCGTCGAGCGGGGACAAATGGCCCTTGAGCACGAAATAACGGCCACGAAAACCGGTCTGCTCCACCGCATACACATCCATCGGCCCCTCCACTACGCAGAGCAAGGTGTCGTCCCGACGCGGGTCGGCACATTGCGGGCAGAGGTCGTCTTCGGTGAGGGTGCGGCATAAGCGGCAATGTCCTACGCCTTCCATGGCCTGGCTCAGGGCCTGGGCCAGGCGTGAACCGCCGCTGCGATCACGCTCGAGCAATTGCAACGCCATGCGCTGGGCAGTTTTCTGACCCACACCCGGCAACGTTCGCAGGGCATCGATCAGTTGGCGAATCAAAGGGCTGAAGCTCATGGAGGAAATGTCCGACATAACAACGAGACGCGGTTTATACCCGCGCCTCCGGTTAGCGTCAAATACTCAATCCTGCGCGACCCGCACCACCAACTTGCCGAAGTTGCGCCCTTCCAACAGGCCGATAAACGCCTGTGGCGCATTCTCCAACCCATCGACCACGTCCTCGCGGAACTTGACCTTGCCATCGCGCACCCAAGGGGCCATGGCACTGATGAACTCCGGCTGACGGTCACCGTAGTCGTCAAACACGATAAACCCCTGGATCCGCACGCGCTTGGTCAGCAAGGTGCGCTGCAGCTGCGGCAAGCGATCCGGGCCGCTCGGTGCTTGATGATCGTTGTAGGAGGCGATCAGGCCACAGAGCGGGATCCTCGCCTTGGCGTTGAGCAACGGCACGACGGCATCGAAGACCTTGCCGCCGACGTTTTCGTAATAGATATCGATGCCCTTGTCACAGGCTCGCGCCAGTTCCTCGGCAAAATTGGCGCTCTTGTGATCGACACAGGCATCGAAGCCCAGCTCATCGACCACGTACTTGCATTTCTCGCTGCCGCCCGCGACCCCGACGACACGCAGGCCCTTGATCTTCGCCACCTGGCCGACCACCGAGCCCACGGCACCCGAGGCGGCCGCGACCACCAGGGTTTCCCCGGCCTTGGGCTGGCCAATGTCCATCAGCCCCATGTAAGCGGTCATGCCCGGCATGCCCAGTACCCCCAAGGCCATCGAGGGGCTGGGCAGCCCGGAGGGAATGGGCATCACGTTGCGTCCGTCGCTGATGCTGTGGCTCTGCCAACCCGTGGCGCCCACCACCAGATCACCCTCCTGGAATTTCGGGTGCATCGAACGCTCCACGCGGCTGACAGCGCCGCCGGTCATCACCTCATCGATTTCCACCGGCGCGGCGTAGGAAGGTGCATCGCTCATTCGCCCACGCATGTAAGGGTCCAGGGACAGAAACAGCGTCTTGAGCAGGATCTGCCCTTGCGCCAGGTCCGGCAGGGTCACCTGCTCCAGGCGGAAATTCTCCGGGGTCGGGGCGCCGTGGGGGCGAGAGGCCAGGACGATGCGCTGGCTGGTGGTCGATGCTTGTGACATGGAAGCGTCTCCTTGATCGTTGAGTGGCACGTATAGGGAGCAGACCATGGCCGAGGGGGCGGCGTTCGATGTTTGTTCGGTTGGACCGCAGGGGTCGCATCGCGAGCAAGCTCGCTCCCACATAGGACCTGCGACGAACCTCACAATTGAGGAACACTTCAATCCAGTGTGGGAGCGAGCTTGCTCGCGATAGCGGCCGGACATCCAACGCTGTATCTGGGCCAGAAATAAAAATGCCAGGCGCGATGCCTGGCATTGTGTGTAGCCCATCCCGACCGGGATGGCGAATCAGAACGGCAGTTTCATGCCCGGTGGCAGTTGCATGCCAGCGGTCATGCCGGACATCTTGTCCTGGCTGTTGGCTTCGATCTTGCGCACCGCGTCATTGACGGCGGCGGCGAACAGGGCTTCGAGCATTTCCTTGTCATCTTCACTCAGGCCTTCGACCACGCTTGGGTCGATGCTGACACGCTTGATGTCGTGACGACCGGTCATGACCACGGTCACCATGTCGCCACCGGATTTGCCGGTGACTTCGGCGTTGGCCAGTTCTTCCTGCATCTTGGCCATTTTTTCCTGCATCTGCTGCGCCTGCTTCATCAGGCCGGCCATGCCACCTTTCATCATGGGAATCACCTCGAAAGTACTTGGATAAACAACACGCCCGGCCCGTTCGGCCCGGCGCCTTCAGTTATGAGCCCTGGGTGACCGGGGCCTCGACAGGTTCGATAGTATCGTGACGGACCACGGCGCCGAACTGTTGCATCATCTGCTGGATGAATGGATCACCGTGGATCGACTCCTCGGCTTCGCGCTGACGGTCGGCACGGCGGCGGGACGCGGCCTGGGCCGGCGTCTCCTGCTCGGGCTTGATCAGCTCGATGGTCAGCGTCAGAGTGCGCTGGTGGTACTGGTTCAGTGCATCGTTGAGGCGTCGTTGCTGGGTCGCATTGAACAGTGCGCTGTGGGCCGGGTCCAGGTGCAGCAGCCAGTGGTCGCCTTCCACGGCCATCAGCGTGCAGTTGGCGGCGATGCTGCCGGTCATGCCGCTGATCGGCAGTTTAGGGACCAGTTCCAGCCATTGCAGGGCCAGCCCGGTGGCCGGCATCGCCGCCGGTTCCGGCTCGGGCTCCGGGGTCGGCTCAGCGGCGTGCTCGCTGGCCAGGTCGTCCAGGTAGCTGTACGCCGAATCCATGTCCGGCTCGATGTAATCCTCATCCAGCGGCGGCTCGTCGTCCAGGTCGATGCCCGGCGTGGCGATATCGACGTCGGCCACCGTCGGCTCGGGCACGGGCGCTGCGACCCATTCCGGCGCATCGGGCACCACGCTGTCGGGCGTTGGCAGGGGCATCGGCGGCAACTCGGGCTGCTCGGCGACGGTTTCCAACACGGGCTCGACGACCGGCTGCTGGACCACTTGCGGCTCGACCGGGTCGTTCCAAGGCAGGTCGACGACTTCTTCGGCGACAGGCTCGGGCAGCGCCTCGACGACCGGCTCGGGTTCCGGCTCGGGCGTCGCGACAACAGGCGCCGGCACCGGCTGGGCTACAGGTGCCACCGCTGCCGGAGCCGAAGCCACTGGCTTGGCGGAATCAGCTGTGGCCTGGCTGATCCCCACTGGCTTTAGCGTTTGCCTCGGGGCGTCCGCCGTGTCGGCTGGCCGGAAAGCCAGCATTCGCAGCAGGACCATTTCGAAGCCGCCTCGCGGATCCGGTGCCAGGGGCAGGTCACGACGGCCGATCAGGCCCATCTGGTAATAGAACTGCACGTCTTCGGCCGGCAGCGCCTGGGCCAGGGCCAGTACGCGATCACGGTCGCCATGGCCGTTGTCGACGCCTTCGGGCAGGGCCTGGGCAATGGCGACGCGGTGCAGCACGTTGAGGATTTCCGAAAGTACGCCATTCCAGTCGGGCCCCTGCTCGGCCAGGTGACGCACCGCCTCGAGCAACGCCTTGGCATCGCCTTCGATCAGTGCATGCAGGACGTCATAGACCTGGCCGTGATCGAGGGTGCCGAGCATGGCCCGGACATCGGCGGCCATCACCTTGCCTTCACCGAAAGCGATGGCCTGGTCGGTCAGGCTCATGGCATCGCGCATCGAACCATCGGCGGCGCGACCCAGCAGCCACAACGCGTCGTCTTCAAATGGCACGTTCTCGACGCTCAATACGTGGGTCAGGTGCTCGACCACCCGCTCCGGCGTCATGTTTTTCAGGGAGAACTGCAGGCACCGCGACAAAATCGTTGCAGGAAGTTTCTGCGGATCGGTGGTCGCCAGGATGAACTTGACGTAGGGCGGCGGTTCTTCGAGGGTCTTGAGCAGCGCATTGAAGGAATGGCTGGAGAGCATGTGCACTTCGTCGATCAGGTAGACCTTGAAGCGCCCACGGCTCGGGGCGTACTGCACGTTGTCGAGCAGTTCGCGGGTGTCTTCGACCTTGGTGCGGCTGGCGGCGTCGATCTCGATCAGGTCGACGAAGCGCCCCTCGTCGATTTCCCGGCAGACCGAACACTCGCCACAAGGCGCCGAAGTGATACCGGTTTCACAGTTCAGGCACTTGGCAATAATCCGCGCGATGGTGGTCTTGCCCACGCCCCGGGTACCGGTGAACAGGTAGGCGTGGTGCAGCCGCTGGCTGTCCAAGGCATTGATCAGAGCCTTGAGCACATGGGTCTGGCCGACCATTTCGCGGAACGAGCGCGGACGCCATTTACGTGCAAGAACCTGATAACTCATCGAAAACCGTCGCAACGAAGGAACATAAGCGGCTAATGCTAGCGGAGCAGGGGCGAAATTGCATCCGGTGCGCTCGTCTAATGTGACTAAGCTAGGCCAGGGGCTCGTTGTCGACACGGTTTTTTACACAGTCAGGAGAGTTTATGCGCTCAGCCATGGGGGCTTTGCTGTTGTTGAGTACCGGTTGTCTTGCCGAGGAAGGCCCCTTGCGTTTCGCCATTACCGACGGCTGGTCGATGCCCATGGCGCAGATCGAACGAGGCCGCCCGACCCAGGGCATCATTCCCGACATCATGACCAGCCTGGCGACCCAGATAGGAAAGCCGGCGCAATTCCACGTCCTCTCCCGCGCCCGGCTCGACGGTGCCATGCAACACGGTGAGATCGACATGCGTTGCTATGTCAGCCCTGACTGGGTGAAGGACAACAGTGATTATCTGTGGAGCATCCCGTTGTTTTTCCAACGTGACCTGCTCGTCGCCACGGCAAGCGCATCAGCGACGGTAACGCCAATAACGCTGTCGCCCCAACCCATCGGCACGGTGCTCGGCTATAGCTACCCGACCTTGCAACCCTTGTTCGACGCCGGTCAACTGCGTCGCGATGATGCCCGCAGCCAGGAACAAGTGCTGGCGAAACTGCTGGCCGGGCGTTATCGCTATGGGATCAGTAACCAATGGGCGCTGGATTGGTTCAATCAACGTCATACCGCTGATCGTCAACTCTTTGAGGTGGCTGTCCTGCAGGAACAGCTGTTGAGCTGTTATGTGCGCAACGATCCGAACATTCCCGCACAACGCATTCTGAGGACATTGCTGAACATGAAGACGTCCGGGGAAATTGACGCGATCATCCAGCTCTACACCGGCCGCAGTGAAGCACCGCGGGCCGAGAGCGAGGCGTCCTCGCCCTGATCGCCTGGCCGCTGCCGCCATTGCGACGGCGGGACGAACCCCTGCACCCAGCCGGGTATCTGTTCGGGCGGCATGGGCCGGGCGATGAAATAACCTTGTGCCACCTCGCAGCCCAGGCTCAGCAGCAGTTGGCCATGCTCCAGGCTGTCCAGCCCTTCGGCGACCACCTCGCGGCCAAACGCCCGAGCCAGGCCGATCACCGCTTCGGTCAGCGCCAGGTCGTCGCGATCATCGAGAATGTCGCGCACGAAGGTCTTGTCGATCTTGATGGTTTGCGTGCGCAGGTGCTTGAGGTCGTTGAGCGAGCAGTAGCCGGTGCCGAAACCGCCCAGGGAAAAGCCCACGCCCAGCGCCTGGCATGCCTGGAGGCAGGCGCTGACGTGGGCCAGGTTCTCCACGGCGACGGACTCGACAATCTGCAGATCCAACAGCCGTGGCGGCACCGTCGAATGCCGCTCCAACACCTGTCGCAGCCGCTCGACAAAATCCGCCCGCTGGAAATGCCGCGCCGAGATATTGATACTCACCGGCCAGCCCTGCCCCGCTTGCTGCCATTGTTGCAACTGGGTCAAGACCTGTTCCATGACCCATTCGCCGATCTCGACGATCAGGTCAGTCTCCTCCGCCAGGGGCAAGAATTCCCGAGGCGGCACCAGGCCACGTTGCGGATGTTTCCAGCGCAGCAGCGCCTCCAGGCCGACCACGGTGCCATGACGCATATTGACCTTGGGCTGGAAATGCAGCCGCAGTTCATTATCGGCCAGTGCCTGGCGGACCCGCTCGACCGTCTGGTAAGTGGCCCGCACCTCCTTGTCCCGGGACACATCGAACAAGTGGAAACGATTGCGACCGCTTTGCTTGACCACGTACATCGCCTGGTCGGCGTGACGCAACAAGGTCTCGGCGTCTTCGTTGTCCCACGGGAACAACGTGACGCCGATACTGGCGAAAACCTTGATGTCCTTGCCGTCAATGGCATACGGCATCGAGACGGCGATCAACACCCGGTTCAACGCGGCATGCAGCTCTTCCATCCCACGTACATGGCGCAACACCAGCACGAATTCGTCCCCGCCCAGCCGCGCCACCACGTCCTCGCCACGCACAATGCTGCGCAGGCGCCTGGCGACCTCCACCAACAGTCGATCGCCGCTGGCGTGACCATAGCCATCATTGACCGCCTTGAAGCCATCAAGGTCGAGCATGCACACCGCCAGGGGCAGGTTTTCCGCTCGGGAAAACTCCAGGGCCTGGTCCAGCAGATCCGACAGATAAGTACGATTGGGCAGACCGGTCAGCACATCGTGACCGACCCGCCATTGCAACGAATGCAGCAGGCGGCGCTTTTCGCTGACGTCGAAGCGAATCGCCAGGTAGCGCTCGATCTGGCCTGTCTGGTCGTCGATCACCGGCACCAGGGTGGTGTCGACCCAGTGCAGCGTACCGTCCTTGGCCCGATTGCAGATTTCCCCTTTCCAGACCTGGCCCAGGGCAATGGTGCGCCACATGGCGCTGAAGAACTCGCCAGGGTGCTGGCCGGAATTGAGCAGACGATGGTTCGCGCCCAGCAGTTCATTGCGCCGGTAACCGAAAAGGCTGCAAAATTGATCGTTGACGTAGGTGATGCACCCGCTCAGATCGGTCTCGGAAAAAATCGCGGCGGCGTCAACGGCCCTGCGGTACTTCTTATCCATCGAAGCAGTCATCCATGAGTCAGGCTCATTTGTCGCGCGCGGTTGCACCGCCTTCAAGACAGGCGAAATCAACTAGGCTCAAACACTCTGAGAGAAGCTGGAGCGCGAGCCCTGGTGATACCGAGGGAGAGCTTCAGCCCTTGCCTTGTATCGTGACAAGAACACAAGGCCCGGCTCCTGCACACACCTCGGCTTCGAAAAGCAGGTCACCAAATACCCGTGCCAAAGGCCGATTCTACGAAACACATCACATTTTGCAAAGCAAGGTGATGGATCACGCGGTTGCCTAATGCGAAAATCTATCGTTAAGTTCTTGATTCTAAATGGGAATTAAGCGATGCAAATTTCAAGTTTGGGTCCGGCCATCAGACGCTACCGCAAAGTAGCGGGGCTTACTCAGGCTGAACTTGGCGAAAAAACCGGTTTTGATCCTAAAACCATCAGCCGCTTCGAAACCGGCACCTACACCCCCAGCGTCGAAGCCTTGTTCCTGCTTGCCAATGTGCTGGATGTGCAACTGAAGGCCTTTTTTGCCGACATGGCCGATGAGGACGAACAGCGGGCATACCTGTTCGGTGTCATACACAAAGCCACCCCGAAGGACCTGGGAAAGCTGATCGCTGCGGTCGACCAGGCCTTGTCCAAGCCTTGATGAAATCATGCAAAAAAAGCCAGACCTGCCACCGCAGGACGGGCCTGGGTTCTCTTTGGCATTTATTTACCCGCCTTGACAACCAGCCAACCGAAAGCTCACACCCTGCCCGGCCAAAAACCGGGCGGCACGACGCAACGATCGATACTGATCGGCGATAAAAAGAAATTTTGAATTCCGACAAGCCTTGCGAACGAAGGCCTGGGCGTTATGGAGGCAACCCCACCAGCCACACCCCGGCACACAATGTTCCCGCTGTGGCTGCTTCCTTCCGGATCTGACCAGGTTCACGGGTAATCGTTGCGGGGGGACCGATGGGGTCACCATAACGACGCCCGCCTGACGGCGAGCCGCGCCATTGTACCTATCTGGCAAGAAGTTACAACCGTTCACGACGGATAAAAACTGAAGGCGCTCAAGCACTTGCTGTAGGAGCAACGCCCGCTCGCGAGAATGTCGAGCCATTTGGACAGGGGGACGAGCTTAGCCACCGCTTGGCGAGCATGCTCGCTCCCCAAGCAGGTCCGTGAGGAACACCGCAGGGTGCCCCTCAAAACATCGTCGAGATTAAATCACCGGCAATAGCCAAGTACATACGCTGGTAACCATTGATCACTTGCAGTTTCAGCATATAGCGACAAAAGCAATGACGACTCTTAAAAACAGCAGGCGTTCTTGCTTGATCTTCCAATCACGACGAAGTATTACAGACTAGCACTGGACAGAATGGCCCATACTCGCCGCTCAGGGCTTGAGCCCGAACTTGAACATTGAAAAATACTGGCTGGGCGCCGCCACTGACCCTTATTTCATGCCGGTACCAGCCGCGCCCGTCTGGTTTTACTGAGGTTGCAGGAACAAACTGCGCCTGCCCATTTGCCGCTGCAGTCACTTTGAACGCATGAGCTGCAACCTGGTCGGGCCGGACGTTATCCGAGATTTGCCAAGCCAATATAATGCTGTATCGACTTTGCCCTGCCTGGGAAAGCCTGCGGGGCGCATTGGGAATTGTCGTCCCTTTATCCATCTCATTGTATTGCATAATATCCTCCCTAATAAAATCAGCCATCATCCATGGCGGCTTCAGGGTAAAACAAAGCGTGAATACAAAACCATTTTCAAAACAAATGGCATTACTTTAACCGCCTCGACTTCTTATCGATAATCGACTCTATCTTTGGCGAGCAACATTGATTGCAAGAGCGATGTTATGCCAGCACCTCATCCGCCCGACCGCCCTCTTCCTGGATCACCAGATGGATGAAATGCAGTTTGGTGATCACCGCCGCCGGTACGACGAACGGGTAGAAATCCGGCTGGCCCATGCTGCGGGACAATTCGTTGAGCATACCGGCCAGTTCGATCCAGGCGTTGACGAACGAGAGGAAAGCCGCACCGCCTGCGTGTTCGGCGTCGTACAAGGTCTCGGGCAGGAACGGCTGGTAGTCGAAATCCATCTCCCGGGCACTCATGCCGAAGCCCAGGGCGGTGTCTACCGCGTCCATCATGTGCAGGTAATGGGCCCAGGTTTCCGCCCAGTCTTCCCATGGGTGCATGGTGGCGTAGGCACTGACGTAATGGGTTTGCCAATCCTGTGGCGCGCCTTGCTGGTAGTGCCGTTCCAGGGCTTCGGCATAGCTGGCGCGCTCATCGCCGAACAACTCGCGAAACGCCTCGAGCCAGTGGCTGTTGGCAATCAGCCGATCCCAGTAGTAATGCCCCACCTCATGACGAAAATGCCCGAGCAAAGTGCGATACGGCTCGCGCATCTGCTGGCGCACGTACTCACGATGGGCATCGTCCGCCTCTTTGATATCGAGGGTGATCAACCCGCTGGCATGGCCGGTCATCGGCGATTTGCCGTCGGGGTCGATGCCGATGAAGTCGAAGGCCAGGCCGATATTTTCGTCGACGGTTTTCGGGATGACCGGCAAGCCAAAGGTAATCAGTTGCGCGACCAGCCGACGCTTGGCGGTCTCGACCTTGCGCCAGCGCTCAGGGTTTTCCGGAATCGACAGGTCGGGGATGGTGCGGTTAAGGCTGCAGGCGATGCACAGGGTATCGCGCCCATTGTCCGGCAGCAGCCAATTGCAGGCCGCCGGAGTGTCGAGATTGGCGCAGCGCCGGAACAGCCCGGCTTGCGGGTCGGCATCCAGCGTCCAGGTGCCGGGCTGCTCAGCGGGTTGCAAGGACGACAGGCGACTCTGCTCGGGCTGATACCCCAGGGCCGCCAGGCAGGCCAGGCATTGGCTGTTGCGAAAAAACAGGGACTGGCCGCAACGACACGGCCACACCTTGCTATTGCGCGACCGGTCGCCCATGAACGGTGCGGCGATGCGTGAACTCAATTGTTCGAAGAAGCGGTACATGGCGATCTCTCCCTGGAGCCTGCAAGACTAGATCATGCTCCGTGTCGGATCGTTCCCCCGCACTGCGTCACAACACCGAATAAACCGTGGCGAGGGAGCTTGTTCCCTCGCCACAGAGGTGCCTCACGATTGAACCGTGATGCCATGCTGACTCAAAAAAGCCACGAACGCCGCTTCGTCGAGCACCTTGAGCCCCAGCTCGTTTGCCTTGGTCAATTTCGAACCCGCCCCCGGCCCGGCCACCACGCAATGGGTTTTCGCCGACACGGAACCGGCCACCTTGGCCCCCAGACTCTCCAGCTTGTCCTTGGCAACGTCACGACTCATCAGTTCCAGCGAACCGGTCAGCACCCAGGTGTGCCCGGCCTCGGGCAAGCCTTCGACGACTTTCTTCTCGCTCTGCCAGTGCATACCGAAATCGCGCAATTGTTGTTCCGCCGATTCGGCCTGCTGACGGTTGGCGGCGATGGCGAAGAACTCGCGTACGGCGTTGGCCTGCTTTTCCGGCAGCGCCTGGCGCATGTCCAGCCAATCGGCGTTCATCACCCCTTCAAGCGAGCCGAACTTGTCCGCCAGTTTCTGCGCCCCACCCGGCCCCACCGAAGGAATGTGCAGCTTGTCGAGAAAGCCACCCAGGGTGGTACTGGCGGAGAATTCGGCGCCCAACTCGCCCTGGTCCTGGATCTCGAGGCCATGGCGCAGCAGGTCCTTGATCACCTGGCGGTTGTGCGGGTCTTCAAAGAAGCTGTGGATCTCGTGGGCGACTTCCAGACCGACGTCCGGCAAATACGTGAGTACCTGGGGCAAGGCCGCCTGCACGCGCTCCAGCGAACCGAGGGAGCGGGCCAGGACCTTGGCGGTCTCCTCGCCCACATCCGGGATGCCAAGGGCATAGATGAAACGCGCCAGGCTCGGCTTTTTGCTGTCGACGATGGCGGCCAGCAGGTTCTTGCTCGACAGCTCGGCGAAGCCTTCCAGGTCGACCACCTGTTCGAAGGTCAAGGCATACAGATCGGCAGGCGAACCCACCAGCCCTTCATCCACCAGTTGCTCGACGCTCTTCTCGCCCAGGCCCTCGATGTCCATGGCCCGACGCGAGACGAAGTGAATGATCGCCTGCTTGAGTTGGGCGCCACAGGCCAGGCGACCGACACAGCGGTACACCGCGCCTTCGCTGACGGTTTCGCGGCCCTTGCTGCGCTTGATCAATTGCGTGCGCTCGACGTGGGAGCCGCAGACGGGACATTGCTGGGGCACCTCCACCGGGCGGGCGTTTTCCGGACGGCGCTCGGTGACGACCTGCACCACCTGCGGGATCACATCCCCGGCACGCCGGATGATCACGGTGTCGCCGATCATCACGCCCAGGCGCGCCACTTCGTCCATGTTGTGCAGGGTGGCGTTGGCCACGGTCACGCCGGCGACTTTCACCGGCTTGAGACGGGCCACCGGAGTCACCGCGCCCGTGCGGCCGACCTGGAACTCGACGTCCAGCAGCTCGGTGAGTTCTTCAGTGGCGGGAAACTTATGGGCAATGGCCCAACGCGGTTCCCGGGCGCGGAAACCGAGTTCGCGCTGGGAAGCGATGCTGTTGACCTTGAACACCACGCCGTCGATCTCGTAGGGCAACGCGTTGCGCCGCTCGCCGATGTCACGGTAGTAATCCAGGCATTCATCGATACCGTGGGCCAGCTTCAACTCACGGCTGATGGGCAGGCCCCAGGCCTTGAGTTGCTTGAGGTTACCGATGTGGGTGTCGGCGATGTCCGACGTCACCTGGCCGATGCCGTAGCAACAGAACTCCAGGGGACGGTTGGCCGTGATCCTGGAATCGAGCTGACGCAGGCTGCCGGCCGCCGCGTTGCGCGGGTTGGCAAACGTCTTGCCGCCCACCTCCAGCTGCGTGGCGTTGAGACGCTCGAAGCCGGCCTTGGACATGTACACCTCGCCGCGCACTTCCAGCAGCGGTGGCCAGCCAGTGCCCTGCAACTTGAGGGGAATGTTGCGCACGGTGCGCACATTGACGCTGATGTCCTCGCCCGTGGCGCCGTCACCGCGTGTGGCGCCGCGCACCAGCATGCCGTCCTGATACAACAGGCTGACCGCCAGCCCATCGAGCTTCGGCTCGCAGCTGTACTCCACCGCCGCGCCACCGCCCAGCAAGTCGCCCATGGGCAGGTCGAGACCTTCGGTCACCCGCCGGTCGAATTCACGCATTGTGGTTTCGTCGAAGGCGTTGCCCAGGCTGAGCATCGGGATCTCGTGGCGCACCTGGCTGAATGCCGACAGCGCCACGCTGCCGACCCGTTGGGTCGGGGAGTCGCTGGTGACCAGTTCCGGATGCTGCTCTTCCAGGGCCTTGAGCTCGTGGAACAGGCGGTCGTACTCGGCATCGGGGATGCTTGGCTCATCAAGGACGTGGTAGCGGTAGTTGTGCTGGTCCAACTCTGTGCGCAGCTGTTGGATGCGGGTTTCGACGGCGTTCATGGGTGTTCTCTCATAAAGCAAAAGAGCAGCCTAGGCTGCTCGATTTTCTTGATACGTGGGGGTGCTCTTCGCACCCCAGCGGGAGCCAGCTCCCTCGCCATATAAAGCTCTCTGGACAGGAGAGCCATCCATCGCTCAGCGCTTCTGGGTCAGCGCCCGGCGCTCGAATTCAACGATGCGCTGGCGATAGTGCTCGATGGTCTGGGCGGTCAGCACACTGCGCTGGTCATCCTTGAGCTCGCCATTGAGTTCCTGGGACAGCTTGCGAGCCGCGGCCACCATCACGTCGAAGGCCTGCTTGGGATGACGCGGGCCCGGCAGGCCGAGGAAGAAGCTCACCGCCGGCGTGCTGAAATGATCGATGTCGTCGAGGTCGAACACACCGGGCTTGACCGCGTTGGCCATGGAGAACAGCACCTCGCCGTTGCCGGCCATGCTTTCGTGGCGATGGAAAATGTCCATCTCGCCGAAACGCAGGCCGCTTTCGAGGATGTTCTGCAGCAACGCCGGGCCCTTGAAGCCGGCCGGGTCGCGGCAGATCACGCTGATCACCAGCACTTCTTCAGCCTGGGCCTGGTCCTTGTCGACACTCGGGGTCTTGGTCTCGTCCGGGAAGTCGCCGTCGCGACTGCTGAAGCTCGGCCCACCATCCAGGTCGAGGTTCAGGTTCAAATCCCCCTGGGACGGCTCGCTGTTGCGCTTGCCGCGCTTGGAGCCCGACTCCCGTGGCTCGCGGACAGGGGCGCTCATCGACGGCAAGTCGTGCTCGTCCAGTTGCGGCTCCTTGTGGGTGTCCAGCACCCGCGGCGGACCCAGCAGTTCGGCGCTGTCATCCTCATCGGGCAGGTTCGACAGGCTGCGATCCAGGCGAAACTTCAGTTTCCCCTTGCCGCCGCGCATGCGACGCCAGCCGTCGAAAAGAATACCGGCAATGACAATGATGCCGATGACGATCAGCCACTCGCGCAGACCGATTTCCATGTAATCCCGTGCCTCTATAAAAATGCTGAAAAATAAGGGGCTTAGCTATTTGTAAACCGCTTTAAAACGTGGCGCCAACTCTATGTTCTGAATGGCGTTTTGCCCACGCATACGAAAAATTGACATTAAACTAGCACGACCAAAGATAACTTTACACCGTCTGTCGCACAGGCTTGTGCCCAATCTGTGAATTGAACATCAACCCCCTGGTAAAAAATACCTACAGCGTTCGAAGTAGAAGCCCTACAACCGGTTGTTCAGGCATCCACCATGGCCATGGCCTCCTCCACATCCACCGCCACCAGTCGCGAACAGCCGGGCTCATGCATGGTCACCCCCATCAACTGATCGGCCATTTCCATGGCGATCTTGTTGTGGGTGATGTAGATGAACTGCACCGTTTCAGACATCTCCTTCACCAGCCGTGCGTAACGGCCTACGTTGGCGTCGTCCAATGGCGCGTCGACCTCGTCGAGCATGCAGAACGGCGCCGGGTTCAATTTGAAGATGGCAAAGACCAGGGCCAGCGCGGTCAGCGCCTTTTCGCCACCGGAGAGCAAATGGATGGTGCTGTTCTTCTTGCCAGGAGGACGCGCCATGATTGTCACCCCTGTATCGAGTAAATCTTCGCCCGTCAGTTCCAAATAGGCGCTGCCGCCACCGAAAACTTTTGGGAAAAGGGCCTGCAAGCCGCCGTTGATCTGATCAAAGGTATCCTTGAAGCGGTTGCGGGTTTCCTTGTCGATCTTGCGGATGACGTTTTCCAGGGTCTCCAGCGCTTCCACCAGGTCATCGTTCTGGGCGTCCAGGTAGCGCTTGCGCTCGGACTGCTGCTGGTACTCGTCGATGGCCGCCAGGTTGATTGCCCCCAGGCGCTGGATACGCTGGGCAATGCGCTCCAGTTCGTCCTCGGCGTCTTTCTCGTTCGCCCCGGCCACCAGGGTGGCGAGCACGCCGTCGAGGTCGTAGCCGTCTTCCAGCAATTGCTCCTGCAAGGCTTTGCGCCGCACCGTCAGGGCCTGCCACTCCATGCGCTGCTGTTCCATCTGGCCGCGGATCAGTTGGGATTGCTGCTCGGCCTGGCTGCGGCGCTTCTCGGCGTCGCGCAGTTCGCGGTCGGCGTCCTCCAAGGCGATCTGCGCCGTCTTGAGCTCCTCGTCGACACTCATGCGCTTGTCGAGCAACTCTTCGAGCTTGAGGCGCAGCTCTTCCAAAGGCGCCTCGCCCTCCTCCAGATTGAGGCTCAACTGCTCGCGTTTTTCGGTCAGGCGTTCGGACTGCATTTCCAGCCGTTCCAAGGCCTGGCGCGTGGAATCGTATTGCGCCTTGAGCGAGCCCAGGCGCACCGCCAACTGATGGGCGTGGTCCTTGTGCTGGCGTGCTTCCTGGCGCACCCGATCCAGGCGCTCACGCAAGCTGTCACGCTGGGCCAGCAGCAGCTCACGCTGCTCGGTGTCCAGTGCCATGGCATCGAGGGCTTCTTGCAGTTGCAAGCGCGCCTCGCCGATCTGTTCGTGCTCCAGCGCCCGCTGCTCGCCCAGCTCGGCGATTTCTTCTTCCAGGCGGGTGCGACGCAGCGCCAGTTGCTCGACCTTGGCCTTGCCGGCCGACAACTGCGCCTTGAGCTCGCCTTGCTGGCGCGCCTCATCCTGCAACAGCCGCCGCAGGTGTTCGCGGCCGTTTTCCTGTTGACGCTGTTGCGCCCGCAGGTTTTGCAATTCGGTTTCCAGGGCTTCGACGCTGGCCTCGCGCTCTTCCCGTTCGGCGCCCAGGCGCTGGATTTCCTGGCCACGGGCGAGCATGCCGCTCTCGGCTTCGCTGGCCCGGCGCACCCGCAGGAAATGCCGGCCAACCCAATACCCGTCACGGCTGATCAGGCTTTCTCCGGCCGCCAATTGCCCCCGCAGGGCCAAGGCCTGCTCAAGGCTGTCCACCGGCTTGACCTGTCCCAGCCAGGGCGACAGGTCCACCTGGGCCTCGACCTTGTCCAGCAAGCTGCCGGGCATTCGCACACCGTCGCCAGCCGGACTGAGCAGGCGCAGGTCGCCCTGGGTGAAGCCCGACAGGTCGAAGCCGCCGAAGTCATCCACCAGTACCGCTTGCAGGTCGGCCCCCAGCACGGTTTCCACCGCCAGCTCCCAACCGGCATCGACCTTCAGCCCCTCGGCCAGCCGCGGACGCTCGGCCAGGTGCTGGTCGCGCAGCCATTCGGCGGTGCCGGTGCCCGGGTCCAGCGCCGCTTGCTGCAAGGCCTCCAGCGAAGCCAGGCGCCCATTGAGCCGCTGCAACTCACCCTGGCCCTGCTGCTGGTTCTGCAAGGCCAATTGCAAGGCCTGGCGCAGTTGCTCAAGGCGTTCGACCTGGGCGTCTTCGCTGGCCTGCAGGTCTTCGAGGGTGGCTTCGCTGGTCGCCAGTTGTTCGCTCAACTCCAGAATCGCTGCATCTTCCGGGTCCGCCGCGAGCAAGGCGCGCTCTTCGGACAGGCGGCGCTGACGTTCGGCCAGGCGCTCCATGCTGGTTTCCAACTGCTGGATGCGCGACTGCTGGACTTCAGCCTGGCGCCGCGGCTCGGCCGAGGCCAGGTTGAAACTGTCCCACTGCTCTTGCCAGCCATGCATGGTCAGTTCGGCTTCTTCCAGGGCCGCAGCGGCCTCTTCGGCGGCGGCACTGGTGATTTCCTGCTCCGGCGTGAGCCTGTCCAGCTCTTCGCCGAGGGTCAACAGCAGCGTACGGTCGTGACCCAGGTGCGATTCGGTTTCCAGGCGCGCCCGCTCGGCTTCCTTCAAATCATCCTGCAACTGCCGCAGCCGTTGCTGCCCATGCTGGATGCTCTGCTCGACCCGGGCGATGTCGCCCCCCACGGAATAGAAGCGTCCTTGCACCAGATTGAAGCGCTCGGACAGGTCATGATGGCCGTCGCGCAGGCGCTCGATGGCGGCGTCCGCATTACGCTGCTCGGCCACCAGGGCTTCGAAGCTGACTTCCTGATTGCCGATGATCGCTTCACGCTGGCCGACCTGCTCGTTCAACGCCTGCCAGCGCAGGGCCGAAAGCTGGGCCTTGAGCTGGCGCTCCTCGCCCTTGTATTCCTGGTACTTCTTCGCGGCCTCGGCCTGGCGGTGCAGACGTTCGAGCTGACGTTCGAGCTCTTCGCGCAGGTCGGTCAGGCGCGCCAGGTTTTCGTGGGTACGACGAATGCGGTTTTCGGTCTCGCGCCGCCGCTCCTTGTATTTGGAGATCCCCGCAGCCTCTTCGATGAAGTTGCGCAGGTCCTCGGGCTTGGCTTCGATCAGCTTGGAGATCATGCCCTGTTCGATGATCGAGTAGCTGCGCGGGCCCAGGCCGGTGCCGAGGAAAATATCGGTGATGTCGCGACGCCGGCACTTGGTGCCGTTGAGGAAATAACTGTTCTGGCTGTCGCGGGTCACTTTGCGACGAATGGAAATCTCCGCATAAGCCGCATACTCGCCAACCAGGGTGCCATCGGAGTTGTCGAACACCAGCTCGATACTCGCCTGGCTGACCGGTTTGCGGCTGGTGGAGCCGTTGAAGATGACATCGGTCATCGACTCGCCGCGCAGGTTCTTGGCTGAGCTCTCGCCCATCACCCAGCGCACGGCGTCGATGATGTTCGACTTGCCGCAACCGTTGGGTCCGACCACCGCCGCCATGTTACTGGGGAAGTTCACCGTGGTCGGGTCGACGAAGGACTTGAACCCCGCCAACTTGATGCACTTGAGCCGCACGTCAGGCCGCCGTCAGGGCAGAAACCACCAGATCGCAACTGCGCTGGGCGTAGGCCGTGAGCACGATGCGGATCTGTGGCAGATCACGGGCCAGCACGGCGGCGAGCAAGCGCTGGAACAGGTCGAGGAATTCGCTCATTTCCGCCTTGCGCTGTTCCAGGGCCAGGAAATAGGCACGGCTCATGGCCGGCTGCAGGTTCTCGACGGTTTCCTGCAAGTACGGGTTGTTGGCAAAGGGATAGGCCGCGCGCATCACACTGAAGCTTTCATCGACGAAGGTGCGGATGTCCTGGCGCGCGTAGGCGTCCTGGAGGCGCTGCTGGATCGCCACGAACGGCGCCATGTCAGCCTGTTCTTTCCAGCCATGGGCCACGGCGTTGCCCAGCAGGATGTACAGCTCGCTCATCAGCGCGCAGAGGCTGCGCACCTTGTGCTCGGTGAGTTCGGTAACGTGGGCGCCGCGGCGCGGCAGGATCGCGATCAAATGGCGTCGTTCCAGGATCAGCAAGGCCTCGCGGACCGAGCCGCGGCTGACGTTGAGCGCCAGCGTGACCTTCTGTTCCTGGATGCGCTCTCCCGGCTTCATTTCGCCGCGAATGATGCGTTCGGCGAGATGGTGGGCGATTTGCTCGGCGAGGCTGTCCGGGGCCTTGAACGTCATGGTTGTCCTTCAAACTCTTCGATTTGCACAAGCGGCGCAGTGTAGCGCACTCGATACGTCATGGCGCAGGGCCTGCAGTGGGTTTTTGGCACGATATAAGCAAAAAAGTTTGAGCCTTTCATCCTGAACCAACCTGTGGGAGCGAGCTTGCTCGCGATGGCGGTGCACCAGCCAATGAACGCATCGACAGACCCGGCGCTATCGCGAGCAAGCTCGCTCCCACAATGGGTCCATACTGACCAAACACGGCAGTTGATCGACTAAATGAATTTTCCTGACCTTTAAGTCAGAAAATCATTGACCGAAAAGTCAGACCTGATAAATTCAGGCCCATGTCGATACAACAATAATGAGTCTGCGAGGCCTTCCGTGATCCAGTTTTTACTCAACCAGGAACTCCGTAGCGAGCACGCCCTGGACCCGAACCTGACCGTGCTCAACTATTTGCGCGAACACGTTGGCAAACCAGGCACCAAAGAAGGCTGCGCCAGCGGCGACTGTGGTGCGTGCACTGTGGTGGTGGGCGAATTGGAAACGGACACGAATGGCCGCGAACGCATTCGCTACCGCAGCCTCAATTCGTGCCTGACCTTCGTCTCGTCCCTGCACGGCAAGCAGTTGATCAGCGTCGAAGACCTCAAGCACCAGGGCCAGCTGCACAGCGTCCAGCAGGCGATGGTCGATTGCCACGGTTCGCAGTGCGGTTTCTGCACACCGGGCTTCGTCATGTCGCTGTTCGCCCTGCAAAAAAACAGCGAGCAGCCCGACGCCCACAAAGCCCACGAAGCCCTGGCCGGCAACCTCTGCCGTTGCACCGGCTACCGGCCGATCCTGGCCGCCGCCGAGCAAGCCTGTTGCGGCCAGCAATCGGACCAGTTCGACGCCCGCGAGGCCGAGACCATCGCCCGCCTCAAAGCCATCGCACCGACCGGGACCGGCGAGCTCAACAGCGGCGACAAACGCTGCCTGGTGCCGCTGACCGTGGCCGACCTGGCCGATCTCTACGACGCCTATCCCCAGGCGCGCCTGCTGGCCGGCGGCACGGACCTGGCCCTGGAAGTCACGCAATTTCACCGCACCCTGCCGGTGATGATCTACGTGGGCAACGTCGCCGAACTCAAGCGCATCGAGCGTTTCGACGATCGCCTGGAGATCGGCGCCGCCACCGCCCTCTCCGATTGCTACGAAGCCCTGAAAGCTGAATACCCGGACTTTGGCGAACTGCTGCAACGCTTCGCCTCGCTGCAGATCCGCAACCAGGGCACCCTCGGCGGCAACATCGGCAACGCCTCGCCGATTGGCGACTCGCCGCCCCTGCTGATCGCCCTCGGCGCGCAAATCGTGCTGTGCAAGGGCCAGACCCGGCGCACCCTGGCCCTGGAAGACTATTTCATCGATTACCGGGTCACTGCGCGCCAGGAAAGCGAATTCATCGAGAAGATCATCGTGCCCCGGGCCAGCGCCGAACAGGCGTTCCGCGCCTACAAGGTGTCCAAACGCCTGGACGATGATATTTCCGCGGTGTGCGCGGCGTTCAACCTGCGCATCGACAACGGCGTGGTCCGCGACGCCCGCGTCGCCTTCGGTGGCATGGCCGCCACACCCAAGCGCGCCAAGCATTGTGAAGCGGCATTGATCGGCGCGCCGTGGACCGACAGCACCGTCGAACGCGCCTGCGCGGCCCTGGCCGAGGACTTCACGCCATTGTCGGACTTCCGCGCCAGCAAGGAATACCGCCTGCTCAGCGCCCGCAACCTGTTGCGCAAATACTTTATCGAACTGCAAACGCCGCACATCGAGACTCGGGTGACCGCTTATGTCTAACCATCACGCCGTAGAAAAGACCCAGGCCGAATTGGCCGAGCTGTTCGCCCGTGACCTGACCACTGGCGTGGGCCGCAGCGTCAAGCATGACAGTGCCGCCAAGCATGTGTCCGGCGAAGCGCAGTACATCGATGACCGCCTGGAATTCCCGAACCAGTTGCACGTCTACGCCCGACTGTCGGATCGCGCCCATGCCCGAATCATCCGCATCGATACGGCGCCCTGCTACGCCTTCGAAGGCGTACGCATCGCCATCACCCATGCCGACATTCCGGGGCTGAAGGACATCGGCCCGCTGCTGCCCGGCGACCCGCTGCTGGCCATCGACGACGTGCAGTTCGTCGGCCAACCGGTACTGGCCGTCGCCGCCAGAGATCTGGAAACCGCCCGCAAGGCGGCGATGGCGGCCATCGTCGAATACGAAGACCTGGAACCGGTGCTGGATGTGGTCGAAGCCCTGCGCAAGCGACATTTCGTGCTCGACAGCCACACCCACCAACGTGGCGATTCGGCCACGGCGCTGGCGAGCGCCGAACATCGCATCCAGGGCTCGCTGCACATCGGTGGCCAGGAGCATTTTTACCTGGAGACCCAGATTTCCTCGGTGATGCCCACCGAGGACGGCGGCATGATCGTCTACTGCTCGACCCAGAACCCCACCGAAGTGCAGAAACTGGTGGCCGAAGTGCTGGGCGTGTCGATGAACAAGGTCGTGGTGGACATGCGCCGCATGGGCGGTGGCTTTGGCGGCAAGGAAACCCAGGCCGCCAGCCCGGCGTGCCTGTGCGCGGTCATCGCCCACCTTACGGGCCAGCCAACCAAGATGCGCCTGCCCCGTGTCGAAGACATGCTGATGACCGGCAAGCGCCACCCCTTCTACATCGAATACGACGTGGGCTTCGACAGCCGCGGGCGCTTGCACGGCATCGCCCTGGAACTGGCCGGCAACTGCGGTTGCTCGCCGGACCTGTCGGCCTCCATCGTCGACCGGGCCATGTTCCATGCCGATAACGCCTACTACCTGGGCGATGCCACCATCAACGGCCACCGCTGCAAGACCAACACTGCATCGAACACCGCCTACCGGGGTTTCGGCGGGCCCCAAGGCATGGTCGCCATCGAAGAGGTGATGGATGCCATCGCCCGGCACCTGGGTCTGGATCCGCTGGCCGTGCGCAAGGCCAACTATTACGGCAAGACCGAACGCAACGTCACCCACTACTACCAGACCGTCGAGCACAACATGCTCGAGGAAATGACCGCCGAGCTTGAAGAAAGCAGCCAGTACGCCGAGCGCCGTGAAGCGATCCGCCGCTACAACGCCAACAGCCCGATCCTGAAAAAAGGCCTGGCGCTGACCCCGGTGAAATTCGGCATTTCGTTCACCGCCAGCTTCCTCAACCAGGCCGGCGCCTTGATCCACGTCTATACCGACGGCAGCATCCACCTCAACCATGGCGGCACCGAAATGGGCCAGGGCCTGAATACCAAGGTCGCCCAGGTGGTGGCCGAGGTGTTCCAGGTGGAAATGGACCGCGTGCAGATCACCGCGACCAACACCGACAAAGTGCCGAACACCTCGCCCACCGCGGCCTCCAGCGGCGCCGACCTGAACGGCAAGGCGGCGCAGAACGCCGCCGAAACCATCAAGCGGCGCCTGGTGGAGTTCGCCGCGCGGCAGTACAAGGTCAGCGAAGAGGACGTGGCATTCCACAACGGCCATGTGCGGGTGCGCGATCACATCCTGAGCTTCGAGGCGCTGGTGCAGCAGGCGTATTTCGCCCAGGTCTCGCTGTCGAGCACCGGCTTCTACAAGACCCCGAAAATCTACTACGACCGCAGCCAGGCCCGTGGTCGCCCCTTCTACTACTACGCCTATGGCGCAGCCTGTGCCGAGGTGATCGTCGACACCCTCACCGGCGAGTACAAGATGTTGCGCACCGACATCCTCCACGACGTCGGCGCCTCGCTGAACCCGGCCATCGACATCGGCCAGGTCGAGGGTGGTTTCATCCAGGGCATGGGCTGGCTGACCATGGAAGAGCTGGTGTGGAACGACAAGGGCAAGCTGATGACCAATGGCCCGGCCAGCTACAAGATCCCCGCCGTGGCCGACATGCCGCTGGACCTGCGGGTCAAGCTGGTGGAAAACCGCAAGAACCCTGAAGACACGGTGTTTCACTCCAAGGCCGTGGGCGAACCGCCGTTCATGCTTGGCATCGCCGCGTGGTGCGCCATCAAGGACGCCGTGGCGAGCCTGGGGGATTACCGGCATCAACCGAACATCGACGCCCCGGCCACGCCGGAGCGGGTGTTGTGGGGGTGTGAGCAGATGCGAGGGTTGAAGGCGGTCAAGGCTGAGGAAGCTGAAGTCGAAGTGGCTTCGCTCTAGACCGCGGCGCGGCCGATCGCGAGCAAGCTCGCTCCCACAGGAATTTTGTTAACCCTGAAGTCCCCTGTGGGAGCCGAGCTTGCTCGCGATGAGGCCCGAACAGACAACAAAGATGTCGAGGTGAATATGTACAACTGGATCAGCGCCCTCGCCGACCTGCAAACCCGCGGCGAACCCTGTGTGCTGGTGACGATCATCGAAGAACTCGGCTCCACCCCGCGCAACGCCGGTTCGAAGATGGTCATCAGCGCCAGCCAGACGTTCGACACCATCGGTGGCGGGCACCTGGAATACAAGGCCATGGAAATCGCCCGGAACATGCTCGCCAGCGGCCAGCAGAATACCCATCTGGAGCGCTTCAGCCTCGGTGCGAGCCTCGGTCAGTGCTGCGGCGGCGTCACCGTGTTGCTGTTCGAACCCATGGGCCAGGTCCAGGCGCAGATCGCCGTATTCGGCGCCGGCCATGTCGGCCGCGCCCTGGTGCCACTGCTGGCGAGCCTGCCCTGCAAGGTGCGCTGGATCGATTCGCGGGAGGCGGAATTCCCCGAACACTTGCCCCACGGCGTGCACAAGATCGTCAGCGAAGAACCACTGGATGAAGTCGACGCATTGCCCGCCGGCAGCTACTGCATCGTCATGACTCACAACCATCAACTCGACCTGGAACTGAGCGCCGCGATCCTCAAGCGCAACGACTTCGCCTACTTCGGCCTGATCGGCTCGAAGACCAAACGGGTCAAGTTCGAACATCGCCTGCGCGATCGTGGTTTCGACAGCGCCACCTTGCAACGCATGCGTTGCCCGATGGGCATCGGCGAAGTCAAAGGCAAGTTGCCTGTGGAAATCGCCATCTCCATCGCCGGCGAAATCATCGCCACCTATAACGCCGATTTCGGCCAGCACACCGTGCGCGCCGAACCGATTGCCAAGCTGCTGCCGGCCTCGCGCCGCAGCCAGGCGAACCGTTGAACACTCGTTGAGAATCCCCATGCCTCTGACACGCAAAGCCTACCGCGCCGCCCTGCTCCACAGCCTCGCCGACCCGGCCGAAGTGGGTATCGAAGCGTCCTATGAATATTTCGAAGACGGTTTGCTGGTGGTGGAGAACGGCCAGATCAGTGCCGTCGGCCACGCCCATGACCTGCTGCCGACCCTGGCGGCGGATATCGAAATCGCCCATTACCCGGACGCGCTGATCACGCCAGGTTTGATCGACACCCACATCCATCTGCCGCAAACCGGCATGGTCGGCGCCTATGGCGAGCAACTGTTGGACTGGCTCAACACCTACACCTTCCCCTGCGAAAGCCAGTTCGCCGACAAGGCCCACGCCGACGCGGTGGCGGATATTTTCGTCAAGGAATTGCTGCGCAACGGCACCACCACCGCGCTGGTGTTCGGCAGCGTGCATCCGCAGTCGGTGAATGCGTTTTTCGAAGTGGCCCAGAAGCTCGACCTGCGGATGATCGCCGGCAAGGTGATGATGGACCGCAACGCCCCGGACTACCTGACCGACACCGCCGAATCCAGTTACACCGAGAGCAAGGCGCTGATCGAGCGCTGGCACGGCAAGGGCCGGCTGCACTACGCCGTGACCCCACGCTTCGCCCCCACCAGCACCCCGGAACAACTGGCCCTGGCCGGGCAGTTGCTGGGGGAATACCCCGACTTGTACATGCAGACCCACATCAGCGAGAACCTGCAGGAAGTGCAGTGGGTCAAGGAACTGTTCCCGGAGCGCAAGGGTTACCTGGACGTCTACGATCACTACCAATTGCTCGGCGAGCGCTCGGTGTTCGCCCACGGCGTGCACCTGTGCGACGACGAATGCGCGCGCCTGGCCGAGACCGGTTCGGCCATCGCCTTCTGCCCGACCTCGAACTTTTTCCTCGGCAGCGGCCTGTTCAACCTGCCGATGGCCGAGAAGCACAAGGTGAACGTAGGGCTGGGCACGGACGTCGGTGGCGGCACCAGTTTTTCGCTGCTGCACACCCTGAACGAAGCCTACAAGGTGATGCAGTTGCAGGGCGCGCGGCTGAGTCCGTTCAAGTCGCTGTACCTGGCCACCCTCGGCGGCGCCCGGGCCCTGCGCCTGGAGGACAAGATCGGCACGTTGCAGCCGGGGACGGACGCGGATTTCCTGGTTTTGGACTACAACGCCACGCCGCTGCTGAGCTATCGCCTCAAGCAGGCCAAGGACATTGCCGAGCGGTTGTTCGTGTTGATGACGCTGGGGGATGACCGGACGGTGGCGCAGACTTATGCGGCCGGTAAACTGGTGCATCAGCGGTAGATTTTTATTGGCTGTTGATCGTTCCCACGCTTTGCGTGGGAATGCCTCAACGGACGCTCTGCGTTCGGCTTTTGGGACGCGGAGCGTCCCGGGCTGCGTTCCCACGCAACGCGTGGGAACGATCAGGCTGATTCAACCCATCAAAGCTTGGCCGTCGACCGCCCCGGTTTCTTGCTCTGCAGCAAATGCGAGAACACCGCGTGCAAGTCATCCGACGCACTTTCTTCGTCGAGGTTGAGTTTGCTGTCGATGTGGTCCATGTGATGCATCATCAGGTCCACCGCCAACGTCGCATCGCGCGCCTCGATAGCGTCGATCAACTGGGTGTGTTCGTCGTAGGAGCAGTGGGAGCGGTTGCCGCTTTCATACTGGGCGATGATCAGCGACGTCTGGGACACGAGGCTGCGCTGGAAGCTGATCAGCGGGGCGTTCTTCGCCGCTTCGGCCAGCTTGAGGTGGAACTCGCCCGATAAGCGGATGCCGGCGCCGCGGTCGCCACGGGAAAAACTGTCGCGCTCATCGCTGACCATCTGCCGCAGCTCAGCCAGTTGTTCGGCCGTGGCATGCTGCACCGCCAGCTCGGTGATCGCCCGCTCCACCAGCCGCCGGGCCATGAACACCTGGCGGGCCTCTTCGACACTGGGGCTCGCCACCACGGCACCGCGATTGGGCCGCAGCAACACCACGCCTTCGTGGGCCAGGCGTGACAATGCCCGGCGGATGATCGTGCGGCTGACCCCGAAAATTTCCCCCAGCGCCTCTTCGCTCAATTTGGTACCGGGCGCCAGGCGTTGTTCGAGGATGGCCTCGAAGATATGCGCATAGACAATATCGTCCTGGGTTCCGCTGCGGCCGGCTTTACCAGCTCGCGGTTGTTTCTTGAGGGGCTGCAACTGTTCGTTCATGGGCACTCGAGTCGGGAGAACTGCGGCGAATTGACCGTGACTGTAATACGGCACAGCGGGTCGCTGGCAAGTATCGCGTAAAAAACAGCTCGATTGTACACAACCTCTGATGGCAACACGACTGTACGGCTGTTTGCAGGCATGGCTGTATTGCAATCGCTCACAGGGTTGAGTTTAGGCTTAAACCCACCATTCTGTGACACCTGTGGGAGCAAGGCTTGTGGAGCAAGGCTTGCTCCCACACGCATAATCTATAACAAGGAACATCACCCACCATGACCGAAGTCACGACCACGCCACTTCGCCCATTAGCCGATACCTCGCCTTCGGCCATCGTCGCCGGGTTCATCGCGATGATGACCGGCTACACCAGTTCCCTGGTGCTGATGTTCCAGGCCGGGCAGGCGGCCGGCCTGACCAGCGGGCAGATTTCCTCGTGGATCTGGGCGATTTCCATTGGCATGGCCGTGTGCTCCATCGGGCTGTCGCTGCGTTATCGCACGCCGATCACCATCGCCTGGTCGACACCCGGAGCGGCGCTGCTGATCACCAGCCTGGGCGGCGTGAGTTATGGCGAGGCCATCGGTGCCTATATAACCTGCGCGGTCCTGGTGACGATCTGCGGCCTGACCGGCAGTTTCGAGCGCCTGGTCAAGCGCATTCCGGCCTCGCTGGCGGCGGCGTTGCTGGCGGGCATCCTGTTCAAGATCGGCAGCGAGATCTTCGTCGCCACCCAGCATCGCACCGGCCTGGTGCTAGGGATGTTTTTCACTTACCTGATCGTCAAGCGCCTGTCCCCTCGCTACGCGGTGTTGGCGGCGCTGCTGATCGGCACGGTACTGTCCGGGCTGCTGGGGCTGCTGGACTTCAGCGGCTTCGCCCTGGAAGTCGCGACGCCAGTGTGGACCACACCGCACTTTTCCCTGGCGGCCACCATCAGCATCGGCATTCCGTTGTTCGTGGTGGCGATGACCTCGCAGAACATGCCCGGCATCGCCGTACTGCGGGCCGACGGCTACAACGTACCGGCCTCGCCACTGATCACCAGCACCGGCATTGCCTCTCTGTTGCTGGCGCCGTTCGGCTCTCATGGCATCAACCTGGCCGCCATCAGCGCAGCCATCTGCACCGGGCCCCAGGCCCACGAAGATCGCAACAAGCGCTACACGGCGGCGGTGTGGTGCGGGATTTTCTACGGGATTGCCGGAGTGTTCGGCGCGACGCTGGCGGCGTTGTTCGCGGCACTGCCCAAGGAACTGGTGCTGTCCATCGCGGCCTTGGCGCTGTTCGGCTCGATCATCAATGGCTTGAGCATCGCCATGAGCGAAGTGAAGGAACGGGAAGCGGCGCTGATCACCTTCATGGTCACGGCGTCGGGGCTGACGCTGTTCTCCATCGGTTCGGCGTTCTGGGGGATTGTGGCGGGGGTGTTGACCCTGGTGATTCTGAACTGGCGTAGCGCCTGAAAGCATCGCGAGCAAGCTCGCTCCCACAGGGGATTTGGGGTGTTCATGCGCCCCTTGTGGGAGCGAGCTTGCTCGCGAAGGCGTCCTGAAGGTCACTCAATATCCAACAGACAGGCACAAAAAAACCGGCCCCCAGACGGGCAGCCGGTTTCGGAACATCATCGAACCATCAAGCGACCGGGTTGATCGGCTTTTCCGGGTACCAGACGTCCATCAGCGGGCTGACTTCCACGCTGGTCAGCTCAGGACGGGCCTTGAGCCAGGCTTCAACGGCAGCGCGCTGCGCTTCGGTGACCGAGCCACGCTTCTGCAGGCAAACCAGACCGTAGTCGTCGCCGCCGACGTAGCCCAGGCCGTTGGCTTCCATGGCTTCTTTCAGGAACGCGTCGAGGAAAGCGTCAATAGCCTTATCGGCCAGATCTTCTTTGAAATCCAGGTTCAGTTCGAAACCCAGCTCTTGAAATTCATCCACGCACAGTTTTTTGCGCAGACGCTGGGAACGGTTAGTCGCCATTGGAACAATCCTCATAAGTAATAACGGCCGGCACTTTACCAGTTTGATGCGTCGATTGCCCGACTGATCGGGCGTATCGGCCTACCGTCGGTAAAAAATAGCAGCCGAAGGGCTCGGGCACGGCCCAAGCCGTCGCGGCTTGGGGCATAATGCCGACACTTTCATGACCGTTGAGGACGTTCATTTTCATGTCCTCGTTTTTTCCCCCCTCGCCCGCAGGGTTCTATTTCAAATGATCAAATCTTTGCGTCCACTGCTTCTGGCCAGCCTTCTTCTTCCCCTGGCCCTCCCTGTCACCGCCCACGCCGCCACGATCAACACTGCCCTGTCGCCCAATGTGCAAAAGGCCCTCAAGGCCAGCAAACTGCAGGATAACGCCCTGTCCCTGGTGATGGTGCCGCTCAATGGCCCCGGCACGCCGACCCTGTACAACGCCGACGTTTCGGTCAACCCCGCGTCCACCATGAAACTGGTGACCACCTACGCGGCCCTGGAAATGCTCGGCCCCAATCACCAATGGAAAACCGAGTTCTACACCGACGGCACCCTCAGCGGCGGGATTCTCAACGGCAACCTTTACCTCAAGGGCGGCGGCGATCCCAAGCTGAACATGGAAAAACTCTGGCTGTTGATGCGCGACCTGCGGGCCAACGGCGTGCAGCAGATCACTGGCGACCTGGTCCTGGACCGCAGTTTCTTCATCCAGCCGCAACTGCCCGAGTTCAACGACGACGGCAACGACGAAAACAAGCCGTTCCTGGTCAAGCCCGACTCGCTGCTGGTCAACCTCAAGGCCCTGCGCTTCGTCGCCCGCAATGACGGCGGCCGGGTGCTGGTGTCGGTGGAACCGCCGATTGCCAGCATTCGCATCGAAAACCAGGTCAAGGCGGTCAATTCCAAGCAATGCGCCGGCGGCGTGCGCTACAACCCGGTGCCACAGGCGGACGGCAGCGTGACGGTGACCGTCGGCGGCCAGCTCGGTGACGGTTGCAGCTCCCAGACCTACCTGTCGCTGCTGGACCATGCCACCTACACCGCTGGCGCGGTGCGGGCGATCTGGAAGGAACTGGGCGGCAGCATCCAGGGCAAGGACCGCCTGGCCGCGACCCCGAGCAACGCCAAGTTGCTGGCCCGGGCGTTCTCCCCGGACCTGGCGGAGATCATCCGCGACATCAACAAATACAGTAACAACACCATGGCCCAGCAACTGTTCCTGAGCCTCGGCGCGCAGTTCCGTAACGAAGCCGATGGTGATGACGCCAAGGCGGCGCAACGGGTGGTGCGCCAGTGGCTGGCCAAGAAAGGCATCACCGCGCCACACCTGGTGATGGAGAACGGCTCCGGCCTGTCCCGCGCCGAACGGGTCAGCGCCCGGGAAATGGCGGCGATGCTGCAAGCCGCCTGGCGCAGCCCGTATTCGGCGGAGTTCATCAGTTCGATGCCGATTGCCGGCACCGATGGCACCATGCGCAAACGCCTGAAGACCACTGCCATGGCGGGCGAGGCCCACGTCAAGACCGGAACCCTGAACACCGTCCGCGCCATCGCCGGCTTCAGCCGCGACATCAATGGCAACACGTGGGCGGTGGTAGCGATCCTCAACGATCCGAAGCCATGGGGCGCTTCGTCGGTGCTGGACCAGGTGCTGCTGGACCTGTACCGCCAGCCGAAACTGCCGCAGACGGCTTCGGTGCTCTGAATCCAGCGCACAACCCAATGTGGGAGCGAGCTTGCTCGCGATTCGGTCGGCCAGTTGATAGAAATGTGACTGACCTGGCGCTATCGCGAGCAAGCTCGCTCCCACGGGGAATTGTGTCGTACAGAAATCTTGTGCCCACTTTGGCCCCATGGCCCCAGCCAAAATAGCTAACCTAGCTGCGTCTCGACCCGATCCCGCCCGGCCTGCTTGGCCGCGTACACACCCGAGTCGGCCCTGAGCAGCAACGCATCGGCGCCCTCCCCGGCGCGCCAGGTGGCGATGCCGAAACTGGCGGTGACCACCCCAACATCCTCGATGGGCGCAGCCCGCAAGCCTTCCCACAGTTCCAGGGCCAAGGTATAGGCGCTATCGCTGTCAGTGTCCGGGCACAGCACCACGAACTCTTCCCCACCCAACCGGCAGAACACATCGGTGCGGCGCAACCGTTGGGCGATGCGCTGGCAGACCGCCTGCAATACCCGGTCGCCCACCGCATGGCCGTGTTGGTCATTGATGCGCTTGAAGTGATCGATGTCGAGCATGATGACCGCCAACCCACCAGAACCGCGCTCGACCCGGGCCATCTCCGAGGTCAGGCGCTCCTGGAAATAGCGGCGATTGCGAATGCCGGTCAGGGCGTCGGTCACGGACAACGCCCGCAATTCTTCTTCCACGCGCTTGAGGTCGGAAATATCCGAGATATAGCCGTGCCACAACACGCCCCCGCCAGGCAATTCCTCGGGCGTGGCCTCGCCACGCACCCAACGCAGGCCGCGCATAGGCAATTGCACCCGGTACTCTTCACGCCACGGGCTCAAGGTGTGGGCCGAAGCACCGATCGAAGCGCGGACGCGCGTACTGTCCAAAGGGTGAATACGCGAGAAAATCGCCTCGGCGTTCTGCACCAGTACATCGGGTTCCAACTCATAGATGTCGCGGATGCCGTCGCTGGCATAGATCACGCTGAAGCGACCATTGAAGTCCATCTTGAACTGGTAGATTCCCCCGGGCACATGAGCGCTGAGCTTTTTCAACAACAGGTCACGGGCCGCCAGCGCTTCGTGGACGCGCTTGCGTTCGGTGACGTCGATGCAGATTGCCAGGTGCCCGACCCACAGCCCCTGCTCATCGAGCATGGGTGTGGCGAGCATGTTCACGGTCAGGTGGCTGCCATCGCGGCGTACCAGGGTCCATTCCCGCGCCTGCTGCCCCCCCTGCTCACCGCCCTCGAGCAGCATCGCATGGCAGGTGGGAATCGGTTTGCCAAAACGCGCGCCGAGCTGGGCGGCCCGGGCCTGGAGTTCCCGTGGCACATGCAAGCTCTCCAGGGTCATGCTTTGCAGCACCTCGCAACTCGGGTAGCCGAGCATCTGTTCGGCGCCGACGTTGAAGGTGGTGATGACTCCGCGCAGGTCAGTGGCGATGATCGCGACCTGGGTCGCGGCATCCAGCACACCGCGCAATTGGCCATGAGTCCCCCGCAGCTCCTGCTCCCGGGCGCGCAGTTCACGGGTACGTTGCTCGACCAGTTTCAAGGCCCGCTGCCGCTGGCTGACCAGCACATAGAGCAAGGCGCTGAGCAGCAGGCTGAGCAAGCCGCCGAGTACCACCGTGCCGGTGACCGAAGAGTGATTGCTCGACAGGAACACCCGGCTGGGCCGCAACTCCACCCGGTAGTCGCGATCGGCCAGGCGTAACAGGCGGGTCGCCGACAAACCACTGTCACCCAGCGCGTCGAGGGAATCGAACAGCACTTCCCCCCGGTCGTCCGTGGACTGATCCAGAACACGCATCGAAAGGTTGTCATGACCTGCGGTCGGCAAGCCATCGCCCACCAGCTGACGCATGTTGATACCCGCCACCACGTAACCGAACGGTTCCTTGGCCGACGCTCGGGTGACCGGCGCCACCAGCAACACGCCACGGGCGAAGTCCGGTCCGCCCCCCATCAGGTCCAACGGCTGCGAGACCACCACCGTGCCAAGCAAACGCGCTCGCTCAAGCGCGGCCCGACGCAATGGATGGGAAAGCAGATCGAACCCCAGGGGGGACATCGAGAGCAGCTGGCTCTGGAGGTACAGCACCGGCACGTACTCGTCCCGCTCGGCGGCACGCCGCAGGCCGCCGCTCTCGTCGGCCTCGCGGATGGCAAAGGTGTCGTCTCCCTGGCCTCGCGTCTCTTGTTCGAAGGATTGTCGCAGGTCCCGAGAGACCCGGGGCGCCCAGGCGAAGGCCAGGGTGCGCCGCAACAGCGGTTCGACGTAGCCGTGAAATTCCGCGTTGGAAACCTCTACCGAATTGGCAAAGAACCGCCGCAAACCATCGAGACGTTGTTCCTCGTCCTGGAAGCGTTCTTCGATGCGGCTGAAGCGTTCCTCGGCTTGCAACTCGAAGCGCTGGCGCAGTTGCTGACTGAACAGGTTCATCATCGCCCAGCTCAGCAAGCCGGTCAGGAAAGTGCCGGCCAGCAGCACCAGCAAAGCCACCAGCCAGGCCGACACATCTTCGCTGATAAAGCCCAGGATCCTGGGGCGCACCTGATGCAATGCCATAAACGCAACTCAGAATGGAGCCAGGCATAGGCACAGCCCTGGACACTGCCTAAGTTATAGCTATTAGCCATTACTTTGGCCAGCCCAAAAATGCGGCCGGAAGCCTTGAAGTACAAGGCTTCATAGATCCAATCAGACTTCGGTCAACGGGCCATGATCTTCCAGGCACGGTGGATCTTGCCGTTGCGGGCAAAATCCGGATCAATGGTCTTGGCGGTGATCTCTTCCACCGCGTAGCGCTCGCCGAGATTGTCCTCGAGTTGGAACTTGCGGAAGTTGTTGGAGAAATACAGCACACCGCCCGGGGCCAGGCGCGCCATGGCCAGGTCCAGCAACTGGACGTGGTCGCGCTGCACATCGAACACGCCTTCCATGCGCTTGGAGTTGGAGAAGGTCGGCGGGTCGATGAAAATCAGGTCGTACTCGTCACGACTGGCTTCCAGCCAGGCCATCACATCGCCCTGCTCCAGACGGTTCTTGTCGGAAAAACCATTGAGCGACAGGTTGCGCCGCGCCCAGTCCAGGTAGGTTTTCGACAGGTCGACACTGGTGGTGCTCCGAGCACCGCCCTTGGCAGCGTGGACGCTGGCGGTCGCGGTGTAGCAGAACAGGTTGAGGAAGCGCTTGCCGGCTGCTTCTTTCTGGATCCGCAGGCGCATCGGCCGATGATCCAGAAACAGCCCGGTGTCCAGGTAGTCGGTGAGGTTGACCAGCAGCTTCACGCCGCCTTCGTTGACCTCGGTGAACTTGCCCTGGGCGCTCTGGCGCTCGTACTGCTTGGTACCGCTCTGACGCTCGCGGCGCTTGATCACCACACGGTTCTTGTCGACGTTCAGTGCCTGGGGAATGGCCGCCAGGGCGTCGAACAAGCGGGCCGAGGCCTTTTCCGGGTCGATGGACTTGGGCGCGACGTACTCCTGGACGTGAACCCAGTCGTGGTACAGGTCGATAGCCATGGAATATTCCGGCATGTCGGCATCGTAGACCCGGTAGCAGTCCACACCTTCACGCTTGGCCCATTTACTCAGCAACTTGAGGTTCTTTTGCAGGCGATTGGCGAACATCTGCCCGCCTTCGCTCAACCGCGCCTGCTCGACCACAGGGGCCGGTGCCGGAGCCGGTTTGATCGGGTTGCCGTTCTTGTTGTACTGGCGCTCTTGCGGTACTTCAGGGGCCTGATCGTAGGCGGCCTGTTCGCGCTCGGCCTGGCGTTGCTCCGGGGTGCGACGCTCGCCGGTGACGAACTGATCCGGCAGGACCTTGATCAGCAGCAGCTTGCACGGCAAGGCGCCGTTCCAGAACGAATACTGCTTGTGGCTGCGAATGCCCATGCGCTTGCCCAGGTCCGGCGCACCGGTGAACACCGCCGCCTCCCAGTTCAGGCAGGCCTGGCGCAGACGCTCGCCGAGGTTCTGGTAGAGGTAGAGCAGGCTGGCTTCATCGCCCAGGCGTTCGCCGTACGGCGGGTTGCAAATCACCAGGCCTTTCTGGTTCTGGTCTGGACGCGGTTCGAAGGTGGCGACTTCGCCCTGGTAGATCTTGATCCACTCGCTCAGGCCCGCACGCTCGACGTTGTTGCGGCCCGGCTGGATCAGCCGTGGGTCGGCTTCGTAGCCGCGAATCCACAGCGGCGGCTTGGCCAGCCCGGCGGCGGCGCGGGCGGTGGCCTCTTCGTGAAGTTTCTTCCACAACGCCGGCACATGGCCGAGCCAGGCGGTGAAGCCCCACTGCTGACGACGCAGGTTCGGCGCCATGTCGGCGGCGATCATGCCTGCTTCCACCAGGAACGTGCCGACCCCGCACATCGGGTCGGCCAACGCGCCGCCTTCAGCGGCAATGCGCGGCCAACCGGCGCGGATCAGGATCGCGGCGGCGAGGTTTTCCTTCAGCGGCGCGGCGCCTTGCTGCAGGCGATAACCGCGCTGGTGCAGGCTGTGGCCAGAAAGGTCGAGGGAGAGGATCGCTTCGCCGCGGTCCAGGCGCAGGTGGATGCGCAGGTCCGGGTTGAGCTTGTCGATGGACGGCCGCTCGCCCGTCGGGGTGCGCAGCTTGTCGACGATGGCATCCTTGACCTTCAAGGCGCCGAAGTGAGTGTTGTCGATGCCCGAACCATGGCCGCTGAACTCCACCGCCAGGGTGCCGTCGGCCAGCATATGGTCTTGCCAGTCGACATCCAGCACACCGTGGTACAGGTCTTCGGCGTCCTTCATCGGGAAACGCTTGAGCACCAGCAACACGCGGTTGGCCAGGCGCGACCACAGGCACAGGCGATAGGCCGTTTCCATGTCGGCCATGCCGCGCACGGCCGAGGTATGCTCGCGCGCCTCTTCAAGGCCAAGCCCGACGGCTTCCTCGATCAACAGGCCTTCGAGGCCCTTGGGGCAGGTGAGGAAGAGTTCGAAACGATCGGACATGGGATTTCCAGAGCCTTTGGCTAAGTGGGCCGGGCAACGCATTGCCGGGCCGGGTTCAGTCAGGTGCTTTTCTCAAGAGCACCCGCGTGGCACGAATGTGTGCCGTGCCGCCCTCGCCGCTCAGGTTAAAAGAGCTTTGATGCGAAGGCAGGTAAAAAATTCTGTGCAACAAATTGTGAAAACTCGCCCCTTTCGTCGAATAGTACCCGAGTGCAACGGGAGGACATTCTCATTCAAGGAAAACCAGTCCCCTTTGGCGCAGGGCCGATCATACAGGGGTCTTGCTCAAAAGCGGTCAACGAACATGAAGTTACTTATCGCCCTAACATCTTTATTGTTACGTGCTTATGACAAAACGATCATTCCATCCCTGTGACGCTTTGGTTAGAACTCAACACAGGTTGACGTCGCAACGGCGTCAACAACCTCGGCTCGTCACGCCGGCAACGAGCCACCAACGGCAGAATGATTCTGCCCCGGCCTCGATAGAGGTCGACGCTAAGTAACAGTCAACAAGTGAGGGAAACACCCTATGAGAAGACTTAAGCGTGATCCGTTGGAAAGAGCATTTTTACGTGGTTACCAATATGGCGTTGGTGGTAAATCCCGTGAGCTTTGCCCCTTTACTCTACCGTCGGTACGTCAAGCCTGGATCAATGGCTGGCGAGAAGGACGCGGCGACAACTGGGACGGTATGACCGGCACTGCGGGTATCCACAGACTCAACGAACTTCACGCCGTCGGCTGACACAGGGCTTAATACTCAAGAACTCGACAATTTGACACCCATATCGATTTAACCACGCGCGTCCCATCCGGACGGCGGGCTACGGCCCAGGGGGCTCCTTCGAGGAGCCCTTTTTAATGCCTGGGTTTCGGCAAGGCCTAGTGGGAGCAAGGCTTGCTCCCACAACTTGCTCGCCTCGATAGAGCCGACCGTTCCTGAATCACCCCAACGCCGCAATGGCATCCACCGACTCACGGATCAGCGCCGGCCCTTTATAGATGAACCCCGAATAGATCTGCACCAGGCTCGCCCCGGCGCTGATCTTCTCGGCGGCATGCTTGCCTTCGGTAATCCCGCCCGCCGCGATGATCGGCAAGCGCCCCGCCAATTCAGCGGCCAGCACCTTCACGGTGTGGGTGCTCTTGTCACGCACCGGCGCACCAGACAAACCACCCGCCTCGTCACCGTGCTCCAGCCCTTCGACACCATCGCGCCCCAGGGTCGTGTTGGTGGCGATCACCGCGTCCATGCCCGTCTCGATCAGGGCCTGGGCCACCTGGGTGGTCTCCTCGTCGGTCATGTCCGGGGCGATCTTGATCGCCAGTGGCACATGCCGGCCGTGTGTCAATGCCAGTTCCGCGCGACGCCGGGCCAGGTCGGCCAGCAGTTGCTTGAGGGAATCGCCGAATTGCAGGCTGCGCAGCCCAGGGGTGTTCGGCGAGCTGACGTTGACGGTGACATAGCTGGCGTGGGCGTAGACCTTTTCCAGGCAGATCAGGTAATCGTCGACGGCGCGCTCCACTGGCGTGTCGAAGTTCTTGCCGATGTTGATGCCCAGCACGCCTTGGTACTTGGCCGCTGCGACGCGAGCCAGCAGATGGTCTACACCCAAGTTGTTGAACCCCATGCGATTGATGATCGCCTCGGCTTGCGGCAGGCGGAAGATCCGTGGCTTGGGGTTGCCCGGCTGTGGTCGTGGGGTAACGGTGCCGATTTCGACGAAACCGAACCCCAACTGGGCGAAGCCGTCGATGGCCGCGCCATTCTTGTCCAGGCCCGCCGCCAACCCCACGGGGTTCGGGAATTGCAGCCCCATGACCGTCACCGGCAATTTCGCTGGCGCCTTGCACAGCAAACCGTTGAGGCCCAAACGTCCGCCCGCGCCGATCAGGTCCAGGGACAGATCGTGGGAGGTTTCCGGGGAAAGTTTGAACAACAGCTGACGGGCCAGGGTGTACATGGGTGGGTTTGACTCAATCGACGAAATGAGGCGGGGATTATAGCCGGGGTGAAGGGATGGGAGCGAGCAGCCGATGGCTGCCAGCTCCGTGTGAGATTAAGCGGGGTTAGTCTCACTCGACACTGTATAGCTATTTTTAGTGTCTTTCACAGTCGAAAAAATGTATGGAAAATAAGCAATTCCCACAACGACCGCAGTAATTAACGCGACCATATGAAAGTTATTGTTATCGCCATCAGAATCCGATTGAAGCACCACGGATGCCAGTACCGCTCCAAGCATGGCACTGAAATGATTTAAGGAAATGCGTGCACCCAGAACGCTCGTAGATACCTCCGCCAACTTTTCCAAGGTCGGCAACTGAAACTTGGCACGCACCTCTAATGCGTCTTTTTTAACCTCGAAAACCGAATCAGGAACAGGCCTCGCAGATAGACAGTTTTTTGCAATAATGGACGCAAAGCCATCAAACACAACGCCGAAGGCAGTTATCCCTCCTTCAGTCATGAACTTAACCAAAGCGTTTATACTGTCCAGCGGTAGCACCTTGGTCAATTCTGCCGCTCCAAGGTTATAGAGAGAATAAAGCGCGGCTGAAACGGACGTTGAAGCTACGCTGGGAACTCCCGAATTATCCGTCAATGGAAAACAGGCTTCGATTGCAGCTCTAATCACCTGGTAAAGGATTCCTTCGACCATCTTAGAACCGATCTCGCTTAATTTTCCCGTCAGATATGCCGTGAGAGCTATTCCCACGGTAAGGCTGGCGAGGCCGATACGGCTAAGGCGGGACCACGATGTTGCGTCTCCTAAGCGCTCACTTCGAGTCGCCGCGATCGCCATCAGCCCAGGTCCCGTCAATGCCAGCGCAGCGGCCGCCCATGCCTTGGCGGCCTCAGGCGAATCACCTTCACTAATAGCCTGTTCGACGTGATGCGCAACGTACTTGCTTGCAGTAGCGGCCAGAAAAACTATCGCACCAGTGCGCCCAGCGACATTGGCCAGATTGAGCAACGGCCCCTCGACTGTTTCCCTAATCGTTTCCACCACCTGCTGCCAGCGACTTTGTTGGCCCTCGGCACCCACACCACTTTTGAGTACTTCTTTCAAGTATGGACACCTTTCTTTTTCAGACGGAATTTCTCCAGAATCTACATACCTTTGAAGTTGCCCCTCTGTATCTGCATCTAACTTCCCGTAACCTTTTCGGCAATCATCAAGTTCGGCTTTCACGTTCGCACCTAGCTCATTAAGAGCTAGAACAATTTCCTCAGCCTTCCCCAACCCACTTAATTTAACATCTCCAATGTCAATATTTACCGACCTGTCCGGCATTTCCGTCATTGGTGTTTTTGGCCCCAAGTCACCTTGAATCCCAGGCGTCACATTGAAGGTCATGTCAGTAATACGCACACTTATTCTCCTTATTGTTTATACGAGTACTCTCACCACTCGCTCTTTTCCCAAGCCTCATCCCCCATGGGCTGAAACACATCACGCATTACGCCCTGGACATAGACCTCCATGGCAAACGCCAGACCATTGGCCCCGCGAACCTCCTTGTAAAGCTGCGACTTTTCCAGGCCCTCCTCTTTCAATCGAACCAGTACTTGTTGCGTGATCGTTTTCAATGCCATGGCGGTGGGGTACGCAGCGGTTGCTCCGTCCTCCCCGCGCAGTGTGCGAAGAAACTCATGAATCGCTTTTTCACCCTGCCCTTCCATGGCCAGCAGCAATTGATATAAATGCTCAAACTCAGGATCCGGGCGTTTGCTTTGCTCACCCGCAGCCAGCAGGCGCGACTCCAGCATCTCGACTGACGGACTTGCAGTGCGATCCAGCACGCTGGAACCGCCCAGGTTTTCAATCTTCATGGTTAACCTCGGTTGGCGTGGAATCGACGGGATGCTCGACGAAGCTTGAGCACAGCTCCGTCAGGGCCTGTAACGCAGCCTGGTCCAACGAACGAACCGCCTCCGGCAAATTGGCGATGCTCGCCAATAGTCGCGGCGCCAACCGCTCCCGGATCATTTCAGCGTCGAACTCCAGCAGTTGATCCGCCAGCCGCAACACATAACGCTCCTGCGCGTGATATTCGATGATCAACTCGCCAGCCCATGACACCCGCAAGCTTTCGCGCAGTTGAGGACCCCACGGACGACAATGCGCTGGCAACAACACTTGCAACACCGCGCCGCGCCCGTCGGGTTGCACGGCCAGCCAGCATTCCAGCATTTGCTCCAACCATTCGGGGCGGTTCAAGGCTTGCGCGAGCAGTTCACGAGCGGCCCGAGCCAATGCGTCGCGCAATTGCAGCGCCAGCGTCTGCGACTTCAGCAAGCCGTCCGCCAGATGCCCGGTCGCCCGCAGAATGCCCTCGGCATAACCCTGTTGAAAGGCGTTGGCATGCACCGCTTCGGCATCGCGCCGGGCCTGCTCGACACACTCGCGGGCGCGGCGCTGGGCCTCGCGCTGCAGGCGCAGACGACGACGGGCGGCGACGATATCTTCGCGAGCCAGGCGCACGTCTTCGCCCACAGGCAGGTCAGCCAGGGAGCGGATGGAGTCGAGCATGCTGCACCGCCAGAAAGAAAAGGGTTGGATCGGGTTGCATGAGCGGCCAGTGCCGCTGCAATTGCACGACAGGCGCGGAGAATTGCAAGGCCAGGCGTTCGAGCAACGGCGCGGGGACCTGTTCGTGCCAGCTCCACAGGGCATTGAGGCCGGCCGCTTCGACCTGCTCCACCGAAACGGCGGGGCACTGGAGTGCGAGGTCGCCTCGAAGGCCCAGGCTGTAACTGGCGAATCGCCGGACCGGCATCGGCAGGCACGCCAACGCCGCCCCCCGAGCCAAACCGTGCCGCAAGCGATAGGCGCCCAGCAGCAAGGCGATATAGGGCAATTGCCACCAATGACGAACCCATTGTTTCGCCACGCCACTTAACCTAATCGACGGCCACGGCCCTTGCAGTTGCAGACCCTCGAGCACGATCCGGTTGAGCACGCTGCGCGCCTGGGGCCCGTCGAATCCCGCCGGCAGCACCAGGCGCTGAGGGTGCAGATACCCCAGGGGCTCGGCGAGAATCCCTTGCAAGCGGTCAATGTCCGACATCACACCGCCCTGCCCTGGCCTGTCGATAAGCCCAGGCGCCGCCGCCAACTAACAGCAATCCCCCCGTCGCGGCCAGCAGCCACGGCCAACTCGACGCCCGCCGGGAGACGATCGCGGTCGGTGCCACATGCTGGGTCTCGGAGCGCCTGGACAGCACCACCGAAACGTTCTCGTACTCCACGGCGGCAAAGCTGTTCTTGAGGAAGCGCTTGATATCGGTGATGAGCAATTGCGGTTCGACATCCCGCTCATGCACCACCACCGCCGCGAGATGAACAGGCGGCGACTTGCGCCCGCCCTCGCCCGCATCCAAGTCGTAACTGACATGGACCCGGGCTGAAACCACACCTTCGAGCATCGCCAGCGACTGTTCGATACGCTGCTCCAACGCCGAGTACAACCGGGCTTTTTCCGCACGGGGCGAAGCCACCAGGGCGTCGCTGGGGAACATTTCGGCTACCTGCAGGCGTGGCCGGGAAGGCAGCGAATAGAGATTGAGCAGGTCGACGGCGGCGGAAAAATCCAACGGGTCGATCTTCACCGCATAGCCGGCTTTGCCGGTGTCGATTTTCACCGCCGTGATGTTGTTGCGTTGCAGGACCGACAGCACTTCATTGGCCTGGTGCTGGTCCAGCCCTTCCAGCAGGGTCGGCTGGCGACAGCCCGACAGCAGCAGGCACGACAACAGCAGCAAGACAACCGGCCTCATGACGCACGCAACAGGGTTTCTGCAGTGCCGACCGCCTTGCGCACCAGCACGTTGAGCAAATTGATATCCACGTTGTATTGCCCCGTCAGTTCCTGCAGTTGCGCCAATACCTCGGGGTTGCCGATGTCCGGACGCTGCAGCAACTGGTTGATGGCCGCGACCTCGCGCCCGCTGTCCACGGCCGAAGCGGCAAACGCCCCGATCAACCGCGCTTCAAGGGAAACGACTGGGCCTTCCTGGGGACCGTCCAGTTCAACGAGGCTCGCACCATGGACAAGGACAGGAGAAAAATCGGCAGGCATACAATGCACTCATGAAAAGGGCCATTACCTCGGGCAATGGCCGGTCGAAAGGAACCCGCGTCAACGAGCCGCCTGGATAATCGCCATGTCGATATCCTTGAAACCCTTGATCGTGTTGGTCTGGGCGTTGCGGAAAACCGTGTACGACGAAAACGCCGTCTGATAAGCCGCCAGTAACCCCGGGTCCGAAGCATCGGTTTTGAGCTTTTCCAGTGCAATGTCCAGGGCCTCCTTGAGCTTCTGCGCGCCGCCTTCAAATGCCTGCGCCTGCTCGCCGAGAAAATCATCGGGAAATGTGATGGGGAGTCCGATACCAGCCATGCGTCACCTACTCTGTCTGATTTAGAAAATGCCAGGACGAGGACCCCGTCTTGACGTAGCCCTGGGGGCCGGTTTGAAACGACTTGCCCTTGAGCGAGTCGTCCTTGAGCGCGACAGTGAAATGCACGTAGCGATCACCCCATTGCCGGTAAAAACTGTCGACATACTGGCGAGCGGCGGCCAGTTCGGAATCCTGCAGGTTGCCCTCGACGGCGAACGTGACGCCGTCCTCGTGCTCGACCCGACTGAAGGCCAGTGCAAGACGCTGCAAACCGGCCTGTGCAAGACCGGCCAGCAGTTGGTCATCCTGTTCTTGCAGCAGGACGTCGCGGGCATAAGGCGCCGCCGCGAGCAACGTATCAATCAGGCTTGCCTGCCGGTCGGGCGTCAGCAGGTTGCGCTGCCCGCTGAGTAGCAGGCGCGGCAACGCTGGATCCCTGAGGTCGAGGAAATGCCAGGCCAATTGCGGATCGTGGTCGATCAACACCTGCTCCAGTCGGCGGCGCTCCTGGTCCGTCACCAACACCCTGCCGTCCAGAGTGCCGTGGCGCGCCAGCACCTGTCGGCTCCAACCGGCATCACGCTCGGAAGCCACGAAAACGTAGACCGAACGATCGCGCCCCGGCAGCACCTGGACCTGCGCACTGGCGCCACTGATCAGCGCACGGACATCGGTTTCAGGCGCCGGCCCCGGCATGGCCCAGAGGCCGATCACCACGACCGACGCCACCAACGCCAGCCCGCAGCCGGCCCAGCGCAGCCAGTGGCCACGGCCATCAATGAACACGGTGGCAGCGGTTGCTGGCGAGGGGGATGGGTCGAGACACTCGGCACGCCAAGCTTGATCCTCGGGACGCAAGGCAATGTGCAAGGCACCGATCTGCACCCGGGTCTGAAACCCGCAGTGGCGTACCGCGACTGAATCGCCGAGCAACCGCACCGGCAAGCCGTCTGCCGTGGCCTGGTCGGCCAGCACCTCGAAATTGCAGCCGCCCGCCTCCAGAGGAACGAAGATGGCTTCCTCAGGAACGCTGGCCGCAGGCGCGCCGTTCCCGAGCAAATCCACAGGCCCGACCACGAACAGGGTCGGGCCTTCGCCAAGCGGGAATTCGCAGCCTTGCAACGGACCATTGAGTATCCGCAGAACGCAAGGCTGTAGCGTGGTGGCCGTCGGGACTGTCACCGTCCAAGCTCCAGGGCAATGGAATGAGCCGCCATGGTAGGCACCCCGAAAACAGGCTTCCTGATCGAAATCTGCCGGTTGCGCCTTGCAGGGGATCAGATTCCCGTGTCGACCTTTTCAGGAAGTATCACGCCGCTACGGCATGCTCATTGTGGCGAGGGAGCTTGCTCCCGCTGGGGCGCGAAGCGGCCCCAGAACCTGGCGACACAATAGGGCCACCTGTTAAGTGATTTTGGGAGGGCTGGTTAGCTCATCCACCTGACACATCGACCAACGATCGCTCTGGCTGGCCCTGGGTCAGCACTCGATAGCGTCGCCAGACCTTGCGCGCGTAGCGCAATCGCGCGACCTGGCGATGAGGTGAGTTGCCCGCGTTGTAGGCGCCGACCGCCGTCCAGTTGTAACCGTAGCGCGCGATGAACCCGGCCAGTACCTGCGCACCGACTTCCACCGACAGGCAAGGCTCCTGCAACAGGCGCTGCTCGGTAATGCCCTGGGCCTTCAATCGAGGCAGGTGGATACTGTTGATCTGCATCAGGCCGATATCGCGGGTGCCATTGCTGTTGTGGTGGACGGCATCCGGCAGCATGCCCGACTCGACCGTGGCAATCGCTTGCAGCAACTCGGGTTCGATGGCGTGCAACCGCCCCGCCTCGCTCCAGCACCAGGCGTGCGCCTGGGTCATGCCCAGCCCCAGACCAAGGCACATCGGCAGGCATAGCCATTTGTTCCTGCGCCGCTTCATGCCAGGCGCCGCTCGCTGATCCACGTCAGCTGTTCATGAATGCGCACCCGCAGGATCTGCGCCCGGACACAACCCGGATCAAGTTGCAGACACTGCATGATCATCCGCGCCGCCTGCTCGTTTCGTTGCCAGAACCAGTGATGCCAGGCCTGAAAATACAGCACGTCAACCTGATCGGCCGACCACAGGCAGCGACGGAACAGCACCTCGGCCGCTTGCTCGCAGCCGCGCAAACTGGTGAGCAATGCCAGGCGCATCAATGCCGGGATGCTGCCCGGGTCCAGCGCCAAGGCATTGGAAACCGCCGAGTGAGCCTCTTCGATGACGTGCCCCTGATCCCCTTGGCCCATCAGCAACTGCCCCAACCACACATCCGCCAGGCCGCACCAGGGCGGCGCGTAGCCAGCATCGAGTTTCAAACACTGCCTGAACAGCACCTGGGCATCGCGCAGGCTTTGCACTGTGTGCTGTTGCACACTGCACAAGCCATTGAGATACGCCACCGCCACCGGATAGGACCCGCAGCGATCACCGACAGGGCGCAGCCCCGGTACGTGCTGGGCAACCAGGCATGTCAATGCACCCAGCGCCTCCCCCGGATCCCAGGCATCCAGCGTCTGACCATGCAGCAAGGCCTGGTCGCGTCCACGAATCAACTCGATCGACCAGTGCTGCAAGCCGCCCGCACCGATAAAACGACCGTTCAAGCAATAATCTGCCGACAACTGCCCGGCCACCGACCGCACGTTGTCCAAAGCCCCGCAGGCCGCGATCAGCCCCGAGGGAATGACATGCAATGCCTCACCGAACGCCGTGGTCAGTTGGCGGATCATCAGATCCTGCAGATCCAGCGCCGCGATCTCATCCAGATTGCGAAACGGCAGAACCGCCAGCGAAGGCACCACCGCCCTCGCCTCGCTCGGTACATAGAGCTCGACCACGGAACCGGTGAACCGATAACCCTGGCCGTAAACCGTCGCAATGTAGTTCTTGTTATCCTTGAGCAACTTGCGCAAGGCGTAGATACAGCGCGTCAGCGACTCCTCAGCGGCATCCATCCGAGGCCAGACATGGTCCAGCAGATAATCCTTGCTGACGACCGTACCCGCCGACTTCAACAACAGGCGCAGTACGTGCAGCTCTTTGGGGGGAACATGAACTCCTTGTCCATCTCGCATCAGCGTTCCATCGCTTTGCAATAGCCAGTGGTCAAAAACGAATGACTCGACCAGCGGTTGATCAGTTGCACTGTCCATACTTTGAAACTTCTCTATAGAAAGTTACTGAAGCGCGATCGAGCCTGTCGGGTAGACAGGCTCGGGATGACGAGCTGCGTGACTATAGGAAGATGCATAGGATGATTCCGTAGGTCGCTGAACGTTATTTACGTAGGAAACTGCGACGAGCACCGTAGGAAGCATTCAATAAATCAAGTTATAAAATTTAACCACCGGGAAGGGCGAACAAACACAGCAATGAATGTTGAAAATGTCCTGTCCCCCTGAATAGGTACCCATCAAGGGCTATTCTCTTTATATCTCTGCACCGAGTCGACTACATCCTGCACTGTCCTCCACGCCTCCACCTCACCTTCGGGCAGCTCGATACCGAAAGCGTTATTAAGCTCCAGGACAAGCTCCACCAGACTCATGGAATCGATAAACAGATCCTCGACCAACCGCGAAGCATCGCCAATGACCCGATCACTGGGGGGAATACCAAGCGCCAATGATTTGATGACGGCCTGGATACTTTCGCTTAGATTTTCTGACATTTTCTTTCCTGAAAAGAATCTGACAGGCGTGGAACAGTACACGCCATGCCAGATTGAATATTGCAGCCGTTGCTCGATCTTAGAAGTTCAACATCGCCCGCAACATATCCCCAAACTGATTCAAATGCGCCGACAAAGTCTTATTGAAGTTATCGTGGTAAGCGTTGGCGTTCGAATACTTCTGAGTGAAGGACTGCAATCTGTTTTTCAGAAGTTCCTCCTGGGCGTTGAAGCCGGTTTGCCAGGCATTGAATGCGGCCGTATCGAGCTTTACCTTGTCGCCATAATCCTTCAGCCCGTTGTGCATCACATTCAACGGCCCGAGATCGATGACCACGCACCAGGGACCGTTCGGCTTGGGATTCTGCTGAAGGCAACTGTCAGGCAGACCCAGCGCCTTGAGCCATTTTTCCGCCTCTTCCTTGCTCGCTCCAGTATCGGGGGGGGCCGGAAAGAGCATGGCGGCAGGGTTGGGCAGGGAATATTTTGCAATCAGTTTTTCCAGTGCCTCGCGCAACGGGCCTGCACTTAACTCGACCTCTTTGCCGTCGTTAACCCCTTCGACCCAATCCTTCATCATCGCGGTGATTTCGGTGTTGAAATCGGAGAAGAAGTCCGAATAGGCCGAGATGATGTGTTCATAGCCGGCCAGGTAGCCGTTCTTGATCAGGTCGATCAGTTCCAGGAGCTTTTCAAAGAAGTCGTTCGAGGAATTAATCGTGGCATCCAGGGCCTCGGCGATTTCCGGCGGGGCGCTCTGCTCAATGGACTGCTTGAGGCTGCGCAATATTTCGCTTTGTCGGTCATCGAGTTGCTGGCGCTGTGTTTCATTCAGCGGCGCCGTTTCCAGGGTGTGGGCTATCACCGCGCAGCATTGGCGCAATTGCAGGGTCCACATTTCGGCGCGAATACGCTTGGCGTGGGTCTGTTCGACGAAACTCGCCAGGGCGCCTTTCACCGGCCCCTCGGTTGCCAGGCGCTCGGCGGCCCGGGTGATTTCCTGCGAGCAAATCAGCGCACGCTCCAGATGACGATCGAGGGTCTTGAGCGAGCGCTCCAAAGACGCCGCAGGGTTTGCGACGACTGGATTGGCAGCCGGCATTTCAGGCGGTGTCGGTGCAGGGCTCGTAGTGTCCAAGTCGATGGGCTGCGGGTGGGTGGATGTGGAACCGTGAATGATCATCAGGTCAGGTCCTCTCAAGCCGTCAGGCTACGAATGACGTCGGCACGGGACTGGAACAACTGCATCACAATGTCCATCAGTTTTTGCAGCAACGCCGCTTCGGCTGCGTCCTTCTGGCTGACTTCGTCGCTCAGGGCTTTCTGGCTGCTCTGTGCGCTTTGTTGCAGAGCGTCCTTCTCACGGGCGGTGTGCTCGCTCAAGCCAACGAGCTTGGACAGCACTTGGCCCAGGTTCATCGACATGGCGCTGAGGGCGCGGCCTATTTCCAGTTTCTTTTCGATGCCTTTGCTGCCCATCTGGCTCAGCCAGTCGGAGGTCTCGCTGACTTTTTGCGCGTTGGCTATTTCCTTGTCGAACCAAGCTCGGTCCTTAGATGACAGGGACGCGCCCTTGGGTTTGAAATCGACTGACGTCGGACGGCCGAATTTATCGAACGTCCTGATCTTGTAGGTGGTCTCCGAATTCCAGTCCGTTCGGTCGCGCTCAAGCTTGAGGTCGCGTTCGATGTTTCTGGCGTTCAAGGCGTTAGGCTTATGCAGGTTCAACCTATTCTGGCGGTCTGTCTGGCTCAGCCAATTGGCATTGCGACCAACCTCCTGTGCCTTGAGGATTTCCTTGTCGAACCATTCCAGATCTTCGGGTGGTCGGGACGGACCGTCGAGTTTGAAGTCGACCGTCTTCGGGCGGCCGAACTCATCAAGGGTATTAATCTTATAGGTGGTTTGTGGATTCCACGCGTCCCGACTGCGCTCAAGCTTGAGGTCACGCTCGATGTTGCGAGCATCCATCGCGTTGCGCTTGTGCAGGTTGATATCCGCATGCTTCAAGGTCTGACCGTGCAAAGTCTTGACCAAGGCGAACCCGGATACGGCACCGGATACGATTGCCCCGGCGATGGCACTGCGCAGCGCTGCCTCGCCGGACTCGATAATCGCCGCGCCCTGGGCCTTGGCCGCCTCGGAAGCCATGACGGTGAAATGGCCGCGCAGTTGCGCGTTGATCACGCGAGCAACGTTCAGCGCAATGATCGCGGTCACCAATACATTGGCGTGTTTTTCCCAGGCTCCGGGGTCGAATATCAGGTCGTTGCGTACTTCATCGCTGAGCAGCGCCAGGGCAGAAGTCATGTCTTCCCAGTCCGATTGAGTGGGCTGGTAGGCATCGATCGCATTTTCCAGCTCCAGCGCTGAGGGCACGATGAAACTCTCGTTGCGCAGGATTTGTTTTTTGGTGATTTGGTCGAGGACCGCCGGGCTCAAATGGGACTTGCTTTTAAGCCCCTTGGCAAACTGTTCCTGAGTAATCAGCTCGCTCAGCCCCGCGTCACTGACTGAATCAGATTTAAGCAAAACGCTGGGGGTTGGTGCATGAATAGTGGTCATCGTAGATACCTGTTACCAGTAGGTTTCAAATGCGCCGAGCCATTTGCAGGCTGACGGAATGGCTGCGTTGCAGGTCGGCGAATACCTGCTCGATCTGGCGGGTTCGTTCCTGCATCGCCTGGCCGTAGTTCTCCACCACCTGAGTGAGGTAGGCGCTGATTTCCTCGCTGATCGCCATGCGCACGCGCACATCCGCCAGGTGCACGGCCGCCTGGGCCTGGTGGTGGCCGCTTTTGATTTGCATTGCGCCTTGCGCGGCGACATGACCGAATTCGGTGAGGGCCTGGGCGATTTCCAGCTTCGCGGCGTAACCCGCCAGCTTGACTGCATCGGCGCCGTTGGTGATGAACCCGCGCAGTTGCGTGAGCATTTGCGTCAGGGTGTTGCCGACCGACGTCGCCACCTGCTTCATGGCTTGCATCGCGGCGGGGGCGGCCTGGGAGGCCACCGAAGCCAGTTTCGAGGCGACGGTGCTGAGCATCGGGCCGGCGACCTGCGCGCCAACGACGGCCACCAGGGCGACCGCCGCCAGTGTCGAGATAACGCCCTGGATCATGCCGCCGATCTGCCCGATTTCCTTGGCCTTCTCCTCGTCGACACCCAGGTCTATCAGCAGCTGGGTATAGATCTCGGAGAACCGCTTGATGGCTTCCTGCATGACGATCGTCAACGGCTTCATGGCTTCGGCCATGAACGACACACCGGTTTTTTCCTGGATCACCGCATCGGCGATCATGACCCCCGCACCGATCACGCCCACGGCGATCAGCACCGGGTTGGCGGTCAAGACGCCGGCGGCGATAGTGGCGACCGTCAATATCGCGCCTACGATCTTGCCGATGCAGCCCATGGTTTTCTGTAGGGCCTCGGCCTTGCGGACTTCTTCCAGGTATTTATCCGACTCACGCTTCATATGCTCCTGAAGCCTGGCTTGCAGCTCTTGGAACAGCTCCTGGCTGAGCTCCTCCTTGTTCTGCGCGGCCTCACCGAGCAATTCGATGATCTTCAAGCGATTGAGCAATGCCAATGCACTGCTGCTGAGGGCCTTTTCGTCGCTGTCCTTGGTGGCGGCACTGCCGACGACGGACAGCTGTACTTTCGCAACCACCCCGCTCAGCGTCCTGGCGAAAGCATTGGCGACCTCGATCAGCTTCAAGTGCGCATCCACGGCCGTGTCGAAAGCCTGGGTGTGGCTCGCCACCTCGCCCTTGAGTTGCTCGCGGCGGGCCAGCTCCTGGGCGTACTCAGGCGACTCGGGATCAAGCTGCGCCAGTCGCGCCTCGCTGTCGGCGAGCAGCCCCTGGAAATGCAGGACGCGCTCGTGCAATTGATCGAGCTGTTCCTGACTGCTCCCGACCTGGCCCTCGGCATCGGCCAGCGCCTGGACAGCGGCGGCGTATTCCGCCGAGAGGTTGGCCTGGCCCTGCTGCCTGGCACTGGCCATGCTCTGCAGCATCGCCAGACGGTTTTTCAGTTTGTTTACGTCGACCTCACCGATCAGTTCGCTGATCATCGCCATCAACAGCGTGAACAGGTCACCGTTGGTTTCCTGTTTGTTGCCATCGGCTCGCGGCGGCGGCGCGTGCAACACGGGGCGGCCAGTGCCGGCGGCGAACGGGCCATCGTGCCCCTCGTACTTCACTGACATCAGGTCCGCCAATGCTTTGCGACCGGCTTCCTGATAATCCGTGGTCCTGGCGGCCTTGCTGGCAGCCGGGCCATATTTTTCAAAGGCTTCGGTGCGGCTCATCCCCCCTGGGAATAGAGCGCTACGGGTGCTTCCAATATCAGTCATGTTCAGTCCTCCGAACCATGCAGTTCCATGTTGGCCAGGGTGTCGAGATAGACCTTGGCCTGCTCGCGCAGATCGTCTTGCGCGGCCTGCTCGAGCACGTATTCGAAACACAGCCGGGCCTTGCCGATCTTGCCCAGGGCCAGGTGACACTGGCCGGCGTACAGCATTGGCCGGTAGTCCTCCTTGCCTTGGGCGAACGCGATGGCATACAGGTCGATTGCCTTCTGGTGGTTTTGCTTGAGCTGGTGCACGGCCGCCAGCCCCATCCAGTAATGGCTGTTGTAGAAGTCGTAGATGCACAGGAAGTGAAAGAACTTCTCGGCATCGTCCAGCCGCCCCTGTTCGTAGAACTGGAAGGCGAAGGCATAGAGACTGTCCATGTGCTCGTCACTGAGGCCTTGCACGTCTTTCAACGGCGCGCCACCGAGCACCGCGTCGACGACGTCCAGGGCCACCTGCTCGTCTTGTTTGTTGTTGCGACTCATCGGCCACACTCCTGAAAAAACGTCAGCGTCGCTGACCGGTGCATTGGGCCAAAACACCGGCAAGGCCGCTGCCAAATTGCGCTCATCCGCGTGGGTGTCGGCCCTGGACTGGCAAGGCTGTCCTGCGGCATGTGGCGAGGGGATTTATCCCCGCTGGGCTGCGAAGCAGCCCCAAAAAAAGCGGCGAGCGCTGCGCACTCGAACGGGGGATAAATCCCCTCGCCACAGGTGTACGGCATAGTTGATAGGGCGTTGTCTCGAAGAAACGTCGGCCTCAGGCCTGTTCGACCTGCTCCAGCCAGATCAACAGGCGCAGCACCTCCTCGACTTCCTGCACCTGCAGAAAGCTGTAGCGCTGGTGGGTCTTGAAGATCCGTCGGGCCAAGGCGACGTCGTTGATCACCGGCACACCGACCTCCTTGGCGTACGCCCGGACGGCCAGGGCACGTTGGTTGGTTTCCATCAGGGAAATGAACGGCAACAGGGTGATTTCCGGACGGAAATACACGCCGATGGCAATGTGCGTGGGGTTGGCGATGATCATGCGCGAGCTGCGCACGTCGGATTTGACCTGCTCCGATAGCAGCTCCATGTGCAGGTCGCGACGGCGCCCCTTGATCTGCGGGTTGCCGTCCTGCTCCTTGTGTTCACGCTTGACCGAGTCCTTGTCCATCATCTGGTCTTTCATGAACAACCAGTATTCGCTGAGGGCATCGAGTACCACGACCAGCAGGATGCAGGCCAGGAACGCCAGCACCAGCACCAGCAACAGATGCCCCCAGATCGCGAGCAGATCCGGTGCCAGGGCGAAGAGCTGGGCGAACAGCAATTGCCGTTGCGTGGCCCAGACGATCCACAGCGCCATGACGAAGCAGCCCAGGTACAACAGCGCCTTGAACGTGTCCTTGACCGTGCGCAGGCTGAACAGTTTTTTGAAGCCATTGATCGGGTTCAATGCACCGAAATTCAGTTTCAACGCTTCGCTGGCCAACGCAAAACCGCTTTGCAACAGCGCCGGCAGCGCACTGGTCAGCACGCACACCAGCAGCAACGGCAACAACGCCTTGAGCCCTACCAGCACCAGCATCACCGAGTAGGCTTGCAGGTCGGCGTCAAAATCGCTGGCGATGATCCGCCGGTAGACCTCCATGACCTCGACTAACGAGCTGTTGAACACCATGTAGGTGATGCCACACAGGGTCAGGCAGGTGATGACCAGGTCCTTGGCCTTGAACGTCTGCCCTTTGCGCGCGGCATCACGCAAGCGCTTGGCGGTGGGTTTTTCAGTCTTCGAGGCGCTGGATGACATCCCCCTCCTCCCCACCGCCCAGAGACTGCGCCAGCCCATCGGCCATCGTGCCCATGCGCAAGACTTCGTCCGGCAGATGCACGCCGAAGTACAGCATCAGCACCACCAACGCCACCAGGCTCTTGACCGTCAGCGACACGGAGAAGGCATTCATCTGCGGCGCATAGCGCGACAGCAAACCCAGCAGCGCCTCGCTGACCAGCAAGGTCGCCACCACCGGCGCACTGATGACCAGCGTCTTGCTCACCAGCGCATCCAGCAACCCCAACACCGCCGGCAAATGCAGTTGGCAGCCACTCGCCGGCGCACACAGGCGATAACTGTGGCCAACGGTTTCGAGCATCAACAGCATCCCGCCACCGGCGAGATACACCGCCGCCGCAAACAACTGGAGAAAATTCGCCAGCTCCGAGGTGTCGACACCGTTGGCCGGATCCATGGTGCTGCTGAGCATGGCCCCGCGCTGGTTGTCGATCAGGTTGCCCATGGCGTGCAACACCCAGAACGGCCAGCCCAACAGCATCCCCAACAGCACGCCTATACTCGCCTCGCGCAGCACCAGGCCGAGGAACGCCAGGCTGTCGAGGGTAGGTGCGGGCACACCGATGTAGCGCCAAAACCCCAGCGCCACCAGCACAATCACCGCCTGACGCGGGGCACCGGTGAGCACGCCGCTGTTGAGAAACGGCAACATGAAAAAAATCGGTGCCAGGCGCGCCACACCCAGGACCGCTACGGCGAACCAGGCATACAGGTCGAAAAACAATGCCACCGACATCGGCTAGCTCAACGCCAGGCGGATAACTTCGCGGCTGAAATCCAGCAGGGTTTCGCCGTACCAGCCCGACAGCAGGAACAGGCATGCCGCCACCGCCAACAACTTGAAACCGAACGGCAATGTCTGCTCCTGCAACTGGGTCACGGTCTGGATCAACCCGACCACCAGGCCGACCACGGTGGCGACGATGATCGGCCAGGCCACCATCAGCAGGATCAGGTACAGGGTTTTGTTGCCGGCATAGACCAGATCGTTCATCGGTGCACCTAGGCCAGCAAGGTCAGGTACTGCTTGACCAGCCCGGTCGACAGCAGCGCCCAACCGTCCAGCGCGACAAACAGCACCAGTTTGATCGGCACGGAAATGATCACCGGGCTCATCATCATCATGCCCAGCGCTAGCAGGATGCTGGAGATCACCAGATCGACGATCACGAAGGGCAAATACAGGTAGAAGCCAATCTTGAAGGCACTCTTGATTTCACTCAGGGCATAGGCCGGCAGCAGCGCAAACAGCGAGGGCACAAGTTCTTCATCGGCAGGCAGGCCCGTGTCGGTTTCATCCTGGAGCGCCTGGGCCCGCTCGAAAAACTGCGCCAGCTCCGGGTCGGTGTACCTGCGCAGGTAATCCTTGTAACTGCCCAGGCCGTTCTCGGCGAAGTTCACCACCGACTCGATATCGGTAAAGGCCACCGCCTCGCGCTTGTAATAGTCATAGCCCTGCTTCATGACCGGTGTCATGACGAAAATCGCCAGCATCAGGGCAATCGCGTTGAGCGCCATGTTCGACGGCACCTGCTGCAGGCCCAACGCGTTGCGCACGATGACGAACACGATGGAGAACTTGAGATAGCAAGTACCCGCCGCCACCAGAAACGGCAGCAGCGACGCGAACGCCAACAGCGCGATCAGCGAGACATCATTCATCGGCGCTGGCCCGATAGACCTGGAGCAATTCGACACCCAACTGACCGTCCAACTGCACCAGCTCCCCGCGGGCCACCGGCTTGCCGTTGGCCCGCACCTCGATGTGCCGCGCCGCGTCCTCGGTCAACGGGATCAGTTGCCCGTCGATGATGCGCGACAAGGTAGCCAGGTCGGTTTCATGACTGGGGAGCAGGAACTCCAGGCGCACCGGGAGCGCTGCCAGGTCGATCGTCGCGGTTTCTGACGGGTTATCCGCGTTGGCATCGGTCACGCTCGGTTGCATGTGTAGACCCTCCTGGGTAAAGGTGAAAGTGCCAAGGCTGTAGTCGGCCAGACAACAGCGCTGGGAACGCTGGACGATGCGCACGATATCGCCCTCTTCCAGGCGTATCCGGCTGGCACGGCTCAGGTGGCTGATGCCGAGCATCAACTCCAGGCGCAGCGGCAAATCGTCCAGCCATGAATCGACACCCAAGCCCTCGCTGGCAACGGCTGTCGGCGGCAGTTGCAACAACCACAGGCGCCCCCGCGGGGTTTCGAGCCAGGGCAGCTCGCGGCTGGGCAATCGCGCCGGGGCGACGCCTTCAATGTCGGACAGCGCCCGGTATTGCAACTCGTCTCCCTCCAGCAACAAGGGACGTGGCAGCACCCGAAACAACTCGACGATATCCATCAACGACGTTTCCACCTTCAGTAACGACTGCAACTGTGGAAGCGCGCGATACAGCCAGTCGTGGGCCGCAATCAGCCCTTGCCAGTGGCCGCCGTCACCCTGGGCGCAAAAACGCAAATAGCCGTCATGCCCTGGCACCTGGCCCAATCCCGTGTCCCGGCCGGCGCGTCGCCAACGTTGAATCGCCTGGGCCTGGGCATGGGCCAACGGCTCGACCCGTCGTAGCGGCAACGCGCTCATGCCGGCCCCCCGGCCTGCTCGTCCTGCTCCTCATCCGGCGCCTGATGCGAGCCCTGGCGCGACTGCTCGCCGCCACTGTCGGCCAGCCGCCAGGCCGGTTCCCGGGCCAGCTCGAAAGGCGCCTTGAGTTGCTCGAACACCAGGGTATTGCTGGGGTTGAGCGTCAGGTTCCGAGTGGGCTCTTCGGGCACCCGGGTAATCGTTATCTGTCCGCTGGCAGCGCCTTTATTGAACGGTACTTGCAGCACGCCCCGGCCCGTGTCCGGCAGCGCCTCGACCATGACCTCAAGCATTGGTGGCGCCGGCGGTAGCGCCGGTGAAGGGAGGGCCGGTGGGGCAACGGCCGGCGTCTGGCGCGGGCCTTGAGCGCTCATCGGCGCCTGGGGCAACGGCTGTTCGTCGAGACGGGGTGCCGTGAACGGCTCCACCGCCAGCGGCTCAAGTGATGCCGGCACCGCAGTTTTATCGACGCCAGAGGCCACCCGCTCCAGGTGCTGCGTCAACCCTTGTTGGGTCAACTTGCCGGGCGGCGCGCCTGTCGGTGGAAAGGCCAGGTTTTCCCGGGCAACCCATCGCCTGCCAGCGGGCTCGGCCCCCTCCGTATCCCGGCCAAACGGCCGGGCTTGATCGCGCTCAACCGCCAGCATCTCCTGTCCCACTTTCATCGCCTGCCCAGCCAGCGTCAGGGCAGCTTCCGTCAGGGGGCGCCGAGGCAAGATCAGCGCCGCCATCAGGTCCAGCGCACCTTGTGGCAGTTGATCCTCTTGCACCGGGACGAGTTGGTCCAGCAGCTCATCCAGCGGACCTTCGTCGACGGGTTCCAGGGCCTGGACCGGCCCCCTGGGCACTGCAAAGACTTCGTTCATCGCCGCACTCCGATCAGCTCTTCCAGCTCCCGTTCTTCGCGGCGCACCGCCTCGAGCCGCTGCCCACGCAACAGCTGTTGGACGCCGCGCGCATACTTGTCCTGTTTGCGTTGCAGCCCACGCAGTTGCTCGCGCTGCGCCTGCAACTGCTGCTCGATCTGCCGGTACTGCTGGTCCACGCGATCACGCTCGACACGCAGCAGATCGATGCGCCGCCGGATGACCGCCTGGGTGCGCAACAGCGCCAACAACTGGGCGTGATCCAGCACACAATCATTGGCTTGATGGCTGCTCAACAAGCGTTGCAGCGCCGCCTCTTGTTCCTCGAAAGCGGACTGTTCCTGGCGCAGCGGCGGCAATTGACGCTGGACACGCAACACGGCCTGCTCGCCGCGTTGTCGACGGAACTGACTGAAGGCCAGCAGGCGTCGTTGATCAAGCAATGATTTCATGCAGGCTCCGCAGGGTTTCATCTGGCTCACTGGATTGATCCGTCGGCTGGCGCAACCATTGGCCGAGGGCTTCGCGACGTTGCAGCGCGCGGTCATTGGCCGCGTCCGCGCCCGGGCTGTATTCGCCCATGTCGAGAAACACCTGCAGCTGTTCAAGGCGTGCCAGGGTGTCGCGAGTCGCGGCCGCCAATTGCCGGACCTCTGGCGTGGTGACCTGCGTCGCCACCCGACTGACGCTGCGCAAGACATCGATGGCCGGGTAATGCCCCTTGGCGGCCAAGGCCCGGCTCAGGTAGACGTGGCCGTCGAGAATGGAACGAATCTCCTCGGCGATCGGATCCGGCTCGTCATCGCTTTCCAGCAGCACCGTGTACCAGGCCGTGATGCTACCCGACGCGGTCACGCCCGGACGTTCCAGCAGGCGCGGCAAGGCATCGAACACCGAGGCCGGATAACCTCGCCGCGCCGGTGCTTCACCGGCGGCCAAGGCCAGGTCGCGGCGCGCACGGGCGTAGCGGGTCAACGAGTCCAGCAACAGCACCACGCGCCGGCCCTGGTCGCGAAAATACTCGGCGATGGTGGTGGCCTGCAGCGCCGAGTTGCAGCGATCCACCGAGGAAAAATCCGACGTGGCGTACACCACCACGCAACGGGCATGCTTGGGCGACTGGCGCAGATGCTCGATGAACTCGGTGACTTCGCGCCCACGTTCGCCAATCAGGCCAATGACAAAAACCTCCGCGTCCGTGTGTTCGATCAGCATGTTGATCAAGGTGGTCTTGCCGGAACCGGCGGCGGCGAAAATGCCGATACGCTGGCCGACGCCGCAGGTCAGCAAGCCGTCGATGACGCGAATACCGGTGCGCAGCGGCTCCACCACCGGGCGCCGCTGCTGGTACGACGGTGGGTCGGCATCCACCGCACAATCGCGCTGGGCAACCGCTGTCGACGGCGCCAGGCGCTCGACGATAACGCCCTGGGGATCGACCACGCTGCCGAGCAAGGCGTCACTGCACGTCAACTGCAAAGTCGAGCCGGTGGGCACGATCATCGATTCCCGGGACAAGCCTTTCGCCTCGCCCAGCAAACTGAGCAGCACCGCGCCGGGCTTGAAGCCGATGACCTGCGCCCTCGCAGCGATCTCGGGCGAGCGCCAATGGCGACGCACTTCACAGACTTCGCCGACCACCACCTCGCCCAATGCCGCTTCGATCAAGGGCCCGCTCAATCGCGTGGGATGGGCCGCACGCCTTTCCAGCCTGAGGCTCATCGACGCAGGATTTCCAGCAGTGTTTCCATCGCTTGTACAAAGGAATCCAGCGCCTGGGCGAAATGCTCGGCATCGCTCAAGGCAAGCGCATTGGCCATCAAGCGCAACTCCAGTCGCCCCTCGACTTCGCACAAGTGCAATTGCCCGGTGCGGGAAAAAGCACTGCCTTCAAACAAGAATTGCATCAGGTCAAAGGCGCAATAATTGAATGTCTGTGGGGTGGACTCGGCGACCGCCGCCCAAACCCACACATCGCCTTCCACGACCGCAACACTGATATCGGGCAGACTTCTCATCTGCATTTCTATCGTGCTGTGGCTGTCGAAGTGGCCTATCTGGCTGTCCGCGCAGCCGCTGTATCGCAGCGCTTGGCGCAGTAGATCGGCGATATCCATCGGTACCATCTCAGGGTTTCCTCACAGCGTTTTGATGACATTGACCGAGACATTCTCGGAAACCTCGCCGAACGACATGACGTCCAGCTCCCGGAAACGTCCCTCGATCAGTTTCTTGATGTAGCGCCGCACGTCGACCGAACACAGCAGCACCATGTCCTTGTGGGCGATGTGCACGCTGTCCAGGCCGACACTGAGACGGTCCATCAGCTCTTCCGAGTCGGCCGGCTCCAGGTTGAGGAAATTGCCGCCCGAGGTTTGCCGGATGCCCCGGCGGACCACGTCTTCGAACTCCGCCGACAACAGCAAGACCCGCAGGTCGTTGCCCTGGGCGAACTTGTTGCTGATGTAACGAGCCATCGCGCCGCGAACGTGCTCCACCAGCGCCAGCACGTCCTTTTCCCGGGAGGCCCAATGGGCGAGGGATTCGAGGATGAGCTTCATGTTGCGCACGGAGATGCGCTCGCCGATCAAGCGTTGCAGCACCTCGGCGATCTTCTGCACCGTGACGTGGCGATAGACTTCCTTGAGCAGGTCGGGGTAACGCGCTTCCATTTCGTCGAGCAACTGCTTGGTTTCCTGCACGCCGAAAAACTCCTGGATGTTGCGCGCCAGCAGCGTGACCAGGCAGCGATAACATTCTTCGTCGGCAGGCCGCAGGTGATAACCCAACTGCTGCACCCGCTCCCGGTCGGCGGCCGTAACCCAGACGCCGCCCAGGCGATTGCTATCGGTGCCACGCACCAGGGCAAAGCCCAACGGTTCCAACTCGGGGGAATAATCCAGCAGGCGCCAGTGATCGAAATGAATGTCGAATTGCTCGGCCCGTACTTCATTGATCAGCACCGCCACTTGATGGACCGGCAACGCCTCGCTGGCCCGCAGCCGTGGCTCGGGAATACGCAAGCCGTAATCGACGAAAAACTGGCTGCGAAAGCGCGCCGCCCAGCGCTCCTTCTCCAACGCCTGCAGGCGCGCCGGGGGCACCAGCAGCATCAGGGCGATGGTTTCTGTGGCGATGTTGTCGACATCATCGAGCAGCCCCGACTCGCTCGGCAGCGCGCCTTGCTCGGCGGCTTCGGCGCGGCTTTCGCCCGGGCCTGCCGGGCGCGCGGATTTGCGCTGGCGCACAAACACCACCAGCCCCAACACGCCGGCAATCGACAGGAAGGTCAGCAGCGGAAAGCCCGGCAACAGGCCCACACCCACCGCCAGCAATGCGGTGACGCCGAGGACGAATGGATTGCCGAGCATCTGGGTGAGCATGTTGCGCCCCAGGTTGCTGTCATCGCCGTTGACGCGGGTGACGATGAAACCGGCGCCGATGGCGATCAGCAGCGCGGGAATCTGGGCGACCAGGCCATCGCCGATGGTCAACAGGGTGTAGGTCGACAGGGCCGTGGACAGGTCCATGCCCAGTTGCCCGACGCCGATGGCCATGCCGCCGATGAAGTTGACGAAAATAATGATGATGCCGGCGATGGCATCGCCCTTGATGAATTTCATCGCCCCGTCGAAAGAACCGTACAGCTGGCTTTCACGTTCCAGCACGCTGCGTTTTTCGCGGGCCTGGGCCGCATCGATGGCGCCGGCCTTGAGGTCGCCGTCGATGCTCATTTGCTTGCCGGGCATACCGTCCAGGGAGAAGCGCGCCGCCACTTCGGCCACCCGCTCCGAGCCTTTGGTAATCACGATGAATTGGACAATGGTGACGATGGAAAAAATCACGAAGCCCACCACCAGGCTTTCGCCGATCACGAAGTCACCGAAGGAGGCGATGATCTCGCCGGCGTCGGCCTGGCTGAGAATCAGCCGGCTGGTGCTGATCGACAGGGCCAGGCGAAACAAGGTCGTCAACAGCAGCAGCGCCGGGAACGTCGAATAACTGAGGATGCGTTCGATGTAGAACGAGCCCATGAACACCAACAACGAGATGACGATGTTCAGGCCGATGAGAAAATCCACCAGCACCGTCGGCAGGGGGATGATCAGCATGGCGATGATCATCACCATCAAGGTCAGGATCAGCAGCTCCGGACGCGCGCCGACACTTCGCAGGAACACATTGAGCATTTAGGCCTGGCTCCGCGACAAGATCATGGCTGACCGCCGCACTGGCGCTGCTCGATGCATTCGTGGGCATAGGCAACGTCGGCCAGGCGGGTGAACTGAATGGCCAGGCGTTGTGGCGCCTCTTCATCGGCAAACAGTGGCGGCGGCAATTGCAGGCTGAGCCGCCGCAGGGTTTGCAGCAACGTCGAACGCTCGTGGTGGGCACTGAGCAGCACCTGCTCGCCCAACGCCCCGAGCAGCAGTTGGTCGAGGTCGTCGGGGTAGGTCAACACGCCGAGCAGGAACACCAGCCATTCGGCCTCATCGGGGTTGTGCCGACAGATCAGTGCATCGCCGAGCACGGCGCCGATAAACAGCCCATCGGCCGAACGCAAGCGCTTCAGGTCGGTCACCCGGGTCAACAGTTGGCCGAACTCGAGGCGCGAGCAACTGGGGTCCTGGGCACTGATGTCGGTGAGCAACGCGGCTTCGATGAAGGCCAGTACATTCATGCGCTGTGCCGGGCCATACAGGACGATCCAGTCCTGGTAGCAACCGAGCGGGCCTTCGTCGGACTCGAGGAAATCCCGGTAGGTCTCGCGCAACAGGCCGGCCCTGACCGCCATGCTCTTGCCGAACATCCTGGCCTTGAGCGCGGCGTTGATCCCGGCGTTCATGCGCTTGGGGGAGCCTTGGGCAACCACCGTCTGCAAGAGCGTTTCGAGGCGCTGGCGGGTGTGGGTTTCCAGGTTGCGGCGGCGCAACAGCGCCCGCAGCACCAGCGCCAGGTCGCTGTCATCGGGGAACAGGCGGCGCGCCATCTGCAGCAACCAGGCCACGGGCTTATCCGCCAGCCGCGCCAGGCTCAGCACCTGCCGGGCCTTGGGCACGGTGTCGTCCTCCAGCACGCGCTCGAAAGTATCGGTCAGGGCCTCGGACTTGAGTTCGAACAACCGTCGGGCACGGAACTGCGTCAGCGCCGCCGACAACTCGTCGCTGATCTGCACGATGCGCTGCGCCACGGCCGCCGTTGCGCTGTCGTCCAGCGTCGCCTCGGCGTCGACTTGGGGTTGTGGGTGCTCGGCGGCCTTCTCGGCATTCAACCGGGCCTGGGCGGCCCGGCCGCCCATGGAAACCGGCGGCAGGATCATTGTTCGGACATCCGGAAGTACATTCGCCGCACGCGCTCGTGCTGCTCTGGCGTCAGCAATGGCATGCCCAACTCCACCGTGGCGGATTCAAGGACGTCGCGGATCTCCTTGGGCTGGATCAGAAACACCCGCACCGTGTTGGCCGAGCGGCCCTGGCGATAGCTGAACAAACGGCCGATCCACGGAATCGACCCCAGCACCGGCACGCGGCCGATCTGCTCGCCGTGATCGTCACGGGTGAAGCCGCCCACCAGCAGGCTCTTGCCCTGGGGCACCCGCGCCACGGTACTGATGCGGGTGCGCCCGACCGTCGGCAACGCACTGGGCTGCTCACCCCGGCCGGGGTTCTCGACTTCGTTGCCGTCCTCGATATTGAGCGACATCTCGATCTCGTCGGCCTGGGCGAAACGCGGCAGCACGTTGACCAGGGTGCCGTAGGTGATGTGCTGCAGATCGACGCTGCGCTCCCCCACCAGCGGGGCGTAGAACGTGCGGTTGTTGTCGAAGATCGCCGGCACGTTTTCCTGCGTCAGGATCACCGGTCGCGAGACCACGTTCGCCCGGTGGGTGCGTTCCAGCGCCATGACCTGGGTCACGAACGAGGCGCCGTCGAGTGTGGTGGCCGAGCCGGCGTTGAGCGAGGCGCTGAACTGCCCGCCGGACTTCACCGCGCCCTGCCAGTTGATGCCCAACTGGTTGAGCTCATCCTTGTGCAGGTCGATGATCCACAGCGACAACTCGACGTGGCGTTTCGGCGTGTCGAGGGCATTGACCAGGTTCTCGATGAAACGCACCTGCTCCGGCAGCCCCTTGACCAGCAGGCTATTGGTATCCGGGTAGGCCACCACCCGAATGTTGCCGGCGGCCACCTCGCGGGCAATGATGCGTGGGGCCGTCGGGTCCTGGTCCGAAGAGGTGTTCGCCAGGCCTTCGAGAGGAAACACCGGCATCATCCCCCGCGGTCGCGGTTCGGGGGTTTGCGCCACCGACGGCTCGACCTGTTGCTGCTCGCCACGCAACAACGCTTCGATCACGGTGGCCAGCCCGGGGATGGTCACCTTGTCGTCGCGCAGCTCATATTGGCGGTCGCTGACGAAGGTGTTGCGCACATGGATGACGCCGATCTGCTGCTTGCCCAGCAACAGTTCCGAGCGCTGGTTATCCATCAACCCGGCCGCTTGCACCACCAGGTCGACATACATCGGCGGACCCGACACATGGAACGTCCGCAGCCCGTCGTGGCGCAACGGATAACGCCCATCGTGCAAGCCCGAACGCCCGAGGAACGCCTGGAGCTTGGCGACGGTCAAGGTCTGCAACGACATCATCGCGCTCTTGATTTCCGAGGCGTCATACAGGTAGATCGCCTGGCCATCGCTGTACCAGATCAACCCCATCTGCGCGCTGACGCGCTCGAACGTCCGTTGCGGCGTGCGCAGATCGAACGTCCCGCCAATGCGCTTGGCCGCTGCGGCCTTGCTGACGATGACCGGCTTGCCCAAGGACCCGGATAACTCGCTGAAAAACGTGCGCGCGCTCTGTTCCCGGGCCTCGAAGGTATAGACATTGGCCGCCGCGGCAACGGGTGCCAGCAGCCACGCGCCGTTCAAGCAGAGGAATAACAGGACCCGGGATAACGAACGAGGGATCATCGACTCACTTGCCTGGCAGGTAGGTGATATCGGCCAGGCTGCTGGGGGTAAAACCCACCAGCTCGCGAATCTCCTTGGAGAAATGTGACGAAGAGGCGAAGCCGAACTCCAGCGCGACATCGGTCAGCGAACCGTCCCCGAGGCTCATGTTCAACAACGCCTGGGCCGTGCGCCAACCGCGCAAGGCCGGCTTGGCCGCGCTGCCCAGGGCCTGGTGGCAGAGCCGGCGAAAATGCGAGACCGACACGCCATAACGCTGCGCCAGGGTGGTCAGTTTTTCACTGCGGGTGCCTTGCTCCAGCAAAAACCGCACGAGCCCGTAGCTCTCGTGATGACGCAACAGGCGAGCGACAGCGTGATAGGCCTCGGTGCCGTCCATCGCTTGCCCGATGTACCAGCGTTCGAGCCGTTGGGGCGAGCGGACGATTTCGCCGGTTACCGGCAACAAGGCCCATGGCAACGCGTCCAGCCGTTGCCCGACATCCATCAGGGCATCGCTCATATCCAGGAACGCCTGCAGCTTGACCAGCGTCGCTTCGCACACCGGCGTGACCTGCAGCGTGCCGCCACTGAACCGCAGCGAATCGCTCTGCACCACCAACCCCTCCCAACCGACGGGCAGGCAGTGGCTGCGGCCCAACCGCGCAGCGTTCAACTGAACCGGGGCCTGGGCCACGCGCAGGTGCAGCACGCGTTCGCCCAGATCTGGCAAGGCCGTGGCGCGAATTGATTTGTCCTGCATACCGTCTCCTTTGCGACGTGGCGTTGGAAGGAACGACAGGATGAAAGACCCGACGCCTGAAATCTTGATGGAAAGGTGATGAGGGCCGGGCTGGCATATGCCTTGCACCATTACTGTTCATCGGCGCCCATGCCGGTGGCCAAATGAGTGCCAGACTGAGTAAAGGGACAACGGCGGCATCTGCGGCCCGGCTCTGGCATTTGGCTCGGAGACGGCGCTTTTTTTATGTGTAAAGGTGAAGCGCGATGAATGAAGTTCCAGCCACCCCCCTGGCCTGGGTCAATGGCAGCGATGCCCCGGAAAAGAGCGCGGTCAATCTCGGTTTCATGGCGTTGAGCGACTGCGCCCCGGTGGTGGTCGCCGCCACCCAAGGCTTCGCCCAACCCTACGGCCTGACCCTGAACCTCAAGCGCCAGGCATCCTGGGCCAACCTGCGGGACAAACTGGTCAGCGGTGAAATCGATGCCGCCCACAGCCTGTATGGCCTGGTCTACGCTGTGCACCTGGGCATCGGCGGGGTCGCACCGACCGACATGGCGGTGCTGATGGGGCTGAACCAGAACGGCCAGAGCATCAACTTGTCCCACGGCTTGCAGGCCCAGGGCGTGACCAGTCCTGAGGCACTGGAACGGCACGTGCACCAAACTCGCCCGAAACTGACCTTCGCCCAGACCTTCCCCACCGGCACCCACGCCATGTGGCTCTATTACTGGCTCGCCGCCCAGGGCATCCACCCCTTGTCGGACGTCGACAGCGTGGTAGTGCCGCCGCCGCAAATGATTGCGCACCTGCAAGCCGGGCGCATCGACGGCTTTTGTGTCGGCGAACCGTGGTGTGCCAGCGCGGTGAAGCAGAACCTCGGCTTTACCCTGGCGACCACCCAGACCATCTGGCCCGACCACCCGGAAAAAGTCCTGGGCTGCACCCGGGCGTTCGTCGAGCAATACCCCAATACCGCCCGGGCCTTGGTGATGGCGATCCTCGAAGCCAGCCGCTTCATCGAACAAAGCAGCGAAAACCGTCGCAGCACCGCGCAACTGTTGAGTGCACCCGAATACCTCGATGCCCCGCTGGACTGCATCGAGCCGCGCCTGCTGGGGATCTATGCCGACGGTTTGGGCAACAGCTGGCAGGATCCCCACGCCATGCGCTTCCACGGCGATGGCGAGGTGAACCTGCCATACCTGTCCGACGGCATGTGGTTCATGACCCAGTTCCGTCGCTGGGGCCTGCTGCGCGAAGACCCGGATTACCTGGCCGTGGCCCGGGACGTCCAGCAGCTCAAGTTGTACCGTGAAGCCTGTGCAGCGCTGGACATCGCGCTCCCGGGCCAGGACATGCGCAGCAGCCAACTGATCGACGGCATCATCTGGGATGGCTCGGACCCGGCCGGGTACGCCCGCAGCTTCAAACTGCACGCCTTGAGCGATGCGGCTCCCCTTCTCGCCAGCCGCTGACAGGAGCCACGACCATGCTGCGTATCCTGCTGATCAACGACACCGCGAAAAAAGTCGGCCGCCTCAAGGCCGCCCTGATTGAAGCCGGCTTTGAAGTGATCGACGAATCCGGCCTGACCATCGACCTGCCGGCACGCGTCGAAACGGTGCGCCCGGATGTGATCCTGATCGATACCGAGTCACCCGGACGCGATGTGATGGAGCAAGTGGTGCTGGTCAGTCGCGACCAACCACGACCGATCGTCATGTTTACCGACGAGCACGACCCCAATGTGATGCGCCAGGCGATCAAGTCGGGCGTCAGTGCCTACATCGTCGAAGGCATCCACGCCGCGCGCCTGCAACCGATCCTCGACGTGGCCATGGCCCGCTTCGAAAGCGACCAGGCCCTGCGCGCCCAGCTCCTGGCCCGGGACCAGCAACTGGCCGAACGCAAGCGCATCGAACTGGCCAAGGGCATGTTGATGAAGATGAAGGACTGCAACGAAGAACAGGCCTACACCTTGATGCGCCGCCAGGCCATGAGCCGCCAGCAGAAGCTGATCCAGGTGGCGGAGCAGATCATAGCCATGAACGAGTTGCTCGGCTGAAAGCCTTGTAGCGCCTGGCCTGGCGCCATCGCGAGCAAGCTCGCTCCCACAGGTTTCATGGCCCTTGAAAATCCAATGTGGGAGCGAGCTTGCTCGCGATAGCAATCTAACTTCCAGCATTAATGTCAACTGACCCACCGTCTTCGCGAGCAAGCCCGCTCCCACAGGTTCAGGGCCTCTGAAAAACCATTGTGGGAGCGAGCCTGCTCGCGATAGCCCTCACGCCAATCCCTACTGTTGGCACAGATCTCGCTTAAGCAATCCCACAGGTAACCAACGGCGGTTGCCCCACCTACGACAAAGACGTCGCACACCCTCCTTGCCTCTCTGGCGATCCGGGTTGCGGCGTTTTTTTGTTTTGGCTCTTCGGAGCCGGTGGTGCGACCACAGACGGCGCACTGCCCTAAGCACTGACTCATTTCTCGAGACTTTTACAGCTGAGGTGCGCGATGAATTCAAGCTTCTGGAAATCCGGCCACACCCCGACACTGTTCGCGGCCTTCCTTTATTTCGACCTGAGTTTCATGGTCTGGTACCTGCTCGGTCCACTGGCGGTGCAGATCTCCGCCGACCTGCACCTGACCACCCAACAACGCGGCCTGATGGTGGCGACACCGATCCTGGCCGGCGCCGTGCTGCGCCTGTTCATGGGCCTGCTGGCCGACCGGATTTCACCGAAGACCGCCGGCATGGTCGGCCAGGTGATTGTGATCGGTGCGCTGTTCTGCGCCTGGAAACTGGGCATCCACAGCTACGAGCAAGCGTTGTTGCTGGGCTTGTTCCTGGGCGTGGCCGGCGCGTCGTTCGCCGTGGCCCTGCCGCTGGCCTCCCAATGGTATCCGCCACAGCACCAGGGCAAGGCCATGGGCATCGCTGGCGCCGGTAACTCGGGCACCGTGCTCGCGGCGTTGATCGCTCCGGTGATGGCGGTGGCCTTCGGCTGGACCAACGTGTTCGGCTTCGCGCTGATCCCCCTGGTACTGACCCTGGTCCTCTTCGCCTGGCTGGCCAAGAACGCCCCCGAGCGGCCGAAAGCCAAATCCATGGCCGACTACCTCAAGGCCCTGGGTGATCGTGACAGCTGGTGGTTCATGTTCTTCTACAGCGTGACCTTCGGTGGTTTCATCGGCCTGGCCAGCGCCCTGCCCGGCTATTTCAACGACCAGTACGGCCTGAGCCCGGTCACCGCCGGCTATTACACCGCCGCCTGCGTCTTCGGTGGCAGCCTGATGCGTCCCTTGGGCGGTGCCCTGGCGGACCGTTTCGGCGGCATCCGCACCTTGTTGGGCATGTACACCGTAGCGGCGGTCTGCATCGCGGCGGTGGGCTTCAACCTGCCAAGCTCCTATGCGGCCCTGGCCCTGTTCGTTTGCACCATGCTCGGTTTGGGTGCGGGCAACGGCGCAGTGTTCCAACTGGTGCCACAACGCTTCCGTCGCGAAATCGGCGTGATGACCGGGCTGATCGGCATGGCCGGCGGCATCGGCGGCTTCGTCCTGGCGGCCGGCATGGGCGCGATCAAGCAAAGCACCGGCAGCTATCAACTGGCCCTGTGGATGTTCGCCAGCCTCGGTGTCCTGGCCTGGTTCGGCCTGCACGGCGTCAAGCGCCGCTGGAGAACCACTTGGGGTTCGGCCGCCGTCACTGCGGCTCGGGTATAACCTGCAACCATGAGCTTGCAATTGAGCTTCGCCGAAGCCAGCGCCATCGGCCCGCGGGAAGAAAACCAGGACGCCCTGCGCCTGGTCACCCCGGCGCCGGCCCTGGCCGCCAGCAAGGGTTACCTGTTCGCCATCGCCGACGGCGTGAGCCAATGCGCCGATGGCGGGCTGGCCGCCCGTTCGACTTTGCAGGCCCTGGCCCTGGACTACTATTCCACGCCGCAAACCTGGGGCGTGGCCCAGGCCCTGGACCGGCTGCTGCTGGCACAGAATCGCTGGCTGCAGGCCAACGGTGGCGGGCAACCGCTGCTCACCACCGTCAGTGCCCTGGTCCTGCGGGGCCGGCGCTTTACCCTCGCTCACGTCGGCGATTGCCGGGTCTACCGCTGGCATGCCGATCACCTGCAACGGGTCAGCGAAGACCACGTCTGGGAACAGCCGGGCATGCAACATGTGCTCAAGCGCGCCTTGGGCCTGGATCAACACCTGATCCTCGACTTTCTCGACGGTGAACTGCGCACCGACGAAACCTTCGTATTGCTCAGCGATGGTGTCTGGGCGGTCCTGGGGGACACGGCCATCGCCGGCATCCTGCGCGACCAGCCGGACCTGGACCTGGCCGCGCAGACGCTGGTCAACGCCGCGCACCTGGCCGGCAGCCAGGACAACGCCAGCGCCTTGTTGGTGCGGGTCGATGCGGTGGGTGAAGCCAGCATCGGCGATGCCCTGATCCAGTTGCAGCAATGGCCCCTGCCGCCGGCGCTGAAACCGGGCCAGGTCTTCGAGGGCTGGCAGATCGAAAGCCTGCTCGGCCACAGCCAGCAATCGTTGCTCTACCGGGTACACGACGGCCAAGGCCAACCCTGGCTGCTGAAAACCCTGCCCGTGCAGCTACAGGACGACAGCCGGGCCGGACAGGCCTTGCTCTCGGAAGAATGGTTTCTCAAGCGGGTCGCCGGGCGGCAGTTTCCCGAGGTCCATGGCGCTCCCCAGCGGCAGCACTTGTACTACGTGATGCGAGAGTATCCGGGGGCGACCCTGGCCGAACTGTTCAACCAGGCCGGGGCGCTGCCCCTGGCCCAATGGCTGGACCTGGCGCAACGGCTGGTGCGGGCCGTGGGCCTGTTGCATCGAAGGCAGATCTACCACCGCGACATCAAGCCGGAAAACCTGCACCTGGGCGACGACGGGGAATTGCGCTTGCTGGATTTTGGACTGGCATATTGCCCGGGCCTGTCCGAAGACCAGGCCAACGTGCTGCCCGGCACCCCCAGCTACATCGCCCCGGAAGCCTTCGGCGGCACCGCGCCCACGGCCCAACAGGATTTGTATGCCGTTGGCGTGACCTTGTATTTCCTGCTGACCGGGCATTATCCCTACGGCGAAATCGAAGCCTTCCAGCGCCCGCGCTTCGGTGTACCGGTCAGTGCCAGCCGCTATCGGCCGGACCTGCCCGAATGGCTCGGGCAAAGCCTGGAACGCGCCGTCGCCGCAGACCCGGAACAACGCTTTGAAACCGCCGAGGAGTGGCTGTTGCTGCTGGAACAGGGCGAGCGCCGCAGCTTGAGCGTAAGGCCCAGGCCGTTGCTGGAGCGCGAGCCGCTGAAGGTCTGGCGGACGTTGGCGCTGGTGTCGTTGGGGGTGAATGTTGTGCTGCTGTTTTTGGTGTTTCACAGCTGAGACCCGGTCGCGCCTATCGCGAGCAAGCTCGCTCCCACAGGTTGTGTGTCCACCGCAGATCCAATGTGGGAGCGAGCTTGCTCGCGATAGCGGCTTGCCTGCCACTACATATCCACCGCCTCCACGCTCCATTACCGGGCAACACGCTTTGATTCGGTGCAATAAATCCCTCTTCAACTCGACTCTCCCGCCCGCCCTTCAACAAATCCGCACCTTCCAGCCACTTGGCACAACCACTGCATAACCTCTCTCACCATACATAAAGCAACGCCTCCAACGATGGAGGCGGTGCTTCCCGAGAGAACGGGACCAGGACAAAGGCGTCCTCGCTAGCTTGCTAGCGGGACGCCTTTTTTTGTTTTCGTAAAAATTGCCGAGCCAGTCCGATCGCCGTGACGAAACGGGCCTGGCTTGCGGAGAACCCTGATGAAAAAACTCAAACTGGTGATGATCGGCAACGGCATGGCCGGGGTTCGAACCCTCGAGGAACTGCTCAAGCTGAGCAACGAGCTGTACGACATCACGGTGTTCGGCGCCGAGCCCCACACCAACTACAACCGCATCCTGCTCTCGCCGGTGCTGGCCGGTGAGCAGACGTTCGAAGAGATCGTGCTCAACGACCTGAGCTGGTACCTGGACAACGACATCAAGCTGCTGCTCAACCGCAAAGTGGTGGAGATCGACCGGGTCAAGCGCCGGGTCATCGCCGAAGACGGCAGCGAAGCCGAATACGATCGCCTGCTCATCGCCACCGGCTCCACGCCCTTCATCCTGCCAATCCCCGGCAACACCTTGGACGGCGTGATCGGCTACCGCGACATCGCCGACACCCAGGCGATGATCGACACCGCCAAGACCCACAAGCACGCCGTGGTCATCGGCGGCGGCCTGCTCGGCCTGGAAGCCGCCAATGGCTTGAAGTTGCGGGGCATGGACGTGACCGTGGTGCACCTGGGCGAATGGCTGCTGGAACGGCAACTGGACAAGACCAGCGGCCAATTGCTGCAGACCGCCCTGGAAAACCGTGGCCTGAAGTTCCGCCTCAGCGAGCAGACCCAAGCCCTGCACGACGCCGGCAACGGCCGGGTCGGCTCGGTGCAGTTCAAGAACGGCGACATCATCCCCGCCGACCTGGTGGTAATGGCCGCCGGCATCCGCCCCAACACCGGACTGGCGGAAAAATCCGGCATCCCGTGCAACCGTGGGATCCTGGTCAACGACACGATGCAGACCTACGACCCGCGCATCTACGCCATCGGTGAATGCGCCAACCATCGCGGCACCGCCTACGGTCTGGTCGCACCGTTGTTCGAACAGGCCAAGGTCTGCGCCAACCACCTCGCCCAACTGGGCTTCGCCACTTACAAGGGCTCGGTCACGTCGACCAAGTTGAAAGTCACCGGCATCGACCTGTTCTCCGCCGGGGACTTCATGGGCGGCGAAGGCACCGAGACCATCACCCTTTCCGACCCCATCGGCGGCGTCTACAAAAAGCTGGTGATCAAGGACGACGTGCTGGTCGGTGCCTGCCTGTACGGCGATACGGCGGATGGCGGCTGGTACTTCCGGCAGATCCGTGAAAACCACGCCATCGGCGAAATCCGCGATCACCTGATGTTTGGCGAGAACGCTTTGGGCGACGTCGGCCACCAAGGCCAGGACAAGGCCATGAGCATGGCCGACAGCGCTGAAGTCTGCGGCTGCAACGGCGTGTGCAAGGGCACCATCGTCAAGGCGATCCAGGAACACGGGCTGTTCAGCGTCGATGACGTGAAAAAACACACCAAGGCCGCCAGCTCCTGCGGCTCCTGCGCCGGCCTGGTGGAACAGATCCTGATCAACACCGTCGGCGGCGCGGCGGACGTCAAGCCGAAAAGCGAAAAAGCCATCTGCGGGTGCAGCGACCTCAACCACGGCCAGATCCGCCAGGCGATCCGCGACCAGCACCTGCTGACCATCGCCGGGGCCATGAGCTACCTGAACTGGCGCACCCCGAACGGCTGCGCCACCTGCCGCCCGGCGCTGAACTACTACCTGATCTCCACCTGGCCCGGCGAAGCCCAGGACGACCCGCAGTCGCGCCTGATCAACGAACGCGCCCACGCCAACATCCAGAAAGACGGCACTTACTCCGTGGTTCCGCGGATGTGGGGCGGCGTGACCAACCCCTCCGAGCTGCGGCGCATCGCCGACGTGGCCGACAAGTACAACGTGCCCATGGTCAAGGTCACCGGTGGGCAGCGCATCGATTTGCTGGGGATCAAGAAGCAGGACCTGCCCGGCGTCTGGAAAGACCTCGACATGCCGTCCGGCCACGCCTACGGCAAATCCATCCGCACCGTGAAGACTTGCGTGGGCAGCGAGTTCTGCCGCTTCGGCACGCAGAACTCGACCCAACTGGGCATCGAGTTGGAGCACGACCTGTTCAACATGTGGTCGCCCCACAAAGTGAAGCTGGCCGTTTCCGGCTGCCCACGCAACTGTTCGGAAGCCGGCATCAAGGACGTCGGCATTATCGGCGTCGATTCCGGCTGGGAGATGTACATCGGTGGCAACGGCGGGATCAAGACCGAAGTCGCCGAGTTTTTCGTCAAGCTCAAGACCGCCGAAGAAGTGCGCGAATACAACGGCGCCTTCCTGCAGCTGTACCGCGAGGAAGCCTTCTACCTCGAACGCACTGTGCATTACATGCAGCGGGTTGGCATGGAGCACATCAAGAAGGCCGTGCTGGAAGACCCCGAGCGGCGCAAGGCCCTCCACGAACGCCTGAAGTTTTCCCTGTCGCTGGAGCAGGACCCTTGGAAGCAACGCCTGGAACAGCCTCAGTTGAAGAAAGAGTTCGAAGTCATCACCGTGAAAAACCTGGAGGTGCCGGCATGAACTGGTTGGATATCTGCGCACTGGAAGAGATCAATATCCTCGGTTCGCGCATCATCAACGGCCCCAAAGGCGATATCGCGATTTTCCGCACCAGCGACGATGAAGTGTTCGCCCTCGATGACCGGTGCCCGCACAAGGGCGGGCCGTTGTCACAAGGCTTGGTCTACGGCAAGCGCGTGGCCTGCCCGCTGCACAACTGGCAGATCGACCTGGAAAGCGGCCAGGCCCAAGCCCCCGACGTGGGCTGTGCCCATCATCATTCGGCCCGGGTCGAAAACGGCCGGGTGCAGTTGGCCCTGCGGGACGCAAGCTGATGAACCGCCAGATCACGGCCTCGACCTGCTGTTATTGCGGGGTCGGTTGCGGCGTGCTGATCGAGCATGACGACGAGCGCATCCTCGGCGTCAGCGGCGATCCCGCCCACCCGGCCAACTTCGGCAAACTGTGCAGCAAGGGTTCCACCCTGCACCTGACCGGCGACCTCGCCGCCCGCGCCCTGTACCCGGAACTGCGCCTGGGCAAAGGCCTGGCCCGGGCCCGCACCGATTGGGACAGCGCCCTGGATCACGCCGCCAGTGTCTTCGCCGAGACCGTCGCCGAGCACGGCCCCGACAGCGTGGCGTTCTACATCTCCGGCCAGTTGCTGACCGAGGATTACTACGCCTTCAACAAACTCGCCCGGGCATTGGTGGGCACCAACAACATCGACAGCAATTCCCGGCTGTGCATGTCCTCCGCCGTGGTGGGCTACAAGCGCAGCCTCGGCGCCGATGCCCCGCCCTGCAGCTATGAAGACCTGGAGCTGAGCGACTGTGTGATGATCGTCGGCAGTAACATGGCCTACGCCCATCCCATCCTCTTTCGCCGCCTCGAGGAGGCCAAATCCCGCCGGCCGCAGATGAAAATCATCGTCATCGATCCCCGGCGCACCGACACCTGCGATCTGGCGGACCTGCATCTGGCGATCCTGCCGGGCACCGATGTCGCCTTGTTCCATGGGATTTTGCACCTGCTGCTGTGGGAAGACTGGGTCGACCGCGACTTCATCAAGGCCCACACCGAAGGTTTGGCGGACCTGAAGAACCTGGTACGCGACTACACCCCGGCGATGGTCGCCCAACTGTGCGGCATCAGCGTCGAACAACTGAACCAGTGCGCCGAATGGGTCGGCACCTCGCCAAGCTTCCTGTCGTTGTGGTGCATGGGCCTGAACCAGTCCACCGCCGGCAGCGCGAAAAACAGCGCACTGATCAACCTGCACCTGGCCACCGGGCAAATCGGCCGGCCGGGGGCGGGCCCCTTCTCGCTGACCGGCCAACCCAATGCCATGGGCGGACGGGAAACCGGCAGCCTGTCGAACCTGTTGCCGGGCCACCGCGAAGCGGCCAACCCGGAGCATCGCGCCGACGTCGCCCGTTACTGGGGGGTCGAGCAATTGCCCGCCACCACCGGCTTGAGCGCCATCGAGCTGTTCGAGCAGGTGCGCAGCGGCAAGATCAAGGCCTTGTGGATCGCCTGCACCAACCCGGCCCAGTCGATGCCGGACCAGACAGCGGTACGCGAGGCCCTGCAAGCCTGTCCGTTCGTGGTGTTGCAGGAAGCCTTCCGGACCACCGAAACCGCCGCCTTTGCCGACCTGCTGCTGCCGGCAGCCAGTTGGGGCGAGAAAGAAGGCTCGGTGACCAACTCCGAACGGCGTATTTCCCACGTCCGTCGGGCCATCGGCGCACCGGGTGAAGCGCGGCCGGACTGGGCAATCACAGTGGATTTCGCACAACGCCTGGAGAAACGTCTGCGCCCAGGCCAGCCCAGCCTGTTCGCCTTCGATACCCCGGCCCAACTGTTCGATGAATACAAGCAGCTGACCCGTGGCCGCGACCTGGACTTGTCCGGCATCAGCCATGCTCTGATCGACCGGCTCGGCCCTCAGCAATGGCCCTTCCCGGATGGCGCCACGGTCGGGACGACGCGCCTGTACGTGGACGGGATTTTCCCCACCGACAGTGGCCGAGCGCGTTTCGTGGCCGATCCCTATCGCGCCGCCCAGGAACTGCGTGACGCCCGCTACCCATTGACCCTCAACACGGGCCGATTGCGTGACCAGTGGCACGGCATGAGCCGTACCGGTACCGCCGCGCAGCTGTTTGGGCATGTGAACGAAGCCGTACTCAGCCTGCATCCCGATGAACTGCAGCGGCATCGCCTGCAAGCGGGCGACCTGGTCAGCCTCAAGAGCCGTCGCGGCAGCGTGATCGTGGCGGTGGACAGCGACGACAGCGTGCGCCCCGGCCAAGCGTTCCTGCCCATGCACTGGGGCGATCGATTCCTCAAGGGCGGCGTGAATACCCTGACTCAACCGGCTTTCGACCCCTTGTCGAAACAACCGGAACTCAAGCACAGCGGCGTGCGCCTGGAGCCGGTGAACCTGCCTTGGCAGCTTTTCGCCTTGATCGAAGGCGATGTTCAACAGCATCTGGAGGCGTTGCGCCCCCTGTGCGAGGCGTTTTCCTACGTCAGCCTGAGCTTGACCGGCCGTGAGCGTCCCGCCTTGCTGATTCGCGCTGCCAGCGCCGTCGCGCCCGAACCGCAACTGCTCCAGGCCATCGACGAGCAATTGGGCCTGATCGACGGGCCGGTGCTGGCCTATGACGACCCGCGTCGCGCCATCGGCAAACGGGTGCGCATCGAAAACGGCCGTATCACCGCCATTCGCCTGGCCGGCGAAACCCTGGCTCGGCACTGGCTGCAGAACCTGTGGCTGGAAGGCCGTGCCGATGAACAACTGCGGCGCTGGCTGCTGGCGCCTTTGAGCGCGCCGCCGGGCAATGTTGGCACCGCAATGGGTGGCAGCAAAACGCTGTGCAACTGCATGAACGTCAGCCAGCGTGCGATCTGCGCAGGCATTGAACGTGGCCTGGACTTGCAGGGGCTTAAACAGGAATTGGGCTGTGGCACGCAATGCGGTTCTTGCGTGCCGGAAATCAAACGCCTGCTGGTTGCCACCGCGCAACCGCTGGCGGCTATCTCGTGAGGAAAACACTATGAACGCAAAAGTCTGGCTGGTGGGTGCAGGTCCCGGTGACCCTGAATTGCTGACCCTCAAAGCCGTGCGCGCCTTGGGCGAGGCCGACGTGGTGTTGATCGACGACCTGGTCAATGCCGCGGTGCTGGAACACTGCCCCGCTGCGCGCATCATTGCCGTGGGCAAGCGCGGCGGCTGCCGTTCCACCCCTCAGGCCTTCATTCATCGGCTGATGCTGCGTTATGCCCGCCAGGGCAAATGCGTGGTGCGCCTCAAGGGCGGCGACCCGTGCATCTTCGGCCGCGGCGGCGAAGAGGCGCAGTGGTTGCGCGAGCATGGCGTCGAGGTGGAGCTGGTCAACGGCATCACCGCCGGCCTCGCGGGGGCGACCCAGTGCGATATTCCACTGACCTTGCGCGGGATTGCCCGGGGCGTGACCCTCGTCACGGCCCACACCCAGGACGGCAGCCGCCTGAACTGGCAAGCCCTGGCCCAAAGCGGCACGACGCTGGTGGTGTATATGGGCGTGGCGAAACTGAGCGAGATCCGCGAGCAGTTGCTGGCCGGTGGCCTGGCGGCGAACACGCCCGTGGCCATGATCGAAAACGCCTCCCTGCCCCACCAGCGTGATTGCCGCAGCGATCTGGCCTCGATGGAAGCCGATGCCAGTGCGTTCCAGCTCAAGAGCCCGGCGATCCTGGTGATTGGCGCGGTGGCCGGTGCTGCCGAACTGGCCGCGTCACAGCCTGCGTGGGTTCAGGCTTCGGCGCTGTAACCAACAACACCCAACCTAATGTGGAACGAGCTTGCTCGCGATAGCGTCGGGTCAGCAGCATCAATACTGGCTGACACACCGCTATCGCGAGCAAGCTCGCTCCCACAGGTTTTGTGGTTAACCAACTGTTTTGCGGCAACGTCCCTCTCATTTCCATAAATCGCAGGCAAAGAAAAGCCCGGCCTAGGCCGGGCTTTTCCAAAGCTGTGGGCTAATTACTTAGCTTGAGCTTCAACCTGCGCTTCTACGCGACGGTTAACTGCACGACCAGCTTCAGTGGCGTTGTCAGCAACTGGGCGGGTTTCGCCGTAGCCAACAGACTGAACGCGGGACGATTCAACACCGTACTGGTTGGTCAGAACTTGCTTGACGGCGTTTGCACGACGCTCAGACAGTTTCTGGTTGTAAGCGTCAGGACCGACGGAGTCAGTGTGACCTTCAACAGTAGTGGTGGTGGATGGGTACTGCTTCATGAAGTCAGCCAGGTTCTTGATGTCGCCGTAGCTGTTAGGCTTGACGACCGACTTGTCGAAGTCGAACTTGACGTCCAGCTCAACACGAACGACTTCGGCAACTGCTGGGCAGCCATCAGCGTCAACGGTTACGTTGGCTGGGGTGTCAGGGCACTTGTCGACGTTGTCGCACACGCCGTCGTTGTCGCTGTCGGAGCAGACTTCAGCCGGAGCTGGAACTGGAGCAGCAGCAGGCTTGGAGCCGCCACCGAAGTTCACACCGATACCGACGCTTGGCGCCCACTCGGTGTCGCCCTGGTCGATGTTGTACTGAGCTTCAACGCCGGCACGGGCGTAGAAATTCTCGGTGAAATACAGCTTGGCGCCGCCACCAACGTTGGCGAAGGTAGAACGGTTACGACCGTTGCTGCCATTCTGGTCGATGCTCTGGTCGGAGAAACCGGCCGAAACATAAGGACGCAGCATGTCGCCTGGGTTGTTGAAGTGGTACAGAGCGTCCAGAGCGGTGTTGGCGCCCTTGACGTTAGTGCCGTCGTCGGTACGTGCGTTGTGCACTTCGTCGTAGGCCAGACGCAGTTCAACGTCGTCGGTCAGAAAGTAACCGATCGAACCGCCGAACAGGTTGCCGTTGTTCTTGAAGTTACGAGCGCTGTCGAATTGTTCTTTCTTGGCGAAGCCTTCGATTTCAACTGCGCCTTGGCCTTGTGCCAGAGCGCCGAACGAAGTGGCAGCAATCAAAGAACCAATGGCAAAGCCCAAGGTGTTTTTCAGTTTCATCCGTTAAATCCCCATCTGGTGATTGTGAAGCAGTCCCGCAAACCGGGGGACAACTCGGCGGCAAGTCTATCAGAACTTGCCTACGCGTAAGAGATATTTGCGTCGAACTAAGTTTCAGCAATGCCCGCAAATTTCTCACGCAATTTGTCAAGAGCGCGCTTGTAACGCATTTTTGTCGCGCTCAAACCCATGTGCATTATGTCTGCGATCTCCTGGAATTCCAGCTCTGCGACAAATCGTAGCACCAGAATTTCCCGATCGATCGGGTTTACATAGACCAGCCAGCGATCGAGCCCACCCTTTTCCTCGGGCTTGGGCGCCTTATCTTCCGACGCTTCCTCGAGAGGATCCAGGCTCAACGCGTCCATCAAGCGACGCTTTCGCCGTTCCTTGCGATACTGCGTGATGCATTCGTTGTACGTGATGCTGTAGAGCCAGGTCTTGAACTTCGATTTCCCCTCGAAGTTCTTCAGGCCATACAGCACCTTCAACATCACCTCCTGACAGACATCGTCAGCATCACGATCGTTCCCGAGATACCGCGCACAAACGTTAAATAAAGTTCTCTGGTAGCGACGCATCAACTCTTCATAGGCGCGTGTTACGTGGAACAGCTCCGTATGCGCGCGCGCGACCAACTCCTCATCGGAGAGATCACGGGGGTCGTAGCGCGTGGATAGCGATTGGGGTTTGTTCAAAACAAGTCGGGCCGACAGTCTAGGTCAATGTGCGCCGCAGCCTGTGCTAGCAGGCATTTCGCGGCGGCATACATTAGCAGGGTTTGCCGGGTTAGCGGCTACTCACATGCTGTTCCAGCAGGATCCGATTGGAAAGCGACACCAACTCGCCCTCCTCGGTCAGCAATGTGGTTTTCACCGTGCCGATCTCCTCGATCTGGCCTTCGACCTCGCCAACACGCACTTGTTGCCCAACCTCATACAATTCACGCACATAGATTCCCGCAAGAATCTGACCGGCGATTTCCCGGCTTCCCAATCCCATTGCCAGCGCAACCGCCAGACCAACGGTAATCAATACGATCACGATCACGTGGTTGAGCAGGTCGGTCTTGACCTCCAACTGGCTGATCGCTACCGAAATACTGATGATAATCACCAGGCCCTGGGCGATACGCCCCACGCCAGCGGCATAGTCCAGCCCGACGCCTTCGGCCGCACCGCGTACCAGCCCATTGGCCAGTTGTGCCAGCAGGACACCCACCAGCAACACCAACGCGGCACCAAAAACCTTCGGCAAATACAATGCAAGCATATCGAGCGTAGCTGAAACTCGCTCAAGGCCAAGGGATTCTGCTGCGGAAACCAAAAAAATCAGCAATACGAACCAATAGACGATCTTGCCGACCAGGGTCGAGATCGGCACCTGGATGCCGCCACGGGACAGCAATTTGGTCAGGCCGGTGCCGCCCATCAGGCGATCGAGGCCCAGCTTGGCGAGCAATTTGGACAGCAGCGTATCCAGCAGCTTGGCCACGACAAAACCCAGCAACAACACCACCAGCGCCCCGAAGAGGTTCGGGATGAAGTTGGCCACCTTGGTCCACAATGCAGTCATTGCCGTGACGAGGCTCTGAGTCCAGAGATCAAGTTCCATATTCAATCAGCCTTATCAGCGGTGCGAGTAACAGGTTTACGGCGGGAAACCGGCGAGACATGGGCCGATCCGTTATTCAGGGCAATCATCAGCGCGGGCAACCAGCGGCCCAGCAGGCTGAACAGATCGCCCGCGCCGACCTGGCGGTTGGCGGTTTTCAGTACACGTCCCAGGCATGCATCGTCGTCCCGGCTGGAAGGCGAAGCCTTGAGCATGTCGCGCAAAGACTGTTCAAACGGATCGTGCATACGCACCTCTCGTGATGTCTGTGGAAGACGCGATCAAATTTCGTCGGGTCACATGAAACCTTTGTCATACCCAGCGCAAACGACGGAACAACCACCACTGTCCCAGTGCCACGCAGATCATCAGCAGGCACGCAAACATGAAACCGTAGGGGCTTTCGGAAAACGGAATGCCGCCGACGTTGATACCCAACAGGCCGGTGAGAAAACTCATCGGCAGGAAAATCCCGGTGATGATGCCGAAGCGGTACATGGTGCGGTTCATGCGCACCGAAAGGCGCCGGTCTTCGGCCTCCAGCACAAGCCCCACGCGCTCCCGAGTCAATTCCAGCTCCTCGAGGTAACGGGTCAGGCTGTTGTTCAATTCGTTCCAATAGTCGCCGTCGTCATCGAAAAACCAGGGCAGCTTGAGCCGCGTCATCTGGCCGAAGATGTCCCGCTGTGGCGCCAGGAATCGCTTGAGTGCGGCAGCCCTTCGACGGATGTGCAAAATGGCGTCGTGCTCGGGGGTATACCGTTCGTCGGTATCAAGCTTTTCTTCCTCCCCGTCGACGATTTCGGACAGGCATGTGACCAGGTCCTGCACCTTGTTGGTGAGGTATTGCGCCATATAAAGAATGAGTTCAGAGGCCGTTTTCGGCCCCTTGCCCTCGGCCAGTTGCGCCAACAGTTCATCGGTGGCGCGCAACGGACGCAGGCGCAGGGAGATCACCCGCTGGGCGGACGCGAAGATCCGTACCGACACCATGTCTTCCGGCTCGGCACCCGGATTGAGGTTGATCCCCCGCAGGAACAGCAGCAGTTCGGCATTGGGCAATGGCAACAAGCGCGGCCGGGTGTTCTCTTCGAGCAGCAGGTCGCAGTTGAATTCGCTCAGGCCGCTGGACTTGCGCAACCAGGTGTGGGTTTGCGGATGACTGCGATCCCAGTGCAGCCACAGGCTTTCGTGGGCCTGCAACTGCAAATCGTCGAGTTCGGTCCGGGCTATGGAACGCGCGCCGCCTTTACCGTCCAGCACCAGGGCATGCACCAGCCCCCATTGCGCGTTTTCTTCCTCGAACATCCTCATCCCTTATGGCTGTGGCGCTTCATTCAGGCATTTTCAGCGGGCTTGGCGAAACGATCACGCCGTTGTTGTCGGCGTAGACATACTCGCCCGGGCGGAACGTCACGCCGGCAAAGGTCACCGCCACATTGAGATCGCCGATGCCGCGCTTGTCGGTCTTCATCGGATGGCTGGCCAAGGCCTGGACGCCGAGGTCGGTCTGGGCGATGACGTCGACGTCGCGGATGCAACCGTAGATCACCAGCCCTTCCCAGCCATTTTTCGCGGCTTTTTCCGCCAGCATGTCCCCCAGCAGTGCCCGGCGCAGGGAACCGCCGCCGTCGACCACCAGCACCTTGCCGTTGCCCTTGAGTTCAACCTGCTCCTTGACCAGCGAGTTGTCCTCGAAGCACTTGATGGTCACGATTTCGCCGCCGAAGGAATCGCGGCCACCGAAATTGCTGAACATCGGTTCCAACACCTGCACCAGTTCCGGGTAGGCGTCGCACAGGTCGGGCGTGAGGTAATGGTTCATCGAACAACTCCTGAAAGGCTGGAACGTCAGACTGAATAAGCAACCGTTTGTGACTGGAACTGCGTGAAGCGTCATATCTTAGCCGCAAGCCGACCGGAACGAAATGCCCTCGTCAGAGCCTTGCCTCAAACCGCCTCGGCCAACTGGGGCTGTCCTGCCAGCAGGGGGGCCTGTTGATCCTCGAGCCAACGCGCCACCAACGGCCAGACCTCAAGGTGAGCGGCCTTGCTGACCAGCATCTCCACATGACCGAAATCGTCTGTGAAACCCTGTCCCCGGCCCAGGCAGACAAACTGCTTGTGCACCGAGCCGATCTGATCGAAAAGTTTACGGCAAGCCCAGGTCGGGTCCTGATGATCACCCGCGGCACTCACCGCCAGCACAGGCAACTGGACATCGGCCAACCCGGCCCACCAGTTCTTCTCGGCATCGCCGAAACGTCCGAACAAACCGTACCAACGCATGCTTTCCAGGGCCAGGCCGATGGGCTCGTCCTCGGGGCCGCGCTTGAGCCTTGAGCCGGACAATTGGGCAAAGCGTTTGAGAATGAAGCGGCCACTCCATTCCACCGGAGGGATCTTCAGTGGCCAGTAGGTGCGGCTGACCTGGGTGCCGAAAAATGCCGCCGACGCCACGGCAGGCTCGCCCAGGTAGTGGCCGCCCAAGGCTGCCGCCAGGGTGATGCCCCCCAGGGAGTGGCCGATCCAGTGGGGCACCTGCCCGCTCTGCTCACGCACGAAGGCGCCAATGGCCGGCAAGTCGTAGCGGGCGTAGTCGGCCACCCGATTGTGACGATAGCCCTGGTTGCGCTGAGAGAGGCCATGGCCGCGCATCTCGGGAATCCACACGTCGAATCCCAGGCGTGCAAGGTACGCCCCCAGGCCCAGGCCCTTGGGTGAATACCAGAAGCGCCGGTTGGAGAAACTGCCGTGCAACAGGATCACCGGGACACCACGGGTTTCACCCGCGTCGGCCATACCCAGCCGGGTGACGGCCAATTCGACACTGGCGTCCGGGCTGTTGCCGGGTTTCAAGCGATAGACATCTTCGCTCAGATCACCGCGCCGCTCGGCGCTGATCAGGGCGACAGGAAAAAGGTTGCTGCTGCTTTGCATAATCTTCTTGCACAAAAAAAGACGACTGTGGGAGCGAGCTTGCTCGCGATTGCGATGGATCAGCAAAATAATCTTGGCTGACACGCCGCTATCGCGAGCAAGCTCGCTCCCACAAAGGTGACCCGGCTTACATTACCGGTGAGGCCCCTTCACTCGATCAGACCGCCGCCTGGCCCTCGGCCAGGAAGAACCAGGTTTCCAGCACGGAGTCGGGGTTCAACGAAACGCTTTCGATGCCCTGCTCCATCAGCCACTTGGCCAGGTCCGGGTGGTCCGAAGGACCCTGGCCGCAGATGCCGATGTACTTGCCAGCCTTGTTGCAGGCGGCGATGGCATTGGCCAGCAGCTTCTTGACCGCCGGGTTCCGCTCGTCGAACAGGTGGGCGATGATCCCGGAATCGCGGTCCAGCCCCAGGGTCAGCTGGGTCAGGTCGTTGGAACCGATGGAGAAACCGTCGAAGAACTCGAGGAACTCTTCAGCCAGGATGGCGTTGGACGGCAGTTCGCACATCATGATCACGCGCAGGCCATTGTCGCCACGGGCCAGGCCGTTTTCCGCCAGCAGGTCGACGACCTGGCTCGCTTCGCCCAGGGTCCGCACGAACGGCACCATGATCTCGACGTTGGTCAGGCCCATCTCGTTGCGCACGCGCTTGAGGGCGCGGCACTCGAGTTCGAAGCAGTCGCGGAACGATTCGCTGATGTAGCGCGACGCACCGCGGAAGCCCAGCATCGGGTTCTCTTCTTCCGGCTCGTAGAGCTTGCCGCCGATCAGGTTGGCGTATTCGTTGGACTTGAAGTCCGACAGGCGCACGATGACCTTTTTCGGCCAGAACGCCGCCGCCAGGGTGCTGATGCCTTCCACCAGCTTCTCGACGTAGAAACCGACCGGATCGTCGTAGCCGGCAATGCGCTTGTCGACGCTGTCCTTGATGTCCTGGGGCAGGCCGTCGTAGTTCAGCAGTGCCTTGGGGTGCACGCCGATCATGCGATTGATGATGAACTCCAGGCGGGCCAGGCCCACACCGGCGTTCGGCAACTGTGCGAAGTCGAAGGCGCGGTCCGGGTTGCCGACGTTCATCATGATCTTGAACGGCAGCTCCGGCATGGCGTCCACGGAGTTCTTCTTGATGTCGAAGCCCAGTTCGCCCTCGAAGATGTAGCCGGTGTCGCCTTCGGCGCAGGAAACGGTCACGCCCTGGCCGTCCTTGAGCAGTTGGGTGGCGTTGCCGCAACCGACCACTGCCGGGATCCCCAGTTCACGGGCGATGATCGCCGCGTGGCAGGTACGCCCGCCGCGGTTGGTGACGATGGCGCTGGCGCGCTTCATCACCGGTTCCCAGTCCGGGTCGGTCATGTCGGAGACCAGTACGTCGCCGGCCTGGACCTTGTCCATCTCCGAGACGTCCTTGATGATCCGCACCTTGCCCGCGCCAATGCGCTGGCCAATGGCCCGGCCTTCCACCAGCACGGTGCCGGTTTCCTTGAGCAGGTAGCGCTCCATGACGTTGGCCTGGGTGCGGCTTTTCACGGTTTCCGGACGAGCCTGCACGATATACAGCTTGCCGTCGTCACCGTCCTTGGCCCACTCGATGTCCATCGGGCACTTGTAGTGCTGCTCGATGATCATCGCCTGCTTGGCCAGCTCGCTGACTTCGGCGTCGGTCAGGCAGAAACGCGCGCGCTCGGCCTTGTCCACCTCGACGGTCTTCACCGAGCGACCGGCCTTGGCTTCGTCGCCGTAGATCATCTTGATGGCCTTGCTGCCCAGGTTGCGGCGCAGGATGGCCGGGCGACCGGCTTGCAGCGTGCCCTTGTGAACGTAGAACTCATCAGGGTTCACCGCGCCCTGCACGACGGTTTCACCCAGGCCGTAGGCGCCGGTGATGAACACCACGTCACGGAAGCCAGACTCGGTGTCGAGGGTGAACATCACGCCGGCGGTGCCGGTTTCGGAGCGGACCATGCGCTGCACACCGGCGGACAGGGCGACCAGCTTGTGGTCGAAGCCCTGGTGCACGCGGTAGGAAATGGCACGGTCGTTGAAAAGGGAGGCGAAGACTTCCTTGGCGGCACGAATGACGTTTTCCACGCCACGAATGTTCAGGAAGGTTTCCTGCTGGCCGGCGAAGGAGGCATCCGGCAGGTCTTCGGCGGTGGCCGAGGAACGCACGGCGACGGCGATATCCGGATTGCCTTCGGACAGCTTGGCGAAAGCGGTGCGGATCTGGGCGTTCAGTTTCTCGGGGAACTCGGCTTCCATGATCCATTGACGGATCTGGGCACCGGTCTTGGCCAGGGCATTGACGTCATCGACGTCCAGGGCATCGAGCGCATCGTGGATCTGCTTGTTCAGGCCGCTCAGTTCCAGGAAATCACGATAAGCCTGGGCGGTCGTGGCGAAGCCACCTGGCACCGATACGCCAGCACCGGCGAGGTTGCTGATCATCTCGCCCAGGGATGCGTTCTTGCCCCCCACATGCTCCACATCATGGACGCCGAGCTTATCGAGGGAAACTACGTACTCTACCAAGGTGATCTCTCCACTGACTGTGTTGGAAAAGCTCAAGGCACCGACGGCTCCAGGGGAGCGCCTGCCGGCGATATGGCCTGGACCTGGAAAATAAGTGAGAATGCAGGCCACTGGCGGCCGGCAAATCGCGCCTATCATATCCAAGAATCGTCACTAGCTCACTAGCTTAAGGCCCAAGGCGCAAATGAAACGATCTGCTTTCTTTATCTCCGACGGCACCGGCATCACGGCCGAAACGCTAGGCCAAAGCCTGTTGGCACAGTTCGAAAACATTACCTTCGCCAAGATGACACGTCCGTACATAGACAGCGTCGACAAGGCGCGGGCCATGGTACAGCAAATCAATAAAGCCGCCGAAACCGACGGTTTTCGCCCGATCATCTTCGATACCATCGTCAATCAGGACATCCGTGAGATTCTCGCAACGTCCAATGGTTTCATGATCGACATTTTTTCCACCTTCCTGGCGCCCCTGGAACAGGAACTGAGCGAGCATTCCTCCTACTCGGTCGGCAAGTCCCATTCCATTGGCCACAACTCCAACTACATGGAGCGGATCGAGGCGGTCAACTTCGCGCTGGACAACGATGACGGCGCCCGCACGCATTATTACGACAAGGCCGACCTGATCCTAGTGGGCGTGTCGCGTTGTGGTAAGACACCGACGTGCCTGTACATGGCGATGCAATTCGGCATCCGCGCGGCCAACTATCCGCTGACCGAAGACGACATGGAGCGCCTGCAACTGCCCAGCGCCCTGCGCGCCCACCAGCACAAGCTGTTCGGCCTGACCATCGACCCGGACCGCCTCACGGCGATCCGCAACGAGCGCAAGCCCAACAGCCGTTACTCAAGCTACGCCCAGTGCGAGTTCGAAGTGCGCGAGGTGGAAAACCTGTTCCGGCGGGAGAACATTCCCCATATCAACTCCACGCATTTTTCCGTGGAAGAGATTTCGGCGAAGATCCTGGTGGAGAAAGGGGTGGAGCGGCGGTTCAAATAACCAGACGGTGTGCCGGAAAACCTGTGGGAGCGAGCTTGCTCGCGATTGCGGCGGGTCAGCAAGATCAATGTTGGCTGACACTCCGTCATCGCGAGCAAGCTCGCTCCCACAAGGGATAGGAAGTCTTCCGGCCTAGGGTTTCAACCGCTCAACCAACGCCTGCCCCACCGCCAGCGCCGAGGCCGGGTTCTGGCCGGTAATCAGTTCCCGATCCGTCACCACATGGGACGTCCACGGCGTGGTGTTGCTGCTGTACTGCCCGCCAGCCTGCTGCAACGCGGTCTGTGGGTAGAATTTCATGCTCCCGCCGCCCAGCAGCCCCTTGGCCAACTCTTCTTCCTGATTGCTGATCACCGTCATCCTGTACCCGGCATAGATCCAGCCGGCCTTGGCCGAGGCCTGGCCTTTGCTAGCCAACTGGCCAACGAAGCCCTTGGCATCAGGCAGGGTCGACAGCAAGGCGATCGGCCCGTGGCAGACCAGCGCGGTGGTCTTGCCCTGGTCATGGAAGTGCGTCAACACCCGCCCCAGCGGTGCGCTCGTGAGCAAATCCTGCATGGGCGCATGCCCGCCGGGAATGTACAGGGCATCGAACTGTTCCAGACCGATCTGCTCGACACGGGCCAGGCTGATCACCGGTGAGTCCTTGGCCGAAGTGATGTTCAGTTGAGCCAGCAACGCCTGGTAGCGCTCCAGCTCCGCCGGATCATTGTTGAAGTACATCTTGTCCACCGAGGACCGGTCCAGCGTCGGCGCCTTGCCCTGTGGGGTGGCGAACGTCACGTGGTGACCGGCATCCAGCAACAGCTTCACCGGTTGCAGCAATTCGTTGAGGTAAAACCCGGTGGAGAAGACCTTGCCCTTGTTCAGATCCAGATGATCGGAATCCGACAGGACCACCAGCACGTTATCGGCATGGGCCGCGGCGCCAATACCCGCCAGAACAACAGACGTTGCCAAGGTCGTGAGCTTTTTCATGATGACTCCAGGCTGTTTCGATAAAAGATGCGCTCACTGTATTGATGCGTTCACCGGCGATAAACTGGCGCACCGGAACATCACTTGGCCTCTGGAGGCAACAATGGCCCGTCGATTCGATTACCTGGCCGACGTGGAAGCCTTCGTCACGGTCGTGGAAAAAGGCACGCTCAGCGCCGGTGCCGTGGCGCTGGGCACCACGCCTTCGGTCCTGAGCCGCGCCATCTCCCGCCTCGAAGCCCGGCTCGGGGTGCAACTGTTACGACGCACGACCCGGCGGCTGAACCTGACCGATGCCGGCACGTTGTACCTGGAACAGTCGCGCTCGGCCTTTGCCCTGATTGACGACGCCGAGCGGCGAATCCAGGGCCAGGACGGTGTCTTGACCGGTCGCGTGCGCTTGAGCGTGCCGACCACCTACGGTCATTACCGCCTGCCATCGCTGCTGTCGCGTTTCGCCGAGACTTACCCGCAAGTTCGGGTCGAGCTGAGTATCACCAACCGCAATGTCGATCTGGTGGCCGAGGGGTATGACCTGGCGATCCGCCTTGGGCCGCTGCCGGACAGCGGCCTGGTCGGGCGCAAGCTCGAAGACGCCCGCCTTTGCCTGGTGGCCGCGCCGCATTACCTGGAGCGCAACGGAACGCCCCGGCACGTCGATGAACTGGCTGCCCACGCCTGCCTGCCTTTCGTAATGCCCAGCAGCGGACGCATCGCACCCTGGCTGTTTCGCGACAATCATGAAGAACGGGAATGGCTGCCGACGGGCACTGTGCAAGTGTCCGATGATGTATTGGGCATCGTGTCCCTGGCACAGACCGGGATGGGGATCTGCCAGACCTATGAATTCATTGTCCGGGAGCGAATCGAGCGTGGGGAACTGGTGGCTTTGCTGGAGGACTTTGGCGGGCGCAGCCGACCCTTTTCAATCATCTACCCGCCCCATCGGCAATTGCCGGCGGCGGCACGGGCGTTGATTGATTTTTTGATCGAGCAATAGCTGGTAACGCCGGCCGGCCTCTGTGGGAGCGAGCTTGCTCGCGATTGCGGAGTGTCAGCGGGCATCAATGTTGCCGATCCACCGCTATCGCGAGCAAGCTCGCTCCCACAGGGGTTCTGATGTGACTGCAGGATTTGTATTCTCCCGCAGCCTTCCTGTGGAAAGCTTGCTTGCTGCCACAGGCTCTACATTCAGTGGGCCGCAGCCGCCTGCTCGTCCATTTTCTTGCGCAGGCTCAGCGGGCGCATGTCGGTCCAGACTTCTTCGATGTAGGCCAGGCACTCCTTCTTGAAGCCGCTTTTACCGACGGTACGCCAGCCCTCGGGGATGGCTTTGTAGTCTGGCCAGATCGAATATTGCTCTTCGTGGTTGACCACGACCTGAAAGACGATGTCCTCGCGGTCGAATACTGAAGTCATGGGTGTCTCTCCATCTTTGCTCGAGGTTCGCTGCGTCACATGCGCAGCCAGGATATGAAAGGAACGTACGGGGCCGGGTAAAAATTAGCTGTCTTTGACCGCCGCATGCAGGGCTCGCCCGAAAATCTCGGCGACCCGGTCGATTTCGGCCCGGGTGATGATCAACGGTGGCAGGAACCGCACCACGCCGCCCTGGCGGCCGCCCAGCTCCAGGATCAGCCCGCGCTTGAGGCATTCGCGTTGCAACCGTGGCGCCAGCTGGGCATGCACTGGCGGATGGCCCAGGGCGTCCGGCTTGCCCGCCGGGTCCACCAACTCGACACCGAGCATCAGCCCGCGACCGCGAATATCGCCCAGTTGCGGGAAGTCCCGCTGCAGGATGTGCAGGTGCTCGCTCAGGCGTTCGCCCATGGCCGCCGCATGGGCCGGCAGGTCGTGCTCACGCAGGTAGCGCATGACCGCGGAGCCGGCGGCCATGGCCATCTGATTGCCACGGAAGGTCCCGGCGTGAGCGCCCGGCAACCAGGTGTCGAGCCAGTCGCGGTAAACCACCACCGCCAGCGGCAGGCTGCCGCCAATGGCCTTGGACAACACCACCACGTCCGGGATGATCCCGGCATGTTCGAAGGCAAACATCTTGCCGGTACGGCCGAAACCGCTCTGGATTTCGTCGACGATCAACGCCACCCCTGCCTGCTCGGTGATCCGCCGCAAGCCGCGCAGCCAGTCCAGGTCGGCGGGAATGACTCCGCCCTCGCCCTGCACCACTTCGACGATAACCGCCGCCGGCAATTGCACGCCGGCCTCCGGGTCGTTCAGCAGGTTTTCCAGGTAATGCAGGTTGGCCTTCACGCCCTCGACACCGCCCAGCCCGAACGGGCAGCGGTAATCGTAGGGGTATGGCATGAACTGCACGCCGCTGCTGAGCAAGGCGCCCAAGGGTTTCTTCGGCCCCAGGCTGCCCATCAGGCTCAATGCCCCCTGACTCATGCCGTGATAACCGCCCTGGAACGACAGCACCGTGCTGCGTCCGGTCGCGGTACGCACCAGCTTGAGGGCGGCTTCCACCGCATCGGTACCGGTGGGCCCGCAGAACTGGATCTTCGCCTCGGCGGCCAGCTCTACCGGCAACAGGCCGAACAGGTCCTGGACGAAGCGGTCCTTGACCGGCGTGGTCAGGTCCAGGGTGTGCAACGGCAGCTCGTCGGCCAACACCTGCTGGATCGCCTCGATCACCACCGGGTGGTTATGCCCCAGCGCCAGCGTGCCGGCGCCGGCCAGGCAATCGATGAAGGTGCGCCCCTCGACGTCCTCGACATACAACCCCTTGGCGCGCTTGAGCGCCAGGGGGATGCGCCGTGGATAGCTGCGGGCATTGGACTCCTGCCGACTCTGGCGAGCCAGCAGCGGCGACTCATTGAACTGGTAGAGCGTCTCGGCCGGCACGGGGCTGACCCGGGCCGGCTGTGCTTCGATAAGGCTGTTGGCGACTGACATCTCTCGACCCCGCAGTACGTGGTGACCCAAACGACACACCGGGCAGGTGCGCATCCGGTCGGGGCGCACATGCAGGTTTCCTGTTGTGGAAACGCATCAGCCACGGGGGGATTTACTCGCGGGCAGCACTTTCTCCTGTGGCGCGATCAATGGCTTGTGCATCGCAATGGCCTTGACCCCGCCGATGGCGAAGGCGTCGGCGCTTTGCTCGAACCCCAGGTGTCGATAGAACGCCTGGCTGCTACGGGTGCTGTTGAGGCGCACCCGGGCCACCCCGCGCCCGCGCAGCCAGGCCTCGATGTCCCGCACCAGCGCCTGGCCGACACCGCGGCGGAAGGACTCCGGCTGTACGTAGCAGAAGGCGATCCGACCACTGGCCGAGGCCATGGCGACACCCGCCGGCCGCCCCTGCAAACGTGCCAGGGTCAGGCGCAAGCGGGGATCGACCAGCCAGGGGCGGATATGCGCGAGGGTGTTGTTGCGTACCCAGGCGGCGACGACAGTGGGGTCGTTGCGGTGTTCGGCGGCACACCCGACCCGGATGGAGCGTTCGGCGATCCGGCTGATGATGCCGGCATCGCTGGGCGTGGCCGTGCAGATTTCGATGAAGGTGTCCATGGCGCGGTTTTCCTCAGTCCTTGAGTCGAGCTGAAAAAAACATAGACCCGGATAAGGCCAGGGCGCCAATGGCAGGTCGTTACAGCAGATGTACGCAAATCCCCGGTATGGGAGCACAGCGCTGTTCTTAGAACTTGCCTGAACCTGTGTGGCGAGGGGATTTATCCCCGCTGGCTGCGCAGCAGCCCTCAAGAAGACAACTCAATCAATCTGACACAGCGGGTTCGCAACTTTTGGGGCTGCTGCGCAGCCCAGCGGGGATAAATCCCCTCGCCACAGGTTCATCCACTTACCCAAACACTACCTGCACCGGCATGGTCAACTCGACCCGTAGCCCATCCGGGCGGCTGTCGAAATGCAGGCCGCAACCGCAACGCTGGACGATGGCCTGGACGATCGCCAGCCCCAGCCCGCAGCCGGTGCTCTGGCCGTTGCGCCAGAAGCGTTGGGTCAAGTGCTGGATGTCGTCGGCGGCGATGCCCGGGCCATGGTCGCGGACCTGGAAACGCACGCGCTGGCCGATCATCTCCAGGCTCAGTTCCACATCGGTATCGTCCGGGGTATGGCGCAGGGCGTTGTCCAGCAGGTTACGCAAGGCGGCGATGGAGAGCACCGCCGGCATCTGCACCGGCGCGTCGGACAGCCCTGGGGCCAAGTGCAATTTGATTCGCCGGGACTCACTGCTGGCCGCGTCCTGGATCGCCAGTCGCGCGACCTGCTCGGCGTTGCAGTGCACGCCGTCGTCGAACGACAGGCTGCCTTCGACCCGGGCCAGCAGCAGCAACTGTTCGAGTGTGCGATGCATGCGGTCGGCGCCCTCCTCGGCCCGGGCCAGGGATTGGTCGCGGGCGGCGCCCTCGGTCATGCGCGCCACTTGCAGGTGCGTCTTGATGGCGGTCAGCGGGCTGCGCAGCTCGTGGGCGGCGTCGCCGGTCAGCCGTCGCTCGCGCTCGATGGTCTTGCCGATGCGCAGGAACAGCTGGTTCTGGGTCTCCAGCAATGGTCGCAACTCGCTGGGCAGCGGGTGGATCTGCAAGGGCTCCAGGGAATCGGCATTGCGTCGCATCAGCGCATCGCGCATGCGATTGAGCGGCGCCAGGCCCTGGCCGATGCCCAGCCACAACAGGCACAGGCAACCGAGCAACGCCACGCCCACCGGCACCGAGGCGGCCAGCAGTATCGACAGGTTCAGGGCTTCGCGCTCGATCTGGCGGTCGGCGGTGGTGATGCGCAAGTCCCCTCGGGCCAGGGTGAAGCTGCGCCAGGGCGCACCGTCGATCATCTGGTCGTGGAAGCCCATTTTCTCGGCTTCCAGGGCCTGTTCCGGGGTGCCGTGGCTGCGAGCCAGAATCTCGCCACGCAAGGAACTGACCTGACAGGCCATGCCGCCGGGAATGCTCAATTGCTCGGAGCTCAAGTGCGTGCCCTCGCCCTTGCTGGGCAACGGCGGCATCTGTTCCAGCAACCCGGCAACCATCCGCGCCGACGCCACCAGGCGCTGGTCGAGGGAGAACATCATCTGGTTGCGCAGGTCACTGAGCATCCACGCCGCGGCCAGGGCCCAGATCAGGGCGAAGGCCGCGCCGAGGGTCAGGCTCAGGCGCAGTCGCAGGCTCATCACTTGGAGGGTTCTCCGCCGTCGGCCGGCCCCAGGCGATAGCCCAGGCCGCGCACGGTCTCGACAATGCCGTTACCCAGCTTGCGCCGCAGGTGGTGGATATGGACGTTGAGGGCATTGCTTTCCAGCTCGTCGTTGAACCCGTAGACGCTGTCCTTGAGTTGCTCGGTGGACAGCACCCGGCCGCGACTGTGCAAGAGCGCCTGCAACAGCGATTGTTCGCGCCGGGACAGATCCACCGGCTGGCCGTCCAGAGTGGTTTCCCGGCTGCTGGGGTCGTAGGTCAGGCGACCGTGCTCGATCAGGTTGACGCTGCGCCCCGCCACGCGCCGCAGCAATGTGTGCAGGCGCGCCGCAAGCTCGCGCAGGTCGAAGGGTTTGAGCAGATAGTCGTCAGCCCCGGCCTGCAAGCCATCGACCCGGTCGGTCACCGAGTCACGGGCGGTGAGGATCAGCACCGGCGTCTCCAGCCCCTGCTGGCGCAATTGCCGGAGCAGCTTGAGACCGTCCTCATCGGGCAATCCCAGGTCCAGCACCATGACATCGAACTCCGCCACGCCGACCATCGCCCGCGCCGCCGATGCGGTGGCCACGTGCTCGACCGTCAGGCCCTGCGCCGTGAGGCCGGCGACGATCCCGCTGGCAATCAACTCGTCGTCTTCGCAGACCAGTACGCGCATGGTAAGCCCCGTGGAAAAAGGTACATTAGGCCGCTGGCCGATTAAGCCGACATTATGCGACGAGTACGGCAAACGTGGCGATCATTGCGGCCTGCCGGTCGCCGCCGGGTTAATCGACGGTTAATCGCCACTCGCCATTGTGTTTTCCACTCGCTTCGTTCTAAGGCTTTATCCATGCGTCGATTGTTTTTGCTGTGGCTGCTGCTGATCTCGGGCCTGGCCCAGGCCGCCAATCCCTTCGAAACCAAACCCGATTTCCTGCCGGTGGAAAAGGCATTCGTGTTGACCTCCGAACGCCTGGATTCCGGTGAAACGCAGCTGTTCTGGCAGATTACCGATGGGTACTACCTGTATAAGCAGCGGCTCAAGTTCGATGGCCTGGCCGAGGCGCAGAAACCCAGGTTGCCGGAGGGCGAGGCCCACAGCGACGAGTTTTTCGGCGACCAGCAAGTCTATCGCCAGGCGCTGGAACTGAAGATCCCCGCCGATGCCACGGGCAAGATCAAGGTGGGCTTCCAGGGCTGTGCCGACGCCGGCCTGTGCTATCCCCCCCAGACCCAGGTGATTGACCTGGGCGGCAGCGCACCGGCGGCGGTGACCGGCGAGGCGCCGGACCAGGCCCTGGCCAGCGGCCTGCAGCAACGAGCCTTGGGCTGGAGCCTGCTGGTGTTCTTCGGCCTGGGCCTGCTGCTGGCGTTCACCCCTTGTTCGCTGCCGATGCTGCCGATCCTGGCCGGGCTGGTGGTGGGCAGCGGCGCCGGGCCGAGACGCGGCCTGGCCTTGGCCGGCAGCTACGTGATCAGCATGGCCCTGGTGTATGCGGCCATGGGCGTGCTCGCCGCCCTGCTGGGGGCCAACCTCCAGGCACTGCTGCAACAACCGTGGCTGCTGGGCAGCTTCGCGGCCGTATTCGTGTTGCTGGCGCTGCCGATGTTCGGCTTCTTCGAGTTGCAATTGCCGGCGGCGCTGCGTGACCGCCTGGAAAACGCCGGGCGCCAGCGACGCGGTGGCAGCCTGGTGGGTGCCGGCGTGCTCGGCGCCCTGTCCGGCCTGTTGGTGGGCCCGTGCATGACCGCCCCGCTGGCCGGCGCCCTGCTGTATATCGCCCAGAGCGGCAATGCGCTGCACGGCGGGTTGATCCTGTTCACCATGGGCATCGGCATGGGCCTGCCACTGTTGCTCCTGGTGACCGTGGGCAACCGCTTCCTGCCCAAGCCCGGCGCCTGGATGAACCTGCTCAAGGGCGTGTTCGGCTTCCTGTTCCTGGGCACCGCGCTGCTGATGATTCGCCCGATCATCGACGGCTCGCTGTGGATCGGACTGTGGGGCGTGCTGCTGTTGATCGCCGCCTACAGCGCCTGGCGCCAGACCGAAGGCTTCGGCCGCATGGCCTACCTCTGCGGCAGCGCCTCGCTGCTGTTCGGTCTGTGGGGTAGCCTGCTGGTGATTGGCGCGGCGGGCGGTGGCGATGATTTCTTCCACCCCCTGAAGGTCTACGCCGGCAGCGAGGGTAGCGCGACCGTCAGCGCCCACGATACATTCACCACCGTCAGCGAGCCCGCCGCCCTGCAACGGGAACTGGACGCCGCCAAGGCCCAGGGCCAGTGGGTGCTGCTGGACTATTACGCCGACTGGTGCGTGTCCTGCAAGATCATGGAGAAACAGGTCTTCGGCCGCGCCGAGGTGCTGGACGCCCTGCAAGGCGTGCGCCTGCTGCGCCTCGACGTCACCGCCGACAGCCCCGCCAGCCGCGCGTTGCTGAGCCGTTACCAGGTACCGGGGCCGCCGAGTCTGCTGTGGATCGGCGCCGACGGTGAAGAGCGCCGCGGCCAGCGGATCACCGGGGAAGTCGACGCCAAGGCGTTCCTGGAGCGCTGGAACCTCACCCGGGACGCACGCTGATGCTGACGTTCACTCTGGGCACCTTCGCCATCGCCCTTAACCATCTGTTGCTGATCAGCGCCCTGGCCCTGGCGACCTTCGTCGGCTGGCGGGTGGCCAGGCGCGGTGGCGAGAACCCTGAGTCGGTGCTGTTCGTGCTGTTTCTGCTGGGGCTTTTGGCCGCACGGATCGGCTTCGTCGTCGCCTATTGGCAACATTACCGGGACGACCCGTGGCAGATCGTCGACCTGCGGGACGGCGGTTTCCTCGCCTGGCCGGGGATCGTGGCGCTGCTGATGGGCGCCTTGCTGTGGGCCCGGCGCCGTCCAGCCCTGCGCCGCCCATTGGGCTTCGGCGTCGGCAGCGGCTTGCTGTTCTGGCTGGTGGCGACCCTGTCGTTGACGATTTATGAACAAGGCACTCGGCTGCCAGACATCACCCTGCGCACCGCCGACGGCCAGACCGTGAAGCTCACCGACTACCAGGGCGGCCCGCTGGTGATCAACCTCTGGGCCACCTGGTGCCCACCCTGCCGACGTGAAATGCCGGTGCTCGAAGAAGCCCAGCAACAGCGTCCGGACCTGACCTTCCTGTTCGTCAACCAGGCCGAAAGCATGCAAAGCGTCAGCACCTACCTGGCCACCCAGGGCTTGAGCCTGACCAACGTGTTATTCGATGGCAGTGGCCGCCTCGGCCAGGCCGTGGGTTCCATGGCCCTGCCGACCACCCTGTTCTACAGTGCCGACGGCCGCCTGCTGGGTAGCCACCTGGGCGAATTGTCGGAAGCGAGCCTGGCCCGCGCCCTGGAAAACTTCGAAACGCCGGATTCGTCCACGACGCCCCACTCCGCCACAAGGAAACCGCCATGCCCCGCCTCCGCCACCTGCTGACCCTGGCCGTCGCCGCCGCACTGTCGCAGGCTCCGCTGCTCCAGGCCGAAGAGTTGCCTGCGGCCATCAAGAAGATCGAAGCCAAGGGCGCGAAAATCGTCGGCACTTTCGAGGCCCCGGACGGGTTGCGCGGTTACGCGGCGCAATACCAGAACCGCGGCATGGCGCTGTACCTGACCCCGGATGGGCAGCACGTTCTGCTGGGCAACCTGTACGACGCCGAGGGCAAGGACCTGAGCGCCGAGCCGCTGCAAAAACTGGTCTATGCACCGATGGCCAAGGCCATCTGGACGAAGATGGAAGCGAGCAACTGGATCGCCGACGGCAACAAGGACGCGCCGCGCACGGTGTACCTGTTCAGCGACCCGAACTGCCCGTACTGCAACATGTTCTGGGAACAGGCCCGGCCTTGGGTCAAGGCCGGCAAGGTGCAGTTGCGCCACATCATGGTGGGCATCATCCGCGAAGACAGCCCGGGTAAATCCGCCGCCTTGCTGGCCGCCAAGGACCCGGAAAAAGCCCTGGCCGAGCATGAAAAGGCCGGCAAGGGCAGCCCGCTCAAGCCGCTCAAGGACATACCACCCGCCATCCAGGCCAAACTGGACGCCAACCAGCAGTTGATGGACGAACTGGAACTGTCCGCCACCCCGGCGATTTTCTATCTGGATGAAAAAGGCGACCTGCAACAGCAGCAAGGCGCGCCGTCACCGGACAAGCTGGTGAAGATTCTCGGGCCGAAGTGACCGACAACCACTGCAGCCACCTGTGGGAGCGAGCCTGCTCGCGATGCGGTGGATCAGCCGCGCAAGGCCTTCAGCAACGCCTCGGTCACGAACTGCGGATTCTCAAGATTGGAAATGTGCCCCGCGTCCGGGACCAGCACATGCAGGCAGCCAATCAGTTCGGCCATTTCCAGTGCCTCGGACGGTGGCCTTGGTTTGTCCTGGTCGCCGCACATCACCAGGGTGCGCTGGGCGTTGAGCTCATGCAAACGCCCCCGCATGTCGTCCCGACCGAAAATGATCCGCCCCAGCGGTACGATGCTGGCGCGCAGGCGATCGGTCGGCAGCGCGGCCAATGTGGCGCGAAACTGCTGGTACAGCGCCGACTGCGGGTCGATACCCGGCCGGAAGAAGATCGGCACGACGATGTCCAGCAACGGCTCGGGAATGCTGCCGCTGGCTTCGATCTTGTCGAACAGCGAGAAATAGTACTGGCGGGTCTGCTCCGGCTCGACGCCCACGTAAGTATCCATCAGCACCAGCGACTGGATCCGCGTGGGCGCCGCCAGCGCCAGCCGCGTCCCCCACATCCCGCCCACCGAAAGCCCCACCAGGTGGAAGCAGTCGATGCTCAAATAATCCAGCAGCTCCATCATCTGGCGGGCCAGATCGTTCAGCGAACTCATGCCTTCCGGCATCTGCCCGGACTGGCCATGGCCCCAAAGGTCCGGAGCGATGACCCGGTAATGCCTGGACAACACCTCTATCTGCGGCGCCCACATGGCGTGGTCCCACAGGTAGCTGCCGCCCAACACCACCACCGGGCCCTGGCCCTGGTCCAGGTAGTGAAGCGGTTGTCCGTCGATCGTTGCAAAGGGCATGGGTGACCTCCTTGTTAGAGTCTGGAAAAAAGCTTGGGAAGACTGAGCCGCGAAGCGCGAGGCGTCAACCTTGGGCTTGCGCTGGTTGTGCAGCCGCCATCGCGAGCAAGCTCGCTCCCACAGAAAATTTGCGTGGTACACAAATCCACTGTGGGAGCGAGCTTGCTCGCGATGGTCTTGTTAGACGCCGCAAAACTACATACCTTCCAACTCCGCCATCAAATCATTCAACCGATCCACCTTCTCCTCGGTGATCTCGCTAGCCGCCAACCCTTCGATGTAGTCGGCCAATTCCTGCACCGTGCTGCACTCGAACATCGCCCGCAGCGGCACGTTGCGTTGCAGGGCCTTTTGCACCCGTGAGGCGATTTGCGTCGCCAGCAAGGAATGACCGCCCAACTCGAAGAAGTTGTCCCGTACCCCCACCCGCTCGACTTTCAGCACCTGGGCCCAGATGTCCGCCAGGGTCTGCTCCAGCTCATTACCGGGTGCCTGATAATCCTGGCTTTGCAACTGGCCAATCTCCAAGGCCGGCAAGGCCTTGCGGTCGAGCTTGCCATTGGCGTTGAGGGGCAGGCGATCGAGCCACAGCCAGTGCAGCGGTACCATGTATTCCGGCAGTTCGGCCCGCAGGCGCTGCTTGATGCGCTCCAGGCGTTCGGCGGGTTTGAGTGCCGAGTCGGTGGCCACCAGGTAGCCCACCAGATGCTTGCCATTGGCGCCCTCCTGCACGCCCACCGCCCCATCGCGCACTTCCGGCTGTTCATGCAAGCGCGCTTCGATTTCACCCAGTTCGATGCGGTAGCCGCGAATCTTCACCTGATGGTCGATGCGCCCGACGTACTCCAACACCCCGTCGCTGCGCCGCCGCGCCAGGTCGCCGGTGCGGTACAGCCGCTCTCCCGGTGCCCCGAACGGGTTCGGCACAAAGACCGGGGCGGTGCGCAACGGATCGCTGACATACCCGCGCCCGACTCCAGTACCCGCCACGCACAACTCACCCACCGCCCCCAGCGGCACCAGGTCCAGCGCACCGTCGAGCAGGTACAAACGGTTGTTGTCGGTGGGCGTGCCAATCGGCAAGTAAGTGCCACGGGTAGAAGCCATGTCGACCCGGAAGAGCGCCACGTCATCGGAGCATTCCGCCGGCCCGTAGGCATTCACCAGGCCAATGTCCGGATAGCGCAGCAACCATTGATGGGCCAGCTCCGGCGGCATCGCTTCGCCGGTGGGCAGCATCCAGCGCAGGCCGTCCAGGCCGATGCGCTCTTGGGCGAGCATGCCCTGGATCAGCGACGGCACGCTTTCCAGCACGGTGATGCCCTGCTGCTGCACATGCTCCAGCAGCCCTTGCGAGTCGTGGGCGATGGCGTTGGGCACGATGTCGACCCGGGCGCCGAACAACGGCGCGGCCAGGAACTGCCAGACCGAAATGTCGAAGCTTTGGGACGCCGTCTGGGCGATGACATCCGCCTCGCTCAGCGCCAGGTACGGCACTTTGCTCAGTTGGTTGTTGAGCATGCCCCGCTGTTCCACCATCACGCCTTTGGGCAGGCCGGTGGAGCCGGAGGTGTAGATCACGTAGGCGAGATTGTCCGGCCCGCTGTAGACGCCCGGGTCTTGCGACGAAAAGTCGCCGGCCTGGACGGTTTCCCATACCAGCAACTTCGGCCGTCCGGAACAGGCGAACTCGTCCAGCAACGCCTGGGCCTGGGCTTGGCAGGCCTGGGTACAGACCAGCAAAGGCGTGCGGCTCAATTCGATGATGCGGCTCAGGCGCTGGCTCGGCAGGCCGGGATCCAGCGGCAAGTAGCCGGCACCGGCCTTGAAGCTGCCGATGATCATGCCCAGCAGTTGCGCATCCCGTTCAGCCAGCAACGCCACCGGCTGATCCAGACCGACCCCGGCCGCGATCAGCGCGTGGCCGAGGCGGTTGCTGCGCGCATTCAACTCGGCGTAGCTGTAGGTCGTGTCCAGGCAACTGACCGCAAGACGTTGCGGATGGGCCGCGACCCGTGCCTCGAACAGCTCGACGTAGCTCTGCTCCAGCGGATAGGCATGCTCGCTCTGGTTGCAGCCTTCGATCAGGAAGTCCTGCTCCTGGGCACCGATCAACGGCAACTCGCTCATGTCACCGTGCAAGCCCTCCATCAGCGCCAGCAGCAGCCGCTTGAACTCACTCAGCAAGCCCTGGACGGTGGCTTCATCGAAGTAGCGCTGGTCGTAGGAAAGGTGCAACCCCAGGTCATCCCCCGGGTAGCAGACCGCCGTCAGCGGGAAGTTGGTGTGGGTGCGGCCCGAGTCGGAGGTGGCATTGAGGCTTTGGGCACGGTCCAGCACCGAGACTTCCACCGGCGCGTTCTCGAACACGAACAGGCTGTCGAACAGCGGTTGGCCCTTGGGCAGTTCGCTGACCTCCTGGATGCTCACCAACGGCAAGTATTCGTACTCGCGCAGTTGCATGTTGCTGTCTAGCAAATCGCTGAGCCACTGGCGCACGCTGCAGCGCTGATGGTCCTCGGGCATCTGCACGCGCAAAGCGATACTGTTGATGAACAGCCCGACGGTGCGTTGCATCTGCGGCAGTTCCACCGGGCGCCCGGCCACGGTGACGCCGAACAGCACGTCGCGGTCGCCGCTGACCCGGCGCAGGACCAGGGCCCACGCCGCCTGGGCGAAGGTGTTGACCGTCAGTTGATGGGCCTGGGCCAATTCCCGCAGCCGTGCGCCATCCCGGGCATCAAGACGGGTGTAGCAGTCGCCGACGATCATGCCGCCGCTGTCACCGGCGTGCTCGCGCAGGAACGGCCGGTCGCCAGGGATCGGCGTGGTCCGCTCGAAGCCTTGCAGGTTGCGCTTCCACCACTGCCGGGCTTCATCCAGGCTTTGGTGTTGCAGCCAGCCGATGTAGTCGCGATAGCGCGGCGGCACGGCCAACTGCGGCTCGCGCTGCTCACCCAGGGCGGTGTAGATCTCGAAGAAGTCGTCCATCAGCAGCGAGCGGCACCAGGCATCGATGAGGATGTGGTGGTTACTCATCATGAACCAGTAGCGCGCCGCGCCGACCCGAATCAGCCGAAGGTGGAATGGTGCCTGGTTCAACAGGTCGAAACCGGCCTCGCGTTCATCCTTGAGCAGGGCCTGGAGCTTGGCTTCCTGGGCGTCTTCAGGCACCTCGGACCAGTCGAGGTAATCCACCGGCGTGCGGCCTGGCTTGTGGATGATTTGCAGCATGTCTTCGCCGACGTTCCAGCAGAACGATGCGCGCAAGGCTTCGTGACGGGCGATGACCGCCTGCCAGGCCTGGGCAAAACGCTGCGGGTCCAGTTCGCTGTTGATGCGGTAGCGATCCTGCATGTAGTACAGGCCGGTACCCGGCTCCAGCAGGGTATGCAATAGCATGCCTTCCTGCATGGGCGTCAACGGGTAGACGTCTTCGATCTGTGTGGCCGGCACGGGCAGTCTGTCGAGCTGGCCCTGGGTCAGCTTCGCCAGGGGGAAGTCCGATGGCGTCAGCCCGCCCGCCTCGTCCGTCAGGCAGTGTTCGATGAGGCGTTGCAACTCATCGAGGTAAGCCTCGGCCAGGGCGGCGATGGCCTGGCGCTCATGGCGCTGGGCACTGAAGGTCCAGCGCAGCACCAGTTCGCCGCCGCTGACCTGGCTATCGACGCTCAACGCGTTGGGTAACGGCGCATCGGGATCGTGGATGGCCCCCAGGGGCGCATCCAGCGGCTGGAACAGCGCCTCCTGGCCCAGGGTCTGGTCGAGCTGACCCAGGTAGTTGAAGGTGATCGCCGCGTGCGGCAGGCCGGCCATCGCCTCGCGTGTCGGCGCATCCGCCAGGTAACGCAGCACGCCATAACCGAGGCCCTTGTGGGGCACCGCGCGCAGTTGCTCCTTGATGGCCTTGATCGAGACGCTGAAGTCTTCGACCGTCGGACTCAGGCGCACGGGATAGACGCTGGTGAACCAGCCGACGGTGCGGGTCAGGTCGAGGTCGTCGAACATCGCTTCGCGGCCGTGGCCTTCGAGCTGGACCAAGGCCGAATCGTGGCCGCTCCAACGGCACAGCACCCGCGCCAACGCCGTGAGCAGCAGGTCATTGACCTGGGTGCGGTAGGCGCTTGGCGCCTGTTGCAGCAGTTGCCGGGTACGCTCGGCGTCCAGGCGCACGCTGACGGTTTGCCCGTGACGCTCCTGCAGCCCGCCGTCAGGATTCGCGCACGGCAGTTGCACTGGCGCACCGCTCAATTGCGCTTGCCACCAACCCAGCTCCTCGCGCAGGGACTCGCTGCCGGCGTAGGCCTGCAAACGCGCGGTCCAGTCGCGCAACGGGCTGGTCTTGGCCGGCAGTTGCGCCGCCTGCCCGGCGACGAGCTGGCGGTAGACGGTTTGCAAATCGTCCATCAGCACCCGCCACGACACACCGTCCACCACCAGGTGATGAATGACGATCAACAACCGTTGCCGGCCATCCGGCCACTGCGCCAGCACGGCACGCAGCAACGGCCCGGTGGCCAGATTGAAACGGCTCTGCGCCTCGGCAAACAACGCTTCGCACGCCTGGGCAGTGTCCACGCAGACCTGCTGCAGCAGCACAGCGTCAGCCAGCGATTGGTGCTCGGCGCGCCAATGTCCGGCGCTTTCGTCGAAGCCCAGGCGCAAGGCATCGTGGTGCTGGAAGACGCTGCGCAGCGCCTGCTCCAGCCGTTGCGGATCCAGGGCCGTGGTCGGTTCCAGCAGCAACGCCTGGTTCCAGTGATGCCGGTTGGGGATCGGGCGGTCGAAAAACCAGTGCTGGATCGGCGTCAACCCGGACTCGCCCTGCAACAGGCCCTGCTCGGCATGCACTTGCTGGCTGCGCGTGGCGACCGCGGCCAGGGTCTGTACGGTCTGATGCTGGAACAAGTCCCGGGGCGTGAAATGAATGCCCTGCTGTCGGGCACGGCTGACCACCTGGATGGACAGGATCGAATCACCGCCCAGCTCGAAGAAATTATCGTTGAGGCCCACCTGCGCCACGTTCAGCACGTCGCACCAGATCGCCGCCAAGGTCTGTTCCAAGGCATTGCTCGGCGCCACGTAGTGTTGGCGATTGAGCTCAGGATCGGGCAGCGGCAAGGCGCGGCGGTCGAGCTTGCCGTTAGCGGTCAGCGGCATGCTCGCCAGCAGGATCAGGTGCGTGGGCACCATGTAGTCCGGCAATTGGGCCTTGAGGTGGTTTTTCAAGGCGTCGCGCAGGGCCGCTTGTCGCTCGTCGTCCTGGCTGGCGATGTCGCTCACCAGGTAGCCGGCCAGCTGCTTGCCGCCGGGCGTGTCGAGGGCCAGGACCACGGCCTCGCGCACCGCCTCATGTTCCAGCAGGCGGGTTTCGATTTCCCCCAGTTCGATGCGGAAACCACGGATCTTCACCTGATGGTCGATCCGTCCCAGGTACTCCACCAGCCCGTCGGGGCGCTGGCGCACCAGGTCGCCGGTGCGATAGAGGCGTCCGCCCTCGGTGGCGAACGGGTCGGCGACAAAACGCTCGGCGGTCATCCCCGGACGCTGGTGATACCCCTGGGCCAGACCGGCGCCGCCCACATACAACTCGCCCGTGGCACCTGGCGGCACCAACGCCAGGTCGGCGTCGAGGATGTAGGCCACCCGGGCCCCGATCACGCTGCCAATCGGCACACTGGCCGCACCCTCCTCCAATTGCTCGGGGGCCAGGCTCGCCAGGGGCATGACCACGGTTTCGGTCGGGCCATAGGCATTGAAGAACAGGCTCGGGCTGAATGCCGCGCGAATGCGGTGCAAATGCTCGCCCGTCAGGGCTTCGCCGCCGGTGATGCACATGCGCACCGGCAAGGTCTGGCCCTGTGTGGCCAACCATTGCGCCAACTGGCTGCCGTAGCTGGGGGTGAACCCCAGGATGTTGATGCGATGCTGGCGAATCAGCCCGCAGATTTCCTCGGCGTCCCACTGGCCCTGGGCCCGCAACACCACGTGGGCACCACTGAGCAGCGGCACCAAGAGGCGTTCGGTGGCCGCATCGAAGTTGATGGAATAGAAATGCAGCTCGCAGTCATCCGGGCGCATGCCAAAGCGCTGGATCACCGCCTGGCAATGCATGGCGATTTCACCGTGGGACACCACCACGCCCTTGGGCTTGCCGGTGGAACCGGAGGTGTAGATCAGGTAGGCCTGGTGTTGCGGCAGGTTGATCAACGGCAGCGAGTGATCCGGGTACTGCGCCAAGGCCGGCGAATCGTCTTCCAGGCACCAGCAGCCCACGCCGTCGGGCAATGCACCGAGAGCCCGGAGCATCGCCTGGTCGCTGAGCAGCAGGCTGATGCCACTGTCTTCGATCATGTAGTGCAGGCGATCCAGCGGGTATTCCGGATCCAGCGGCACGTAGGCACCGCCGGCCTTGAGAATCGCCAGCAGGCCAATAACCATTTCCAGCGAGCGCTCCAGGGCCAGGCCGACCCGCACCTGCGGCCCGACGCCTGCCTCGCGCAGGCGCCAGGCCAGGCGATTGGCGCGGCTGTCCAGTTGCGCATACGTCAGGGTCTGCCCAGCGAACGTCAGCGCCGGCGCGTCGGGACGCGCCCGAGCCTGTTCGTCGAACAGTGGATGAATGCATTGGTCCAGGCGATGCTCACCGGGCTCGACGCCCAGGCTGTCGAGCAGTTGTTGCTGCTCGCCGGCATCGAGCAACGGCAGTTCGCTCAGGCGTCGGGCCGGGTCGTCCAGCAGCGCTTGCAGGAGGTTACGCCAGTGCCCGGCCATGCGCGCGATGCGCGGTTCGTCGAACAGGTCGGTGCTGTAAGTCAGGCAGCAACCCAGGCGCTGATCCAGGTCGGTGACTTCCAGGTTGAGGTCGAACTTGGTGGCCCGGGCGTCGTTGACCAGGTATTCGACGGTCATGCCGGCCAGGGTGCGGCTCTGCTGGAATTCCCAGCGCTGCACGTTGCACATCACTTGGAACAGTGGGTTGTAGGCCGCACTGCGCGGCGGTTGCAGGGCTTCCACCAGATGATCGAACGGCAGGTCCTGATGGGACTGGCCTTCGATGACGGTGTGGCGCACCTGTTCGAACAATTCCCCCACCGACATCTGCCCGTCGAGCTGGCAACGCAGCACTTGGGTGTTGAGGAATGCACCGATCAGCCCTTCGCTTTCCGGGCGAATGCGGTTGGCCACCGGCGCGCCGATGCGCAGATCGGTCTGGCCGCTGTAGCGGTAGAGCAGCACGGCCAAGGCGGCGGTCATGGTCATGAACAGGGTGAGGCCCTGTTGTGCATTGAAGGCGCGGACCCGCGCGGCCAGCTCATCGCTGAGATCGAAACGGAACAGTTCACCGCGATGGCTTTGCACCGACGGACGCGGGCGGTCGCCGGGCAGCTCCAGCAGCGGATGCTCGCGGCCCAGTTGCGCGGTCCAGTAGTCCAACTGCCGTTGACGCTCGCCGGACTCCAGCCACTGGCGCTGCCAGACGCTGTAGTCCAGGTACTGCACCGGCAACGGCTCCAGCGGGGACTCACGGTCATCGACAAAAGCTTCGTACAGCGCGCTCAGTTCACGGGCAAAAATGTCCATCGCCCAGCCTTCGGTGACGATGTGGTGCAGCGTCAGTACAAAGTAATGCTCATGCTCGGCGGTCTTGACCAGGCAGGCCCGCAGCAGCGGTCCGGTTTCCAGGTCGAAGGGCTGGTGGGCCTCGCTGTCGGCCAGTTGCTGCACCCGCTGCTGACGAATGTCAGCGGCCAGCATCGAGAAGTCCTTCCAATCCATGCGCAGGCCCGTCTCGCCGTGCACCTGTTGGCAGGCCACGCCGTCGACGCTCGGGAACGTGGTGCGCAGGGTTTCGTGGCGCAGGATCAACGCCTGCAACGCCGCCTCGAAGCGCCCGACATCCAGCACCCCGCGCAACCGCGCCATGCCGCCGACGTTGTAGGCCGGGCTGTCCGGTTCCATCTGCCAGAGGAACCACATGCGCTGCTGGGAATACGACAGCGGCACCGGTTGGCTGCGATCGACCTTCTCGATGGGCGGCTGGCGGTTGGTCAGGCCGCTGGCCTGGATCAAGCGCACTTGTTCGGCGAAAGCACCCAGTTCACTCGCCTCGAACAGCGCCCGTAACGGCAGTTCCACGTCACAGGCCTGGCGCGTGCGGGAAATGATCTGGGTCGCCAGCAGCGAATGACCGCCGAGGGCAAAAAAATCGTCCCGCAGGCCGATGCGCGCCAGTCCCAGCACCTCGCGCCAGATGCCGGCGATTTGCTGTTGGAGGGCGCTGACCGGCTCGACATGCTCGCGCACCTGCCATTGCGGTTCAGGCAAGGCACGGCGATCGAGCTTGCCGCTCGGGCTCAAGGGCATGGCGTCCAGGCGCAGCAGTTGGGCGGGCACCATGTAGTCCGGCAGTTCGGCGGCCAGGGCGGCCTTGAGCCGGGTGTTCAATTCGTCCTGGCCGTGGGCGACCTCCGGCGCGGTGTAATAACCGATCAACTGCGGGCCGGCCGAGGTGTCGCGCACCAGCACCGCCACTTGGGCGATGCCGTCCTGGGCCAACAGGCGCGCTTCGATTTCCTGCGGCTCGACCCGGAAGCCCCGCAGCTTGACCTGCTGATCGAGGCGGCCTAGGTATTCGATCACGCCGTCGACGCCCCAACGTGCCCGGTCGCCGGTGCGGTACAACCGCGCACCGGCCGGTCCCATCGGGTCGGCGACGAAACGCTCGGCGCTCAGGCCCGGACGCCCGAGGTAACCCCGGGCCAGGCCCAGGCCGCCAATGCACAGCTCGCCCGGCACACCGGCCGGCACGGGATTGAGGTCACTGTCGAGCACCCGGCACAGCACGTTGCCCAGGGGACGGCCGATGGGCGAACGCTCGCCATCAGCGTCGGTGCAATGCCAATGGGTGACGTTGATCGCGGTTTCGGTCGGGCCGTAGCGGTTGTGCAATTGCGCCGACGGCAGTTGCGCCAACACCCGGTTGCGCAACTCGGCCGGCAAGGCTTCGCCACCGCAGAACAGCCGGCGCAGGCTGGTGCAGCGGGCGCTCAGCGGCTCTTCGACAAACAGGCTGAGCAGCGGCGGTACGAAGTGCAGCGTGGTGACGCCAAACTGCTGCACCAACTGGGCGATGCGGTGCGGGTCACGGTGCTCGCCGGGTCCAGCCAGGACCAGTTGACTGCCGGTGATCAGCGGCCAGAAGCATTCCCAGACCGACACGTCGAAGCTGATGGGGGCCTTTTGCATCAGCACATCGTTGGCATCCAGCCCGTAGGTCGCTTGCATCCATTGCAGGCGCTCGGCCAGGGCCGCGTGGGTATTGCCGACGCCTTTGGGCTGGCCGGTGGAACCAGAGGTGTAGATCACGTAGGCCAGGTGATCGCCGTGCAGGTGCAGGCCCGGCGGGTTGCTCGGCCATTGTTCCAGGTGCAGGGCGTCCATGGCGATGACACTGACGCCGTCGCAGGCTGGCAAACGCTCCAGCAACGCGGTCTGGGTCAGCAGCAGGTCGACGCCGCTGTCGTCGAGCATGTAGGCCAGGCGTTCGGCCGGGTAGTCCGCATCCAGCGGCACATAGGCACCGCCGGCCTTGATGATGGCCAGTACACCAACGAGCAACTGCGGCGAGCGCTCGCAGGCAATCGCCACGCACACGTCCGGGCCAACGCCCTTGTCCCGCAGGTAATGGGCCAGGCGATTGGCCTGGGCGTGCAGCTCGGCATAATCGAGTTGATCACCGTCCCAGCGCAGGGCGATCCGTTGCGGCGTGCGGCGGGCCTGCTCGTTCAACAGTTCCGGCAGCCATTGGCTGGCCGGCGCGCACGGGGCCGCGCTCCACTGCTGCTGTTGGCTGTGTTCATCGGCGGTCAATAACGGCACATCGCCGATGGCTTGCTGCGGATCGGCACAGACCGCCCGCAACAGGTTGCAGTAATGCGCGGCCAGCCGCTCGATGGTCGCCGCCTCGAACAGCTCGTCGGCGTAGTCGAACGACAGGGTCAACCGGCCGTTGCGATCTTCTTCGCTGTGCAATTGCAGGTCGAACTTGGCTTCGCGGCTGTGCCACGGCAACTCCTCCGCCAGCAGCCCCGGCAAACGCCGCAAGGCACTCAGGTCACGCTGCTGATGGTTGAACATCACTTGGAACAGGCCTTGCTCGCGTGCCTCGGGAAATGCTTCGAGCAGTTGTTCGAACGGCAGGTCCTGGTGGGCCTGGGCCCCGAGCGTGGCTTCCCGGGCCTGGGCCAACAGCGCGGCGAACGGTTGACGGGAATCGACCTGCCCGCGCAGGACCTGGGTGTTGATGAAGAAGCCGATCAGCCCCTGGGTGTCCAGGCGCGGACGGTTGGCGTTGGGCACTCCGACGCGGATGTCGGATTGCCCGGTGTAACGCTGCAACAGCGCCTGGAAAGCCGCCAGCAACAGCATGAACGGCGTCGCGTCATGGGCCTGGGCCACGTGGCGCAGGGCCTCGCCGAGGTCCTTGTCCAGGCGCAGGCTGTGCCGCGCGGCGCTGCGCTGGCGTTGAGCGCTGCGTGGATGATCCGTGCCCAGTACCAGGGCCGAATGTTCAGCGCCCAGTTGCTGTTTCCAGTAGCTCAGTTGGCGCTCGGCCTCGCCCTGGGCGAGCCACTGGCGTTGCCAACTGCCGTAGTCGGCGTATTGCAAAGGCAATGGCGCCAGTTCAGCAACCTGGCCTTGGGAGGCGGCGGCGTACACGCGGGAGAATTCTTCGATCAATACATTCATCGACCAGCCGTCGGCGATGATGTGGTGCAGCGTCACCAGCAGTTGATGGTCATCCTCGTCGAGGCGCAACAGGGTGACCCGCAGCAGCGGCCCCTTCTCCAGATCGAACAGCGTGGCCGCTTCGTCTTCTCGAACCTGCCGCGCCCGGGCTTCGCGCCGGTTGGCAGGTTCGTCACTGAGATCGATCACCTGCAGCTTGAATTCGCCGGCCGGATCGACCTGTTGCAAGGCCACCCCCTCCCGCTCCAGGAACCGCGTGCGCAAGGCCTCGTGACGCTCGATCAGTTGCTGGAAACTGGCCCGCAGCGCGTCTTCGTCCAGCTCGCCACGCAGGTGCAAGGCACCGGGAATATTGTAGGCACGGCTCGCCGGGTCGAGCTGCCAGGTGATCCACAAACGGTTCTGCGCCAGGGATTGCGGCAATGGCGCATGGCGCGGCAATGGGCTGATCGCGCCCTGGGCCTGGCCGCCGTCCTGCTGCTGGTTTGCCACCGCTACCGCGAACGCCGCCAGGGTCGGCGCTTCGAACAGCAGGCGCAGGTTGAGCGCCAGCCCGAGGGTTTCGCTCAGGCGTGCGATCACCTGGGTGGCGGCGATGGAGTTGCCGCCCAGCAGGAAGAAATGATCGTCGGCCCGGACCTGCTCGACCTGCAATTGCTCCCGCCAGACCTGACCGATGAGGGCCTGCAACTCGGAGGCCGGGGCGGGTTCGTCAGCCACGTCGGCTTCGGCTGACGGGAACTGTGCGTAACTGTCCAAACTGCCGTCGGCCAACCGGATGCGGCAGGCCGAGCGCTGCAGCTTGCCGCTGGAGGTCTTGGGCAACGCGCCGGGATTGAGCAGCACCACCACGCTCGGGGCTTGCTGGCAGGCCTCGGCCACGGCCTGGCGAATGGCGGTGATCAAGGCTTCGGGTGGCAGGATTTTCTGCACGCTGCGGCTGATTTCCGCGGCGATGCCGATGCCCTCCTCGCCGTTGTCGTTGACCGCGAACGCCGCCACCCGGCCCTTGCGCACCACCTCCACTTCGCGCTCGATGGTTTGCTCGATGTCCTGGGGATAGAGATTGTGCCCACGCACGATCAGCAGGTCTTTCAGGCGACCGGTGATGAACAGTTCGCCGCCGCGCCGGAAACCCAAGTCGCCAGTGCGCAGCCAGGTCCGGCCGTCGTGCTGGACAAAGGTTTTGGCGCTGGCTTCAGGGTTGCGCCAGTAACCCAGGGCGATGCTCGGCCCGGCGGCCCAGACTTCACCGACCTGATTGTCGACCAACGGCTGCAACGTGGCGGGCTCGACGATCAGCACCGCGTGCCCGGGCTGGCTGACACCGCAACTCATCACCGCGCTGCCCTGCCCCGGCTCGGCACGGTTCTGCGCCAACGCCGCGTCATCCACTCGCAACGAAGGAATGCCGTGGCGGCGCGGCGTGCCGGCGACGAACAAGGTCGCTTCGGCCAGGCCATAGGAGGCCATGAAATTGTCCGGCGTGAAGCCGCACGGAGCGAATTTCTCGGCAAAACGCTCCAGGGTGTCGAGGCGGATCGGCTCGGAGCCGGAATAGGCCACGCGCCAGCCGCTCAGGTCGAGACGGTTCAGGGCCGAATCACTGACCCGTTCGCTGCATAACCGATAGGCGAAATCCGGGCCGCCGCTGATGGTGCCACCGTACTCGCTGATCGCTTCGAGCCAACGCAGGGGTCGGGCCAGGAAATAAGCCGGGGACATCAATACGCAAGGGACGCCGCTGAACACCGGCTGCAACAGACCGCCGATCAGGCCCATGTCGTGGTACAGCGGTAGCCAACTGACGATGACGTCGTCGGGGTTCAGGTCGATGCCGAAGCCATGGCGGATCAGCAGTTCGTTGGCCACCAGGTTGCCGTGGCTGACCTGCACACCCTTGGGCAGCGCGGTGGAACCGGAGGTGTATTGCAGAAAGGCAATGTCATCGTCCTGCAGCGTCGGCATCCGCCATTGCCCGGCGTGGGCCGGGTCGAGGGTATCGACGCACAACACCGGCGGCGCCGACTCGATGGCTTGCAACGGATCGCGCAGATCGCTGCTGGTGAGCAGCAGGCGCGGTTCGGCGTCGGCGATGATCGACAGCAGGCGCTCCTGATGGTGACGACGGGCGGACTCCGGCGGATAGGCCGGCACCGCGATCACCCCGGCGTAGAGGCAGCCAAAGAACGCCGCGACGTAATCCGGGCCACTGGGAAACAACAGCACGGCGCGATCGCCCAGCGCCGCTTCGGCCTGCAAGGCGCCGGCGATGGTCCGGGCGCGCAGGTCAAGGTCGCGATAACTCAACACCACACCCTGCCCAGGGGTGTCGGCAAGGAAGCGCAGGGCCACCCGGTCCGGCGTCAACGCGGCGCGGCGCTGGAGGGCATGAGCCAGGGTGCTGGGGAGTTCGAACGCGTCGGTCATGGGGGTTTCCTGCCTGAATTCGGCTTGCAAGTTGTCCCCCATGGAACGGATAGCCGCGGCAAATAATTAGTCGGGCAGCCGACTCACCGAGGCATGCAGCCAAGCAGCCAGCTGCCAGCTGCCAGGCACCGCGGCAATGGGTCGCGGCGCCGAGGCTGGACTTTGTCACATCAATAATTCTTCTTCTCAATTGACAATCATTATCATTAAGCCTAATTTGGCGCTCGATGTGTAGGACGGGTCCGGCATCCGGACGTCCCGCTAACTTTTTGCAGCAAGGTGAATTCCATGACGGAACAAGTATCCACAAGCAGGTGCGACTCACCGTTACTCCAGGCGTTCGTCGATAACCGACTGATCCTGGTCAAGATCGCGGCGCGTATTACCGGTTGCCGGTCCCGCGCGGAAGATGTGGTGCAGGACGCTTTTTTCCGGCTGCAATCGGCCCCACAGATCACCTCCTCGTTCAAGGCGCAACTCAGTTATCTGTTCCAGATCGTGCGCAACCTGGCGATCGACCACTACCGCAAGCAGGCGCTGGAACAGAGATACTCGGGGCCGGAGGAGGAAGGGTTGAACGTGGTGATCCAGGGTGCTTCGCCAGAAACCTCCCATATCAACTTCTCCACGCTGGAGCACATCGCCGACGCGCTGACCGAACTGCCCAGCCGCACCCGCTATGCCTTCGAGATGTACCGCCTGCACGGCGTGCCACAGAAGGACATCGCCAAGGAACTGGGGGTCTCGCCGACCCTTGTGAACTTCATGATCCGCGACGCACTGGTGCATTGCCGCAAGGTGTCGGGGGTTCGGGGGGATACTTTCGCCCGGCGGTGACTTGTGGTGGTTTTGCCGGCCTCATCGCGAGCAAGCTCGCTCCCACAGTGGATCTTCAATGACCACAAAACTGTGGGAGCGAGCTTGCTCGCGATAAGGCCATAAGGCCTTACATCAACCCACACCGATCAAAAAACCGCTCACGCCCCAGGATCATCAGCGCCGCGCGCTTGTGGGGGAAATCGAATTCCTTTTCACAATGGAAGCACTGGTTGTGCAGGTGCCCGATCATCCGCGCATTGTCGGCCCTGGGCTCGGCGACCACGCGCTGGGTGCGCGGATCGTCCAGGAACAGGTAATGCACCAGCGCCGACAACCAGCTTGCCACCTTGTGCGGCCCGCGGTGCTGTTCTTCGCCCACCAGCATGTGGATACCGCGATCATAGTGGTCGGCCTCATAGAACGGCGCGATCCGATCCTCCTTGGCCCAATAGGCTTCGAAGTAAGCGAACGGCTGGTCATCGAAGCAACCGATCAGGGTCAAGACCCGGGGATCGGCCTGCAGCTTGCCCAGGTACTCGCGATGCTGTTCCAGGCTGCCCTCCTCCTGCCAGAAGCTCGCCACTCGCGGGCTGTTCTGCCAGCGGTTGAAACGCTCCAGGTCCTGCTCGATTTCCAGGGTGCGCAAGGAGACCCAGGCCCCCAGCCGCGCATCGAAACGTCGATACACCTCGCCACGCGGCTTCATGGGCCGGCGTGGATGGCGGCGGCCATCGGTGATGACCATCTGTTGCGGATAACTGCCGCTGAACGACTCCCCCAGCCAGGGCTGCGGCAATTGCCAGAACATCGTGCGCTCGCAGCGGTATTCACCGGCACGCTCCGTGACCGTCAATAAACCGCTGAGCAAGGCTTCGCCGGGGCGCTCGCCGAGGTGCCAGGTCAGGTGCTGACACTCGGGATCCCGGGCAAACAGCCAATAGCAGGCCGCCCACAGCGCCGGACCCACCGGGCGGTCGTTGATTTCCTGCAAATGCACATGCAACTCGGGACCGCGCACAAGGCGCAGCCGGATCAGCGGCGCGCCTTCGAGCATCAGGCTCAGGTGGCGTTCGGTTTCATCGGCGCCGAGGCGACGGCCACCGGGCAAGGGCAGCGTCGTCGGGTGGTTGAGGTTGGACATGGGAGCGGCTCGCGTATTCGTCGGTAGTCAACCTGTGACGTGAGCCGGGACGGGAAATTTAGTGTCGCCGTCAATGGGAATGCGTGGAGCCCAATTGGATCTGGTAGGGCTGGAAAATCTTCAGCATCTGACCATTATCCTGCAGGGTTTGCAGCAACTGTGCGAACGCTTCACTGGAAATGGGCGCCTGTGGCCGGATCAGCGCGTAATGGTGGTAAACCTGATCGATGCGTTCAGACACCAGCAATTGCGGGCCGACTTCAGGATTGCGCAGCACGTAATCGTTGAGGTACGAACGGGTCACCAGGGCGATATCCGCCCGCCCGCGCAAGACCATCAGCAGATTGCTGTCATGGGAATACGTCAGCGTGGCGTTGTATTGACCGGCGAGAAACTTGGGGTCGGCGTTGAATTCGGCAAAGGCGTAGTGATAACCGCTGAACAGCGCCAGGCGCTTGCCCCTGAGGTCGGCGAAATAACTTTGCTGGCGCTCCGGCTGGCGCTGGGCGACGAAGACTTCGGCATCTTCCAGGCCCATGTCCACCGACGTGTGCGGCACATCCTGCCAACCCCATTCGGGGTTCTCGAAAATCGCCATGTCGACCCGGCCCTGCTTGAAATCATTGAACCGGCGCGGGATCGACGTCGGCACCAGGACAAACTGATAGTCGTTTTGCGACTGGTTCAAGGCCTCCACCATCTGCGGCAGCAGGCCGGTGTCGGCACCGTTCTCGGGACGAACGGTATAGGGTGGAAAATGTGCCGCGCCGATCCGCACCAGTTGCGCCGCCTCGATCGGCAACGCCAGGAAAACGGCCAGAGTGGCCAGCAGCACACGGGAGGTCATCCCCATCGGCGAAAACGTCAAGATAACCCACTCCCCAAAAGTCCCCATCACTACAATCAAGCTAGGCGGTTTCAGCCGCTTAGCCAGCCAGGCGGCCATTTAAAGCGCCGTTCGATTATTGTTTTTCTTCAAGCACCAGGATCAGGGCCTGCTCGGCCAGTTCATCGAGGCTCAGGCTGCCTTCGGCGCGAAACCAGGTGGTGGTCCAGGACAACGCCCCCGTGAGGAACCGCCGAGTAATGGGCACGTCCCCGCGAATATACCCGGCCTCCTTGGCCTGGCCCAGGACCTCGAGCCACAAGTCTTCATACGTATCACGCAGGGCCAGCACGTGCCGCTGTCCGTCCGGCGAGAGCGAACGCCATTCATAGACCAGCACCGCCATGGCCTCGCCAGTGCCGCCCATGATCGACTGCAATTCACAGCGAATCAGCGCCAGCACCCGCTCGCGCACGCTGTCGGCCTCGGTCAGGGCCGCGCGCATCAACGCGGTGTTGTAGCGGATGGTTTCTTCCATTACCGCCCGCAGGATGTCGTCCTTGCTCTTGAAATGGTGAAAGATGCTGCCCGACTGGATGCCCACGGCACTGGCCAGGTCGCGTACCGTGGTGCGCTCGAAGCCCTTGTTGCGAAACAGGTGGGCGGCGGTCTGGAGCAGTTTGCCGCGCGCACTGTCCGGGTCGGTCAGTTGCCCGTTGTCGACCAGCTCGCGCATCACGCCCAGGGCTTTTTGCTCATCCACCCATTCTCTCCTACAGTCGATCAATCAACGCGCCGCCACAGCACAGCAAACCATCGGTGGCGCGGGCAATTTAAGCCGAGCGAAGCAGCCAAGCAAGCGCTCGGCCAGAAGAACCGGCGGTCGCTTACAAACCAAGCGCTTGCTTGGTAGTCTCGAATCGCCTTTGCCGGAGGGAACGCCATGCCCAAAACGATCCGAATCGGTTGCGCCAGCGCCTTTTGGGGCGATACCTGCACGGCGGCGGCGCAGCTGGTCGAGGGCGGTGCGCTGGATTACCTGGTGTTCGACTATCTGGCCGAAGTCACGATGTCGATCATGGCCGGGGCGCGCCTGAAAGACGCTTCGAGCGGCTATGCCACGGACTTCATCGAGGTCCTCACGCCGCTGCTTCAGCGTTTGCACGACGATGGGATCCGCGTCATCAGCAACGCCGGCGGGGTCAATCCCCAGGCCTGTGCAAGGGCTTTGCAAGCAGCCTGCGACCAGGCCGGCGTAGCGTTGAAGATTGCCGTGCTGCTGGGGGATGACCTGCAACCGCAACACGAACGGCTCGCCGCCCAAGGCATCGGCGAGATGTTCAGCGGCGAACCCCTGCCTCCCGCGTGTGTGTCCATCAACGCCTACCTTGGCGCCCCCGGCATCGTCGAGGCGCTGCGCCTGGGCGCCGATGTGGTGATCACCGGCCGCGTGGTGGACAGTGCCGTGGTCAGCGCCGCCCTGGTGCATGAGTTCGGCTGGGCCTGGGACGATTACGACAAGTTGGCCCAGGCCGCGCTCGCCGGGCATCTCATCGAGTGCGGTGCCCAGTGCACAGGCGGTAATTTTACCGACTGGCAGGCAGTGCCGGATTACGAGCACATCGGCTTTCCCATCGTCGACGTCAGCGCCGATGGCCAGTTCATTGTCACCAAGACCGAAGGCAGCGGCGGGCTGGTCACGCCGCTGACGGTCGGCGAGCAGTTGCTTTACGAAATCGGCGACCCGCAAGGTTACCTGCTGCCCGACGTGATCTGTGATTTCAGCCAGGTCAGGTTGATCCCGCAGGGCAAGCATGCCGTGCGCGTCCACGGGGCCAGGGGCCTGCCGCCCGGCGACCGGTACAAGGTCTGCGCCACCTGGCTGGACGGCTGGCGCTGCACCGCCACCTGCCTGATCGCCGGCATCGATGCGGTGGCCAAGGCTGAACGGGTCAGCCAGGCGATCGTCGCCAAGACCTCGCAGCTGTTGGGCCAACGTGGCTGGGCGCCCTACAGCGAGGTGAACGTCGAACTGCTGGGCAGCGAAGCCACCTATGGCCAGCACGGCCGGCGCCGGGACAGCCGTGAGGTGGTGATCAAGCTGGCGGTACGGCACCCGGATAAACAGCCGCTGCTGCTGTTTTCCAGGGAAATCGCCCAGGCCGCCACTGGCATGGCGCCGGGACTGACCGGCCTGGTCGGTGGCCGGCCGACGGTGTCGCCGTTGATTCGCCTGTTCTCGTTCCTGATCGATAAAACCACCTGCCGGCTCGCCATCGAACTCGACGGCCAGCGCCACCCTTGCCCCCTGCCCGCTTTCGAACCGCTGCACACCACCGATCTGCCGGTCGCCCCGGCCCCGCCCAAGCCCCAGGGCCGGGCCGACGCCAGCGTGCCGCTGATCAAACTGGCGGTGGCGCGCTCCGGCGACAAGGGCAACCACAGCAACATTGGCGTGATCGCCCGGGAACCCGAATACCTGCCCTGGATCGCCGAGGCGCTGACCCCGGAGGTGATGGTCGACTGGATGAGCCACGTGCTCGACCCGCTGCTGGGCCGGGTCGAACGCTGGTACCTGCCGGGCACCCACAGTTTGAATTTCCTGTTGGAAAACGCCCTCGCTGGCGGCGGTGCCGCCAGCCTGCGCATCGATCCCCAGGGCAAGGCGTTCGCCCAGCAACTGCTGGAGATTCAGATACCGGTGCCGCAACACATCGCCGATCAGGTCGGCTAAGGGCGGTCGCCATGGCAAATAACACGAGGAGTCTGCATGCCAGTCATCGAATCGCACCTGGATCCCCACAGCGCTGACTTCGCACGCAACCACGCGGCGATGCTGGCCAGTGTCGAGCAACTGCGCCAACTCGAACGGGCCGTGCTGGCGAAAGCCGCCCAGGCCCAGGACAAGTTCGACCAGCGCGGCCAACTGTTGCCACGCCAGCGCCTGAACCTGCTGCTGGACCCCGGCGCACCGTTCCTCGAGCTGGCGAGCCTGGCCGGCTACAAACTCCATGACGACAAGGACGGCAGCCAGGCCGGCGGCGGCCTGATCGCCGGGATCGGCTACGTGTCCGGGGTGCGGGCGCTGGTGGTGGCCAACAACAGCGCGATCAAGGGCGGCACGATTTCCCCCAGCGGTTTGCACAAGACCCTGCGCCTGCAACAGATCGCCATGGAAAACAAACTGCCGGTCATCACCCTCGCCGAAAGTGGCGGCGCCAATCTCAATTATGCGGCGCAGATTTTCGTCGAAGGCGCGCGCTGCTTCGCCAATCAGGCACGCATGTCGGCCATGGGCCTGCCGCAGATCACCGTAGTGCATGGCTCGGCCACGGCCGGTGGCGCTTATCAGCCGGGTTTGTCGGATTACGTGGTGGTGGTGCGCGACAAAGCGCGGCTGTTCCTGGCCGGGCCGCCGTTGCTCAAGGCCGCGACCGGCGAAGTGGCCAGCGAGGAAGAACTGGGCGGTGCGCTGATGCACGTGCAAGTGGCCGGCACCGCCGAATACCTGGCGGAGAACGACGCCGATGGCATACGCCTGGCCCGGGAAATCCTCGACTTGCTGCCCTGGAACGCACAATTGCCGCCCCAGCCCGAACGGACCTGGACGGAGCCGCTCTACCCCGCCGAGGAATTATTGGGACTAGTGCCCGACGACCCGAAGAAACCCTATGGCGTGGTGGAAATCATCGCCCGCATCGCCGACGGCTCGCATTTCCTGGCCTTCAAAAGCGAATTCGACACCCAGACGATTTGCGGCCACCTGCACATTCGCGGCCATGCCTGCGGCCTGATCGGCAACAACGGCCCCATCACGCCACAGGGCGCGGCCAAGGCCGCGCAATTCATCCAGTTGTGCGATCAGAGCCGCACGCCGCTGCTGTTCTTGCACAACACCACCGGGTTCATGGTCGGCACCGAGTCGGAGCGACAAGGGGTGATCAAGCATGGCGCCAAGATGATCCAGGCCGTGGCCAATGCCCGGGTGCCCAAGCTGACCGTCGTGGTAGGCGGCTCCTATGGTGCCGGCAACTACGCCATGTGCGGCCGCGGGCTTGACCCGCGCTTCATCTTCGCCTGGCCCAACAGCCATACCGCCGTGATGGGCGGCGCCCAGGCCGGCAAGGTCCTGCGGATGGTCACCGAGGCCACGCAACTCAAGAACGGCCTGAGCCCCGACCCGAAGATGCTGGACCTGCTCGAGCAAACCACCGCGCAGAAACTCGACAGCCAATCCACCGCCCTCTACGGCAGCGCCAGCCTGTGGGACGACGGGCTCATCGACCCGCGCGACACCCGCACACTGCTGGGTTACCTGCTGGACATCTGTCACGAAGCCGAACAGCGCCCCTTGCAAGCCAACAGCTTCGGCGTGGCCCGTTTCTGAGGACGCTCCACGGCTCACAGGAGAACAATAAAATGATCTTCACCCAGGAACACGAAGCACTGCGGCGCACCGTCCGCCAGTTTGTCGACCACGACATCAATCCCTACGTCGACGAATGGGAGCGGGCCGGGCGTTTCCCCATCCACGAGATTTTCCGCAAGGCCGGCGAGCTGGGCCTGCTGGGCATTTCCAAGCCGCAGGCCTTCGGCGGCATGGGCCTGGACTACAGTTATTCGATCGTCGCGGCCGAGGAATTCGGCACGATTCATTGCGGCGGCGTGCCGATGTCCATCGGCGTGCAGACCGACATGTGCACCCCGGCCCTGGCCCGTTTCGGCTCCGACGCGTTGCGTGAAGCGTTCCTGCGCCCGGCCATTCGCGGCGAACAGGTGGGCTGCATTGGCGTCTCGGAAGTCGGTGCCGGCTCCGATGTCGCCGGCCTCAAGACCACGGCGCGCAAGGACGGCGACGACTACGTCATCAACGGCAGCAAGATGTGGATCACCAATGCGCCGAGCGCTGACTTCATCTGCCTGTTGGCGAATACCTCGGACGACAAGCCCCACGTCAACAAATCGCTGATCATGGTGCCGATGCGCAGCGCCGGCATCAGCCTCGGCCAGCCCCTGGACAAACTCGGCATGCGCAGCTCGGAAACCGCCCAGGTGTTTTTCGACGACGTGCGGGTGCCACAACGCAATCGCATCGGCCAGGAAGGCGCCGGGTTCATGATGCAGATGCTGCAATTCCAGGAAGAACGCCTGTTCGGCGCGGCCAACATGCTCAAGGGCCTGGAGCATTGCATCGACAGCACCATCGAGTACTGCAAGGAGCGCAAGACCTTCGGCACGGCCCTGATCGACAACCAGGTGATCCACTTCCGCCTGGCGGAACTGGCCAGCGAAATCGAATGCCTGCGGGCGCTGGTCTACCAGGCCACCGAGCAGTACATCCACGGCCAGGATGTCACGCGACTGGCCTCGATGGCCAAGCTCAAGGCCGGACGCCTGGCCCGGGAAACCACCGACAGTTGCCTGCAATACTGGGGCGGCATGGGCTTCATGTGGGAGAACCCGGTGGCCCGGGCCTATCGCGACGTGCGGCTGGTGTCCATCGGCGCCGGCGCGGACGAAATCATGCTGGGCATCATCTGCAAGCTCATGGGCATTTTGCCGGGGAAGAACAAATGAGCGGTTTGCCTGACAGGTCGCTATCGCGAGCAAGCTCGCTCCCACATTTTCACCGTTCACTGTGGGAGCGAGCTCGCTCGCGATGAGGCCCGAACAGACACCACAAAAAAACCAGGAATACCCCATGCCCATCTTCAGCAAAATCCTCATCGCCAACCGCGGCGAAATCGCCTGTCGCCTCCAGCGCACCGCCCAGGCCCTGGGTTATCGCACGGTAGCGGTGTTCAGCGAGGCCGACGCCGATGCGCTGCATGTGCGCATGGCCGATGAAGCCGTACTGATCGGCCCGGCCCCGGTGCAGCAGTCTTACCTCGACCCCTTGGCCATTCTCGAGGCGGCCCGGCGCAGCGGCGCCGATGCGATCCACCCCGGCTACGGCTTCCTTTCGGAAAATGCAGGGTTCGCCCATGCCTGCGCGCAGGCCGGCCTGGTTTTCATCGGCCCCAGCCCCGAGGCCATCGAGTTGATGGGCAGCAAGCGCCGCGCAAAAATCGCCATGATCCAAGCCGGTGTTCCCTGCATCGCCGGTTACCAGGGCGCCGCCCAGGACGACGACACGCTGCGGCGCGAAGCCGGGCGCATCGGCTACCCGCTGATGATCAAGGCCAGCGCCGGTGGTGGCGGCCGCGGCATGCGCCTGGTCCAGCGCGCCGAGGAACTGTTGGAGCAGTTGCGCAGCGCACGCTCGGAAGCCCTGCACGGCTTCGGCAGCGACGAGTTGATCCTCGAACAAGCCTTGATCGATCCGCGGCATGTGGAAGTGCAGATCTTCGGCGACCACCACGGCCAGTTGATCCACCTGGGCGAACGGGACTGTTCGATCCAGCGGCGCCACCAGAAAATCATCGAGGAAGTGCCCTGCCCGGTCATGACCGCCGACCTGCGCCGGGCCATGGGCGAGGCGGCACTCAAGGCCGGGCGCGCAGTGAATTACGTCGGTGCCGGGACCGTGGAATTCCTGCTCGCGGCCGACGGTCGGTTTTACTTCCTGGAAATGAACACGCGCCTGCAGGTCGAACACCCGGTCACCGAGTTGATCACCGGCCTGGACCTGGTGGCCTGGCAATTGGACGTCGCCGCCGGCAGGCCGCTGCCCCTGCGCCAGGAGCAGGTGACGCTCAGCGGCCATGCCCTGCAAGTGCGGTTGTACGCCGAGGACCCAGCGGCGGATTTCCTGCCTCAGACCGGGCGCTTGGTTGGCTGGGAGCCCCCTATCCGCGACGGTGTGCGAGTCGACCATGGCCTGCTGCAGGGCCACGCCATCACGCCGTTCTACGATTCGATGCTGGGCAAACTCATCGTCCACGGCGCCACCCGCGACGAAGCACGCCGCAAACTGTTGCGAGCGGTGGAGGATTGCGTGCTGCTTGGGGTCCAGAGCAACCAGCGCTTGCTCGCCGGCTTGCTGGCGCATCCGCGGTTCATCGATGGTGACTTCCACACTGGCTTCATCGGCCAGCATTTTGCCAATCATCCGGCGCTTCAGCCCCTTGAGCCATCGGCCGAACAACTGGCCATCGCCACGGCGGCGTTTTATCAGGCGTCGCAGGCACGGCATGCTCCCGGCCTGGGCGGATGGCGCAACAGCATCGGCACGGCGCTGCATTATCGGATCGGTGTCGGGGAGCGCGACTGGGAGCTGAGCCTTGAAACCGAAACCGACGGGACACTGAACATCCGCGGCGCCGGGCGCTTGATCGAACTGAGGCTGCTCGACGTTGATGCGCAGGGCGCAACGCTGGTCATCGACGGGATTGGCCAGCGCCATGCCTGGCGCCTCAAAGGCCATGATCTCTGGCTGTCCACCCGCCCCGGCGGCCTGCACCTGCAAGACCGGACCCTGGCCCCCGTCGCCAGCAAGGCCAATGCCGGTGCCAGTACGCTCCTGGCGCCCATGGACGGTGCCATTGTCGAGGTACTGGTCAGCGAAGGCAGCCCGGTGCGCCAAGGCCAGCTGCTGATGGTGCTCGAAGCGATGAAAATGGAGCACCCACTCAAGGCAGGCATCGACGGGGTGGTCAGGCAATTGCAGGTCACACGGGGAGATCAGGTGAGAAAACGCCAGGTTTTGTTGCGCGTTGAAACAGCCCACTAGTCGGATGCCTGGGGTTTGACTACGCTCAAACCCATCAGCACGCCGATACCGGGAACACTGCAATGCCTCACTGGCTGGTGATTGATCTGGAGGCCACTACCGATGAAGGTGGCTGGCCGGTAACCGAAATGGAAATTATCGAGATCGGCGCCACGCTGGTGAGTCGTGACGGCCGCGAAGTGGATCATTTCCAGCGCTTCGTGCGGCCCCTGAGACGACCGCTGCTCACGCCTTTTTGTCGCGAACTGACCCACATCACCCAGGCCAATATCGACGGCGCCGCGCCCTTGACCGAGGTCTGGCCGGCGTTCGAGCGCTGGCTGGCACCGTATCATCCGAAGCTGGAAAGCTGGGTCAGTTGGGGCGACTACGACCGCCAGCAACTGCTTCAGGAATGGAAGCGCCAGCAGTTGCACAGTGTCCTCGCCCAAGTGCCGCACATGAACCTCAAGCAACGCTTCGCCAAGGCCCGCCGGCTGGAACGACCGCTGGGGCTCAATGGCGCGCTGCAACTGGCGGGCCTGCAATTTTGCGGGCAACAGCACCGCGCCCTGGAAGATGCCCGCAATACCGCGCGGTTGTTGCCCCTGGTGCTTCCGGGTTGAGCGGCGCTCGCCTCCCGGCGCGGCAGATGACGAATGTTGCAGCCTTGTGCATACTGGCCGGCCTTTTTCAGCCCTTTTTCGAGGAATCGCCATGTTTAAAGTCAACGAGTACTTCGATGGCACCGTCAAGTCGATCGCTTTTGGCACTGCCGAAGGCCCCGCGACCATCGGCGTCATGGCACCGGGCGAATATGAGTTCGGCACGGCCCAACGGGAAATCATGCACGTCGTCTCCGGCGCCCTGACCGTGAAACTGCCCGACAGCATCGATTGGGAAACCTTCGCGGCCGGCAGCCAGTTCAATGTACCGGCCAACAGCAAGTTCCAGCTCAAAGTGGCCGTCGACACCGCTTACCTGTGTGAATATCGCGGCTGACTCTGTGGCATAGATACGCCGCTCATCTGTGGCGAGGGGATTTTTGTTCACGGTTCTGTTTATTCGAGCACTTCAACCGGCATGCCGACCTCAAGCCGACCGTTGCTGTCGTTGACCAGGTTCTGGCCGAACATCGCACCGTCCGGCGTCGAACGGTATTGCTGCAACGTGGCGAAGGGTTCGCGACCAGGATCGCGTTCGCCGGTGTGCGGATCGACCGTGGTCATGATGCAACGCGAGCAGGGCTTGACCAGCCGGAACTCCACCTCGCCGATACGAATACGCTTCCAACCGTCCTCGGCAAACGCCTCGCCGCCCTCCACCACCAGGTTGGGACGAAAGCGCAACATCTCCAGCGAGCGGCCGACCCGGCTCGACAGGTCCTGCAATGAGGCCTGGCCAATCAGCAGCAGGGGGAAACCATCGGCAAAGGCGACCTTGTCGTCATCCTTGCCATAACCGGCGGCGGTGGTGCGCGCCAGTTCCACCGGCACATGCACCAACCGCGTGGGGTTGCCGATGAATTCGCTGACCCAGGCCGCAGCCTCATCACCGGCATCCGGCACACGCAAGGTGTCACGCCAGATGATCACGCCGCGCCGTCGCTCTTGCTGGGTGGGTGGCAGCGGCACGTCGATGGCGCCATGGCCCGGCGCGCTGAGCGTCAGGCCACCCGCCTCGTTCCACAAGGCCGAAAGCTGGCTCATCTTCGCCACGGCGCGCTGGGTCAGGAACCGCCCCGTGCCCTCGTCCACCAGCATCCAGCGCCGATCACCGTCCAGCCCTAGCTTGTCCAGGCCAATCTGCTGCAGGGGCTGGCCCTTGCCGGACTTCAACGGATACCGATACAGCGCGCTCAGCCGCAACATGGTCAACTTCCCCGGTGGCAAAAAAAAGCCACCTTATACGAGCCGGTCATTGAAGCAAACCACCATTGGTTTCAGTCGAGCATCAGGCGCTGGCGCACCACATCGACCAACTTGTCCGGCTGGAATTTGGAGAGGAAGTTGTCGCAACCGACCTTCTTGACCATCGAATCGTTGAAGCTGCCGGACAAAGAGGTGTGCAGTACGACATAGAGCCCACGCAAACGCGGGTCGTTGCGGATTTCGGTGGTCAAGCGGTAGCCGTCCATTTCCGGCATTTCCGCATCGGTGAAGATCATCAGCAATTTGTCGGTCATGACCTCGCCGGTATCGGCCCAGGCCTTGAGCATGTTCAGGGCCTTCAGGCCGTCGCTGGCGATGTGCATTTTCACACCCAGTTGGCCCAGGGTGTCGCGCAATTGCGAGAGCGCGACGTTGGAGTCGTCCACCAGCAGCACTTCGCGGCCACGGGCGCGCTCCAGCACCGGGTCTTCGAGTTTGTCCCGGGAGACCTTGGCGTTGTACGGCACGATTTCGGCCAGGACTTTTTCCACGTCGATGATTTCCACCAACTGATCGTCCACCTTGCTGATGGCGGTCAGGTAGTGCTCGCGGCCGGCGCTGGTCGGCGGTGGCAGGATGGCTTCCCAGTTCATGTTGACGATACGGTCGACACCGCCCACCAGGAACGCCTGAACCGAACGGTTGTATTCGGTCACGATAATGGTGCTGTTGGCGCCCGGTACCAGCGGACGCATGCCAATGGCTTGGGACAGGTCGATCACCGGCAGCGTCTGGCCCCGCAGATTGACCACGCCGCACACGAACCGGTGGCGTTGCGGCATCAGGGTCAACTTCGGCAGTTGCAGGACTTCCTGGACCTTGAACACGTTAATGGCAAACAACTGCCGACCCGCCAGGCGAAACATGAGAATTTCCAGGCGATTCTCACCCACCAGTTGGGTTCGTTGATCTACTGTGTCGAGAATGCCGGCCATCGATGACTCCTGGGCTTGTTCGGATGAATCCAATAAAACCGATATCGGCCGCACGAGCCGAATCTTGACCCCGGATAAAATACACACACAGGGAATTGATATCACATTAACATCATGCTTTACTGGCTTCACGATTTCATCTGGCATTTACCCCCGCTGCGCGACTCCGGTTTGCGCACTAAGTTCCCCTGTCTAAGGGATTCCCCTAGGCACAATCAGGTCCAACCTGATATTCCCGTTATCCAATAGCCATTAATGTGACGCCATTCTCATTGCTGAACGGAGTCAGGCCTTTGTACGCGACCACAGGACATCGGACCTGCAGCCTTTCGGCCGATCTCACCCGTGTAATCGTTTACGAATTCACCTTCGCTAAACGGCACCGGCGTGTCGTCGCGCGTCCGTCCGCGGTCGACCTTGAGATCCAGCCGTTCGCCATACGCGGTTTCCTTTCGCCTGACATGATGTTGTGGAGATAAGCATGCCGAACGATCGTAGGAACTGGAATCAACGTCTTCCCGAATTTCTGATCGAGGCCGAGACACTGCTGGCCAAGTCAGAGGAATGCCTGAGCCATCTGCAATTGATCAACAATGACAAGGACGCCATCGATTGCATGCTCAGCACCTTGCTGAAACTGGCAAACAAGGCCAATGCCCTGGCGCTGGAAGCCGTTTCGGAGTTTTCCCTGCATATCCATGGCTTGCTCAGCCACGCGCAAAACCACATGGAATTGCATGACCAGGCCCTGGATGCCTTGAAGGATTGCTTCACCCTGATGGCCTGGCAATTGGAACTGGTCGATCACACCACCGGCCAGTTGAGCCTGGACAACAGCGAACAAACGTCCTTGATCGAGGCATTCGCTTTCCAGGTCGGCCAGAGTCCCGACCAGGCATTGGCCACGTCACGTCCGCTGGCGTTGGTGTCCTATCCCCAGAAACAAGCCTGATACGATGGCAATGCGCCTGCTCCCTAGCGCTTTCCGGGCACCATGCCGAGCGCGACCAACGATAGGCGAAGTGGTACTATCTCCCGCGTCAGCCACTTCCAGGCAGCGCCGTAATAGCCGCCAACCGAAGCTGCCTTCGACCTGAAACGTTTACCCGACCCGGCCCGTCAGATGAGCTGACCGGCCTGCCCGCAGCGAACATTCATTGGCTCCATCCGCTATGCACGCCAGCCTCAAGTCATTCATCACCTGGCCTCCCTCCCGAGAAAACGCCCGTCGCTTCACATTATTATTGTGCATGTGCTCGACCCTCGGCTGCCTGCTGACCTACCTGTACGCCCATACGGTGCCGCTGGGCCTGCTGGCCCTGAATGTCGCGGCCTTGAGCTGTGTCTGGATCCACCATCGCTTGTCGCGCAAGTCCATCAAGTTCCAGCCCCAGGAGTTGGCCGACCGGTTGCTCGAGGTCCAGGAAAATGAGCGCCATCGGCTCAGCCGCGAATTGCACGACGACATTGGCCAATTGCTGACCGCGGCGAAACTGCAAAGCGAATGGCTCAAGCGGCGGATACCGGAAGAATTGCAAGGTCAGTGCGCGCTCCTGTGCGAGACCCTGGACGAAACCCTCAACAAGGTCCGCGACGTATCGGCGATCCTCAACCCCAGGGAACTGACCAGCCTCGGGCTTGAGGCCAGCCTGCGGGCGCACCTGCTCAAGACCCTGGCCAACGTCCCGGTGAAGTGGAGCCTCGATTGCCAGCAGCGCATGACGGGCATCCCGGAGGAGATGTCGGTCGCGGTGTTCCGGATCACCCAGGAAGCGGTCACCAATATCTTGCGCCATGCCCGGGCGACGAATCTGTTGGTACGCCTGCAACGCCAACCCGACGGCCTGACCCTAATGATCAGCGACGATGGCCAGGGATTTGTCCCGGCCAGCCACCCCGCTCGCGAAGGTCAACGGGGCATGGCCGGCATGTCGGAGCGGGTCGAACAACTGGGCGGCACTCTCAAGGTCGTGAGCGAGGCCGGCAAAGGCACGCACATCGAAGCATGCTTTCCCTGGGCACCGCGTGCCCTGGAGCGAGCCAGCAAGAATAAGGTTCTCCTTTGATTTGTAATTTACTTCTGGTCGATGACCACTCCCTGATCAGGGCCGGCGTACGCGCCCTGGTCATGGATATCCCGGACTATGCCGTGATCGGCGAAGCCAATGACGGCACACAATTGTTGGAGCTGGTAGAACGGCTGAACCCCGACATCGTGCTGCTGGACATTTCCATGAAGGACACCAGCGGCCTGGATGCCTTGCAACAGCTCAAACGGGTGCGCCCACACAGCAAGGTGCTGATCCTGTCGATGCATACGGATCCTGCGCTGATCATGCAGGCGCTGGAATCAGGCGCCCATGGCTACCTGCTCAAGGACACCACCGCCACCGAGCTGAGACACGCCCTGGAAGCGCTGCGCAATGACGAACGCTACCTGAGCCCGGCCATCGCCCACACGGTGATCAACCAGGCGCTGACCCGCGTCCAGAAACATCAGCCGGACCCTGCCCAGACCCACAACCTGACGGCACGCCAGCTAGAAATTCTGCGGTTGATCGTGCGCGGCAAATCCACTCGGGAAATTGCCAATGGGCTGAACCTGAGCGTCAAGACCGTGGAAACCCACCGGGCGCAAGTCATGAAGCGCTTGCAGATCCATGACGTGGCCGGTCTTGTGCTGTTCGCGGTGCGTGAGCAAATCATCAGCCTGGACGACTGAGCGCCGTCGCGCCGCCCAACAGCGGCGAATCGGACGGCAGGTGCAGCCGCAGCGCCTTCGGGCGGACAGTGAAGCGCAGGGTGTCGACCTGCAACGGCTCACCATCGAGATTGATGTCCAGGCCTTGCGCGACCTTGATTTCCACCCATGGCAAGCGCGCACGGACAAACATGTTGTCGATGCCCAGGCCGCCCGCCAGCAAGTCCTTCAACGTACTGACCACTTCCTGGGGCGCCGGCAGGATGCTGATGTCCAACAACCCATCATCAGCCAACGCTTGCGGGCACAGCACATGGCCTCCCCCCGCCTGCCGGCCATTACCGATGCCCAGCGCAAGCAAATCGCCCTGCCAGTAAAAATCGGGGCCCTGTAACTCACCATAGACGGTACTCAGTTCACTGAATCGAGACAGGCCCGTGAACAGGTAGGCGGCGCCGCCCAAGACCTTCTTGAGATCCTCGGAGGTGTTCGCCGTCACCTGGCTGCCAAAACCGCCGGTGGCCATGTTCAGGAAAATCCGCCCGCCGACTTCACCCACATCAACGGCCTGCGGCGCAGTGTCCAATAGATCCAGGGCCTGCGCGGGTTCCAACGGAACACCCGCCGCCCGGGCGAAATCATTGGCCGTGCCCAGCGGCAGCAATACCAGGCTGGCATCGCTGGACTTCTGGGTGATCGCTTCGGCGATATCACGCAAGGTTCCATCACCGCCGCCGGCGATCAGTCGCGTATAACCGGCATCCAGGGCTTCATCGACGCATCGCTGGGCATCACCGGCTTCCCAGGTCAACCGTACCGCCAGCTCCCAGCCTTGTTCGCGCTTGAGCATCACTGCCGAGCGAACCTCTTCGTTGAGCGCTTGCTTGCCATGCAGAATCAACAGCGCCTTGCCTTTGCTCATCGTAGTCTCCGTCATTGGAAGGTTCAGGCATGGGACCGCTCATTGGCGCGAAAAAGCCCGGCATGTCTCAATTTATTAGACGAGCAGAACGGATGGCCCGATCGACACGCCCTGATTCGAAGAGTTTTCTTACAAGATCTGGCGAATCAGCTCAATTGACCCTCTAGCGGTATTGAGACACCTTGGCTTCATGTTTTGCTGGATCGCTTAAACCCTCATCACACAAGGAAGCATTCTCCCATGGATGGATACGTCACGGCCCGCAGGGGCCGGATCAGTCGCTCGAACAGTTATGGCCAAGGGGATGGACCGTCCCATGCATAACCGTGAATACAAGCTGTCGCCCCGGCAGCTCGCGTCCTTTGGAAGCGGGCGCGCCGATACTCGAAACGAATGCAAAAGTTGCAGTAATCCCGTTGGAGGAATTGATTTGGAACCGCGCGTCGTTGAACTGGAAACCCACCTCAAATACATCCGCAAAGACATGGATGAAATACGCACCGACGTCAAGGTGATCCGCCACAGGCTGGCCTATTCGGCTGGCGCCGCGGCGGTGGTACTCGGTCTGCTGGGCTGGATCGCCAACAATCGATTCGATCAGTTGGTGATGCTGCTCACGCGATAGAGGTGAGGCGCGCAAAGGCCCGGGCGTCCAACTCGGGCCGGAGAACAGCTGCCAGGTGCTAGCCCAGGACTTCGCTCAAGGGAATGAAGCCCACTTCGTCGCCCTCCACCAGCGTCCTTCCCTCGAGCACCTCGACCAACCCGTCGGCCCAGGCCGCGCTGCGCAGGACACCCGAGCTCTGGTTTCGGTAGATGATCGCTCGACCGTTCTCCATACGGCCTCGCAGGTACTCTCGGCGACCGCCCGCCTTTGGCCAGGCGAAACCGGCCGGCACCTTGAACTTGAGTGGCGCCACCGACTGAACGCCTTGGCGTCGCAATAGGTAAGGCCTTGCCAGCAGGGCGAACGTCACGAGGGTCGAAGCGGGGTTTCCAGGCAGGCCTATGACCGGCACGCCACGGTAATGCCCGAACGTCAGCGGCTTACCCGGTTTGATGGCGAGTTTCCACAGCGCCAGCTCCCCGTCCTCGCGCAAGGCGATGCCCAGGAAGTCCGCCTCTCCCACCGATACCCCGCCGGTGGAGAGGATCAGGTCGACATCCGACAACTGTGCCAGGCGCTCACGGGTGGCCGACAAATCGTCGGGCAGGATACCCGCGTCAACCACGTCGCAGCCCATGCGTTGCAGCCAGCCACACAGCAGCACGCGGTTGCTGTTATAGATCTGGCCAGGCCCCAACGCCTGACCGGGCTCGACCAGTTCATCGCCCGTGGACAGGACGGCGACGCGGGCCTTGCGCACCACATCCAGCGATGCACAGCCCAAGGACGCCGCCAAGCCCAGCTCGATCGGCCCCAGGCGAGTCCCGGCAGAAAGGACTTGCTCGCCAACGGTGGTCTCCTGTCCCTGGGGACGAATGTTCTGCCCACTGACCATGGGCTCGGTAAACCGCACCCGCTGGTCGCTTTCCACCACGGCGTTTTCCTGCATCTCGACGCAATCGGCTCCAGCAGGGACTGGCGCTCCCGTGAAGATCCGCGCGCAGGTACCAACGGCCAACGGCTCCGGAGCCTGGCCGGCGAAAATCCGTTGGCTGACCACCAATGGCTCGCCGTTCCAGTCCGCCAGCCGCAAGGCATAGCCATCCATGGCGCTGTTGGGCCATGGCGGCAAATCAAGGGTCGATACCAGATCCTCGGCGAGCACTCGCCCTGACGCCGCGGCCAAAGGCAAATGTTCGCGCTGAACGATCGGCGTGGCCGCCGCCATCTCGAGCAGCCGCTCCAACGCCACCTCAACGGCCATCAAGGCGCCGGCCTTGCCCGGTTTACCCACGGGATTCACAAGGGGCTGCCTGTTTCAAATGGGCCACGAAGTTGCACGGACGATGCCGCACATCCAATTGTTCGGCCAGGATCCCATCCCATCCGGTACGCACCGCGTTGGTCGACCCCGGCAGGCAACAGACCAGCGTGCCATTGGCCAGGCCCGCCAGCGCGCGGGACTGCACGGTGGAAGTGCCGATGTCGGCCACTGATATCTGGCGGAACAACTCGCCAAACCCATCGACCTGCTTGTCCAGCAGACACGTGACGGCTTCCGGCGTGCTGTCACGCCCCGTGAAACCGGTGCCGCCGGTGATCAGCACCACTTGCACCATGTCTTCGGCAATCCAGGTCGCGACTTGCGCCCGGATCTTGTACAAATCATCTTTGAGCAGGACCCGCGCCGCCAGGTTGTGACCGGCCGCCGTGAGCCGATCGACGAAGACCTGCCCGGACGTATCGGTTTCCAGGGTACGGGTGTCACTGACTGTCAGCACCGCGATATTGAGCGGCACGAAAGGTACATCAGCCTTGGCTTTCATAGGCTCGTCCAGTTGTGGAGGAAACAGCCCGGTGTTATATCACAGCGCCTTATTTTTTCGCCCGTGCGGAGACACGCCATGACCTCGATTACGCCGCTGCCATCCTGCTCCATTCTGCTCTTGGCGGGTGGCCGCGGGCAACGCATGGGCGGTCAGGACAAAGGCCTGGTGCAGTGGCAAGGCGAACCATTGATTGCCCATATCCATCGCCAGACCCGCGCCCTGAGCGATGACCTGATCATTTCCTGCAACCGTAATGCGCAACGTTATGCAGCGTATGCCGATCAGTTGGTGCATGACGAGGAAGGCGACTTTCCCGGGCCATTGGCGGGCATCCGGGCAGGTCTCAAGGCTGCGAGGCACCCGTATTTACTGGTGCTGCCGTGCGACGTGCCCCAGGTCGACGCCAGCCTGCTCGACAACATGCGCAGGACGGCCAGCCAGCACCCCGATCAGCCATTGATGGTGCGGCACGGCGAGCATTGGGAACCGCTGCTGTGTGTCATCCCGTTGGCCCTGGCAGCGAGCTTCGAAAAAGCCTGGAGCGAAGGCGAACGCAGCCCCGGCCGAATCATGCGCGCGCTGCACGCCGTTGCCTTGCAATGCCCTGCCGACGATCCGCGGCTGGCCAATCTGAACACCCCGGAGTTACTGGCCCGACATAAAGGCGTGTCAGATTGACACTAGCCAGGAACTTGCGCGCAATGTATACGTCTGAAGGTCAGTAACTTGAAGAATCCATTCGGAGAAACACCATGACACAACGGACCCTCGCCACGTTCATGCTCGCTCTGGGCCTCGCCACCCTCGCCGGGTGCGCTTCGCCAACAGTGATCACCTTGAATGACGGTCGCGAAATCCAGGCCGTCGATACCCCCCATTACGATGAAGAAAGCGGCTTCTACGAATTCGAGCAACTGGATGGCAAGCAGACTCGCGTGAACAAGGATCAGGTTCGTACCGTTAAAGACCTGTAATCTTCAGCGCTACCGCCAGATACGAAAAGCCCGCAACATTTGCGGGCTTTTTTATGCCTGGTCGAAAATCATGGGCACTACCACTGCAATGTAATCTCGCTCTGGAATACACGCTCCTGGCCAGTGACCGGATCGATGAAACGCAGCCCGTGTGCCAGTAGCTTGAGCGGGTTGGCGTAGTCATCCTCGGTATCCCGAAGCACGTCAGGGTAAAACGGATCGTTGCAGATGCTCGCTCCCAGGGCATTCATATGCACCCGCAACTGGTGTTTCTTGCCCGTGACCGGAGACAACCCGTAGCGCCACAGGTCACCGTGTCTTTCCAGCACTTCGATGGTCGTTTCGGTATTGGGCTCACCCGGCCCCTCCTGCATCCGAAAGAACGGCTCACCGTCGATCATCCGGCTTCTATGCACCCGGGGAAAGGTCAACCCAGGCAACGCGCGGGCAATGGCCTGGTAGCGTTTTTCGATCTGCCGCGTCGGGAATAACGACTGATACGCCGAACGGGTGTGCGGATTGGCGGAAAACAACACCAGCCCGGCCGTGTGCCGGTCGATGCGGTGCAGGGGCACCAGATGCGGGTTGTCCAGCCGCCGGATCAGCCGTCGCAACAAGGTTTGCTCGACGTATTCGCCCGCCGGAGTGACAGGCAGAAAATGCGGTTTGTCTGCCACCACCAGATGCTCGTCGGCATACAGGATCGACTCCACCACCGGGATCGGCTTCTCGTCGCGGACCTCACGGAAGTAGTGGATGCGCAGGCCTTCGCGGTACGGCAAATCGACATGGATGGCCTTGCCTTCCCCGTCCAATACCCGGCCCCGGGCGATCCGATCCAGCCACTGCTCGCGACTGATGGCGCTGAAATGCTCGCACAGGCACTCCAGCACCGTCGGCCAGGACCCGGGCGGCAGATACAGCGTACTGGCCTGATGATGAGCGGCGGAAAACGATGAACCGGACATTGAAAACTCTCAGGCGTTTTTTGCAGGGCGGCATTATCCGACAGTCGCACCGCTCAGCCCAGCGATGATTGCTCTACGCTGTGACTGACGTCGATTTGGCCGCCGCTTCGGTGAATTCCTTCAACCAGCGCAGCACGTCCACCGCCTCCCAGCGCCCTGGATCGTACAGCGCGTACAGCAACCCCTGGTAACCCACCACATCCAACTGTTTGTGATAGCCGGCACGCTGGAACAACGCTTCGATCTCGGCGAAACAGGTGTTGAAATGCAGTTTATTGAAGGGCGTCTTGCCTTCGGTCACCAAGCCATCCAGGCGTAGCTCCAGGACCGCCTCACGCACAACGTCCGCGGACATCCTGTTTACGCTGCTTTTCAGTTGTTCGACATTGACCAAGGGGATGCACTCCAGATAACTGTATGAACATACAGTAACCGAAGCTTGCTACTTTCGCCAACCGCTGTCTTGGGAACCGACGGACGAGTCGCTCAACGGAGGAAGGTCACGATCTGTTCAGCCTCGAAGGGCCAGTCCAGCTCGGCACCGGTATCCAGCCTGCGCAACACGGGGATACGCAGACCATAATCGTCCACCCAGGCTTGACGTTCCGAAATGTCCACCAGCTCCACCAACAATCCATGTTCGACGAAAGGCATCAGCACCCCTTCGGCGACCTCACAAAGATGACACCCCAGGGTGCCGAACAACTGGCATTCAGGAAGCATGGCGGGTAGACCCAAAAAACATAGACGGTCATTCTAGGCCCGCCTCGGAAAACCGTCGAGTCGCTGGCTCGCTTCCGGGTGTTTCGGTAAAACGCTGATGCAAATCACTGAACATAAATGCTTTTCCAGCGACGCTGGTCACGTTTTCCCCTCTACGCTGTGCGTTGTCGCCTTGAAGCGGAGTTCCCCTTGTTTGCCAACCTGCTGATCATCCTTGCCTCGTCCCTGGTGGTCATCGCCCTCTTCAGGCGGCTGCGCCTGCCGCCCGTGCTGGGCTATCTCTGTGTCGGGCTGGCGGTCGGGCCTACCGCGCTGGACTGGGTCAACGACAGCGAAGAACTGCCAGACCTGGCCGAGCTTGGGGTGGTGTTCCTGTTGTTCTCGTTGGGGCTGGAGTTTTCCCTGTCGAAAATGCTCGAACTGCGTCGGGTCGTGTTCGGCCTCGGCAGCCTGCAGGTGTTGTGTTCCGGGGCGCTGCTGGCGGGATTGCTGGCCGTGTGCGGCGCGCCGGTGATCGCCGCGCTGCTGCTCGGTGCGGGGCTGGCCTTGTCCTCCACCGCCATTGTCAGCAAGGAGTTGACCAGCCTGGGCGAGATCTTCAGCAGCCACGGCCAGAACGCCATTGGCGTGTTGTTGTTCCAGGACGTCGTCGCGGTGCTGCTGCTGACCCTGGTGCCAGTCTTCGCCGGCAGCAGCGAACACCCGTGGTACTGGGCGCTACCGCTGACCCTGGGCAAGACCCTGGTGCTGTTCGGTGGCCTGCTGCTGGCCAGCCGGCTGCTGTTGCCCCGGCTGTTCCATGAGGTGGCGGCGTCCCGGTCCGCAGAACTGTTCGTGCTGCTGGCCCTGGTGATCGTGCTGCTGACGGCATGGCTGACCCACTTGCTCGGCTTGTCGCCGGCCCTGGGGGCTTTCCTGGCGGGCATGTTGCTGGGGGAAAGCCACTACCGGCATCAGATCGAAGCCGACATACGCCCGTTCCGCGACATCCTGCTGGGGCTGTTTTTCGTCAGCATCGGCATGCTGATCGATCTGCGGCTGTTCCTCGATGACGGCCTTTTGATCCTGGGCTTGACCCTCGCCTTGATGCTCCTCAAGGGCTGCGTGGTCGCCGCCCTGGTGAAATGGCGAGGCAGTGACGGGGAAACTGCCTGGCGCAGTGGCCTGGCCCTGGCCCAGGGCGGCGAATTCTGTTTTGCCTTGATGGCGCTGATGCAGCAGAACCGCCTCATGCCCGCCGAGATCAGCGGCCTGCTGCTGGCCGCGACATTCTGCTCGATGCTGCTGACCCCGCTGTTGCTGCGTGCGGCGCCACGCATCGCCGCGCGCTTGCATCGCAAACCCAACGAAGAGGCGCAACTGGACCAGATCAGCGCACTCAATGCCGGCTTGTCGGATCACGTGGTGATTTGCGGCTACGGGCGCGTCGGCCAGTCCATCGGGCGCTTCCTGGGCCGCGAAGGCCAGGCGTTCGTCGCCCTGGATGACGACCCGGTGATCATCCGGGAAGCCACCGTCGGGGAAAACTGCGTGCATTACGGCGATTCGCGACGGAGTGACCTGCTCGCCGCCGTTGGCTTGAGCCGCGCCAGGTTATTGGTGATCGCGGTGGACAAGACCGACATCGCCATCACCGTGCTCAAGGCAGCCCGACGGATCAACCAACAGGTGCCGATCCTGGTGCGCACCCGAGACGACAGCCAATTGGCCGAGTTGCAGGCAGCCGGGGCCAGCGAAGTGGTCCCGGAGCTGTTGGAGTCGAGCCTGATGCTGGCGTCCCACGCCCTGATCATGCTCGGCCTGCCCGAACAACAAGTCCGGCATCATGTGGATCAGGTCCGTCATGATCGTTATCGCCTGCTCCACGGTTTTTACCCTGGCAACCAGGACAAGGAGCCCTAGTGTCCTGCATCACAAATACTGTGCAACGATCAGTCCTGGCTGACCGCGCCGATCTTGTGAATCGACAGGTCGGCGCCGTAATACTCTTCTTCCTGGGTCAGGCGCAGCCCCAGCACGGCCTTGATCACGCCATAGACCGCGAACCCACCGACCAAGGCGACGACAACACCCAGTGCCGTGCCGATCAACTGGCTGATCAGGCTGACCCCACCCAGGCCGCCCAGGGCTCCCTGGCCGAAGACGCCACAGGCAACGCCACCCCAGACCCCGCACAACCCGTGCAGCGGCCAGACGCCGAGCACGTCGTCGATCTTCCATTTGCCTTGGGCCGCCGTGAAGCACCAGACGAACAAGGCACCGGCAATGGCACCGGTGGCCAGCGCCCCCACCGGGTGCATCAGGTCGGAACCGGCACAGACCGCCACCAACCCGGCCAGCGGGCCGTTGTGCAGGAAGCCTGGGTCATTGCGCCCGACAATCAATGCCGCCACGGTACCGCCCACCATGGCCATCAACGAATTGACCGCCACCAGCCCGCTCACCCCAGGCAGGGTCTGGGCACTCATCACGTTGAAGCCGAACCAGCCGACAATCAGGATCCACGAGCCCAAGGCCAGGAATGGAATGCTCGAAGGCGCGAACGCCACCAGGCGACCGTCCCGGTAGCGGCCATTACGCGGGCCGAGCAAAAGCACCGCGGCCAACGCCAGCCAGCCGCCCATGGCATGCACCACCACGGAACCGGCGAAGTCATGGAAACTGGCGCCGAACCGAGCTTGCAACCAAGCCTGCAAGCCAAAATTGCCGTTCCAGACCAGGCCTTCGAAAAACGGGTAGACAAACGCCACGATCAACACCGTGGCGCACAACTGCGGCGCAAACCGCGCACGCTCGGCGATACCGCCGGAAATGATGGCCGGGATCGCGGCGGCAAAGGTCAACAGGAAGAAGAACTTCACCAGGCTGTAGCCATGATCGGTGCTGAGTACCGACGCTGGCTGCAGGAAGGTCACGCCGTAGGAAATCCAATATCCGACAAAGAAGTAGGCCAGGGTCGAGACCGCGAAATCGCTGAGGATTTTCGACAGCGCATTGACCTGGTTCTTCTGTCGGACCGTTCCCACTTCAAGGAACGCGAAGCCGGCATGCATGGCCAGGACCATGACCGCGCCGAGCAGGATGAACAGCGTGTTGGAGCTGTGGACCAGACTGTCCACGGCACTTTGCATATTTTCCATGGTGTTGGCAGACCTGAAAAAGTTGAAAAAAGCACCAAACCGGTTCGCTCGCCCCACGAACGCACCAAGTTGAAACGATTCATTGGCCGCGAGCAGGCCAATGAACTGCTTTGGTGCGCAGATCGGGCAAAAGCGAGGTCCCGCTTCGAGGTGCTTCGCGGGTTTTGATTATTTGGTTAAGGTTTTACGGGCTTTCGCCCAGCTTCAGCGCACCGGCACAGGCTGACGCACCAGTACATGGCAGAAGCCTGAGCAAAAGTTGTACCAGCCACTTGCACTGAACCTTCCGACAAGGCTCATACTCGAACGCTTCAGACGTCACTTACGGAGATCCACCCATGGCCAGAACCCAGGCAAAGACTGCTCAAGAAATCCTGATGGAAGATTTTCAGACGCTGGTCAGCGACACGGAGCGCTTGCTCGATCACACCGCGACGCTGGCAGGCGATCAGGCCGATGCGCTGCGCGGCCAGATCCACGAAACCCTCCTGCGCGCCCGCGAAACGCTCAAGCTGACCGAAGACTCCATGCGCGAACGCGGCCAGGCTGCTGTAGTCGCCACCGAGGAGTACGTACAGGCCAACCCTTGGCAATCTGTAGGCATTGCCGCGGGCGTTGGTTTTCTGATCGGTCTGTTGGCGACACGGCGCTGATCATGGGTATCGACGAATCCGGCTCGTCCGAAGCGGGCACACAACCCACAGCGCGCCGCCTGGGCGCCGCGTTTCTTGGCTTGCTGCACAGCCACGTCGAATTGTTCGGCATGGAGTTGCAGGAACAGAAGGCACGCACCGTCAGCCTCCTGCTGTTCGCCGGCCTTGCGCTGGTGTTCGGCCTGCTGCTGTTGGTCGGGCTTTCGGCGCTGGTGCTGATCCTGGTATGGGACACCTATCGTCTATCGGGCATTATCGGCCTGTGCCTGTTCTACCTGCTGGCAGCCCTGTTCTGCGGTCTGCGGCTCAAGGCAGCGATCTACGACGAGTCCTCTCCTTTCAACGCCACCCTCGAAGAACTGGCCAATGACCGGGAGCGCCTGCTGCCATGAGCCTGCCTGATATTCCTCAAGCCCGGACACGACAGGAAATGCGCAAGGCACTGGTGCGCCTGCGCATGGAAATGCATCGCCAGGAAATCCGTCAGGAGACACGCCAATTGCTGCAACCCTTGCATCGGGTGCGCGGCTTGACGCAAAGCTGGCACGAAGGTTTCGGCATCAAGCATGCGCCACTGTGGGGCGTGGCGGCAGTGTCCCTGCTCGGCTTCTTCACCGGCAAGCGGACCCGCCATGGCGGTGGCGGTGGCCTGACAGGCCTGATCCGTCTGGCAACGACATTGCTGCCGTTGGTCAAGCTGGCCAAGGACCTGCGCAAACCCTGACGACCGACACCCTGTGGCGCGCGCCACAGGGTTATGTATCCGGTCCGTGCAGGCCCATAGGCCTTGCAGGGCGACTCACGAACCGGGAAGCTAGGGCATCGACATCATCGAACGGAGCAACCGGCCTTGGATTGGCATACCCTGCTGACTCGCGAACGTCTCGGAAAACCGCTGCACAGCCCGCAGGAACTGGGCCGTAGTCCCTTCCACAAGGACCATGACCGCATCATCTTTTCCGGTGCCTTCCGCCGCCTGGGGCGCAAGACGCAAGTGCATCCGGTTTCCAGCAACGACCACATCCACACGCGCCTGACCCATTCCCTGGAAGTCAGTTGCGTCGGGCGCTCCCTGGGCATGCGCGTGGGAGAAACCATCCGCAATGCCCTGCCCGACTGGTGCGAGCCCAGCGACCTGGGCATGGTGGTGCAATCGGCTTGCCTGGCCCACGACATTGGCAACCCGCCGTTCGGTCATTCCGGCGAGGACGCCATTCGCTATTGGTTCCAGCAGGCAGCCGGGCGAGGTTGGCTTGATGCGATGAGCGAAGCCGAGCGCAACGACTTCCTCAATTTCGAAGGCAACGCCCAAGGCTTCCGCGTCCTCACCCAGCTTGAATACCATCAGTTCGACGGCGGAACCCGACTGACCTACGCCACCCTCGGTACGTATCTGAAATACCCCTGGACTGCCCGCCACGCCGATTCCCTGGGCTACAAGAAGCACAAGTTCGGTTGCTACCAGAGCGAACTGCCACTGCTGGAGCAGATTGCCCACAAGCTCGGTTTGCCGCAGATCGAGGATCAACGTTGGGCACGACATCCATTGGTGTACCTGATGGAGGCCGCCGATGACATCTGCTATGCGCTGATCGACCTGGAAGACGGCGTGGAAATGGATCTTCTGGAATACCCACAGGTGGAATCGCTGCTCCTGGACCTGGTGGGCGACGATCTTCCGGACACCTATCGGCAACTGGGGCCGCTGGACTCGCGACGGCGCAAACTGGCGATCCTGCGAGGCAAGGCCATCGAGCACCTGACCAACGCCGCCGCCCGGGCGTTTGTCGAGCAGCAGGAAGCGTTGCTTGCCGGCACGCTGTCAGGGGACCTGGTGGAACATATGCACGGCCCGGCAAAACGCTGCGTGTTGAATGCCAAGGACATGGCGCGCCGGAAAATCTTCCAGGACAAGCGCAAGACCCTGCATGAAATCGGCGCCTACACCACGCTGGAAATCCTGCTCAACGGCTTTTGCGGCGCAGCCCTCGAACAGCACGGCGGCCGCACGCCTTCGTTCAAAAATCGCCGCATTCTCGACCTGCTGGGGAACAATGCGCCGGATCCCAATGGCCCTTTGCATGGCGCGTTCCTGCGAATGATCGACTTCATCGCTGGCATGACCGACAGCTACGCCAGCGAAATGGCCCAGGAGATGACAGGCCGCACGCGCCAATAAAAGGCCCCCTTTGCAGCACCTCGAAAAAATGTGGGAGCGAGCCCGCTCGCGATGACGGAGGCACATCCGACATCGATGCGCACAGATCCACCGTCATCGCGAGCAAGCTCGCTCTCACAGGGATTGCGGTGGCCACCTCACTCCCACCAGCGGATTAGCGGTGCATGTGGGTTTTGTAGCGCCATCCACAGGAGTTTGAAGTAGATAAATACATGTAGGGCTTACACAAATCTCGATTAAAACGTTTCCTTTGTTTGCACAAACAACACAATCAAAGAAATATCCCTTCACACACTGCCAACACTTCCCTCTCTTACTGTCATCCACCGACTAAAAAACCGATTACATCGTAATATCTTGCCTCTTTTTTTGTAGGAAACTTCTGAAATTGAAGTTGCATGCCCGTCTCTTCGTACGAGCCTTGCTGTAAGTGGGCTAAGGTGCGCGCTTTATTCAAGTTCGCAGGGTAATTTATTCATGAACTCCGTTTTCATTGTCGACGATCATCCGGTCATCCGCCTCGCCGTTCGCATGCTCCTGGAACATGAGGGCTATAAGGTCGTAGGAGAAACTGACAACGGCGTCGACGCGATGCAAATGGTGCGCGAATGCATGCCAGACCTGGTTATCCTGGACATCAGCATCCCCAAACTTGACGGGCTGGAAATTCTGTCACGCTTCAACGCCATGACCACGCCGCTCAAGACACTGGTGCTCACGGCGCAGTCGCCGACGCTCTTCGGTATCCGATGCATGCAATCCGGTGCCTCCGGTTACGTTTGCAAACAGGAAGACCTCAGCGAACTTGTCAGCGCGATCAAAGCGGTACTGTCCGGCTATAACTATTTCCCCAGCCAGGCGCTGAACCCGGTACGCCCGGATGATCCACGCAGTATAGAGTTGGACCTGTTCAAAAGCGTCAATGATCGGGAACTGATGGTACTGCAACTTTTTGCCCAGGGCCGAACCAACAAGGAAATAGCCAAGGGGATGTTTCTCAGCAATAAAACCGTCAGTACTTATAAAAAACGCCTGATGCAGAAACTCAAGGTCAAGTCCTTGGTCGAGCTGATTGAAATGGCGAAGCGCAACGCGCTGGTGTGAGAAAACAGGATGCTCAGACGCATAACCGAATGTCTCCTGCTGATCAGCGCAGCGTTATATACAGGAGTGCTCGCGGCGACACCGGATGCGCCCGGGCAATACACGCTGTTGGGGCGCTCGTCCATGGCTCAGGCCGAGATCAAGCTCGATGATGTTCACCGCGCCTGGCTAAAAAGCCGGCATGAACTGGTCCTGGGCACTTCCGCACCGGATTACCCGCCCTTCGATCTCTCCGCCAGCGGACGCGACTACGAAGGCCTGACCGCCGACTATGCCGACATCCTCGCCAAGTCCACCGGCTTGCCCATGAGAGTCCTGCGTTTCGCCTCCCGCGAGGCAGCCATGGCGGCGCTCAAGAACGGGCAAATCGACATGCTTGGCACCGCCAACGGTTTCGAAGCCCGCGACCCCGACATTGCGCTTTCGACGCCGTACGCAGTGGACCAACCCGTTCTCGTCACCCGAACGAATGAAAGCCGATCCCTGAATGAAGACCTCGAGGGTTTGCGGCTGAGCATGGTTTATCACTACCTGCCGCTGCGGGAAATCGAAAAGCTCTACCCCAAGGCAATCATCACCACCTACCCGTCCTACCAGAACGCCATCAATGCCGTCGCCTTTGGCCAGGCCGATGTATTTCTCGGCGATACCCTGTCCACCCACTACATGATCAGCAAGGGTTACTTGAGCAATATCCGCATGGCCAGCTTCGGCAAACATGAATCCTATGGATTCGGTTTCGCCGTACGCCGTGACGATACCCGCTTGCTGGAGGTCATCAACGCGACGCTGAACCAGGTCCCCATCGCCGAACAGACGGCCATTGCCAAGCGCTGGAGTGCAGGCAGCGACCTGTACCTCACGGACCACCGGGTACAACTGACCGACCGCGAGCAACGCTGGCTGGCCAGGCATCCGGTGGTCAGGGTGGTGGTGAACGAAACCTCGGCCCCCTTCACCTTCTTCGATCCGGACGGCGATTTTCGCGGCATCAGCGCCGACCTGCTGGAGCTGATCCGGCTGCGCACCGGCCTGCGCCTGGACATCCAGCGCCGTCAGAACGACAGTGAAATGATTACCGCGATCCTGAACGATGAAGCCGACATGATCGCCGCGCTGTTGCCCAGCAGTGAACGGCAACGTCAGTTGAAATTCAGCCGCCCCTACGTCGACAGCGCGTTCGTCCTGCTGACCCGCAAGTCGTCCGACACGCCCACCACGCTCGATCAGTTCGGCCACGCCAGCCTGGCGATCGCCACGGGCAATCCGCTCATTGAATGGCTACGCAGCCAATACCCGAGCATCCGGATCATCGAAACGGACGGCCCCTTGCGCGCCGTGGAAATGCTCGCCCATGGCCAGGTCGACGGCAGCGTGAACTCCCAGGTGATGGCCAACTACTTCATCTCCTCCCATGCGTGGCGGGACAGGTTGCAGATCAGCAGCACGGTGGGCACCCAACAGGCGCTGTTCGCGCTGGCCACGGCCAAACACGCCAGCGAGTTGAATGCCATCCTCGACAAGGCCCTGACCAGCATCGACCCCGACGAACTGGGCATCATCAACAACCGCTGGCGCGGTTACGTCTCGCCCTCGGAACATACTTGGCGCACTTACAACCGCCTGTTCTTCCAGGTCGTCGCGGGCGTCGGCCTGTTACTGCTGCTTTCCCTGGCGTGGAACGCCTACATGCAGCGCCAGATCAGGCAACGTCAACGGGCGGAACTGGCCCTCAACGATCAACTCGAATTCATGCATGCGCTGCTCAATGGCACCCCCCACCCCATCTACGTGAGGGATCGCAACGGCATCCTGCAGAGCTGCAACGACAGTTACCTGGAAGCGTTCAACGCCAGGCGCGAAGACGTCATCGGCAAGGACTTGATGCCAGGCTCCATGAGCAACGCCTTCGAAGCGCAGGAATACCAGGCGGACTACCAACGCGTCATGGCCGAAGGTACACCCCTGATCGTGGACCGTCCCCTGCACATCGGCGACCGGAAGCTGACGATCTATCACTGGATCCTTCCCTACCGAAACTCCGCCGCGCAAGTGCAAGGCATCATCGGCGGCTGGATCGACATCAGTGAACGACGGCAGCTGTTCGAGGAACTGCGCGCCTCCAAGCAACGGGCCGATGATGCGAACCGCGCCAAAAGCACGTTCCTGGCCACCATGAGCCATGAAATCCGCACCCCGATGAACGCGGTGATCGGCATGCTCGAGCTGGCCCTGAAACACGCCGACAAGGGCCACGTGGACCGCTCGACCATCGAAGTCGCCTACGAATCGGCCTCCGGCATGCTCGAACTGATCGGCGATATCCTGGACATCGCCCGTATCGAATCCGGCCATCTGAGCCTGGCTCCCGAACGCGTCAATCTCAGGGCCCTGCTGCAATCGGTCATACGGGTCTTCGAGGGCGTGGCCCGGCAGAAGAACCTGGGGTTGTCGCTGCAGTTCGATGCCGCCGAGAGCCCCCCTGACGTATTGATAGACCCCTTGCGATTCAAGCAGGTGCTGTCGAACCTGATCAGCAATGCCCTCAAATTTACCGAGCAGGGCCGGGTCGTGGTCAAGGTCCGGCTATCGCCAACCGAGCGGGACGACGTCCTGCACATGCATCTGGAGGTCAATGACAGCGGTATCGGCATCGGCCCGGCAGACTTGCAACGCTTGTTCAAGCCGTTTGCCCAGGTCGATAACACCAGCCGAATGGCCCGCAAAGGCGCGGGACTGGGGCTGGTGATCAGTCGCAACCTGTGCCGGATGATGGGCGGCGACCTGCATATGAGTAGCCAACCCGGCGTCGGCACCCAGGTCCAGGTCCACCTGCAACTGACCGTCCTGGCGACGGCGCCGGTGAGCAACGCACTCGAACCGGTCATCGAAACGGCCCAGGTCGCCTTGAACGTCCTGATCGTGGACGATCATTCCGCCAACCGCCTGCTGATGTCCCAGCAATTGGAATACCTCGGCCATCACTACCGGGTCGCCCACGATGGTGCCCATGGGCTCGAGGTCTGGCGCAAAAGCCATTTCGATCTGGTCATTGCCGATTGCAACATGCCCATCATGAGCGGTTACGAACTGGCCCGCTCGATTCGTCGCGATGAGTCCGAACAGCGACGCCCGCCCTGCACCCTCCTGGGGTTCACCGCCAATGCTCAACCGGAGGAAAAACAACGCTGTCTGGACGCCGGCATGGATGACTGCCTGTTCAAACCCATCAGCCTGAGCGCCTTGAGCCAGTGGATCAAGACGGTCAAACCCGTCGGTCACCCAGCGGCTTTCAGCGTGCACAGTCTCCAGGCGTTGACCGGCGGCGACCCTTCGTCCAACCGGCGCCTGCTGGCGGAGTTACTCAGCAGCAGCCGCGCGGACCGCCAGGAGTTGCTCGATGTCGCCCAGGGCGCAAACCGCCAAGCGCTGACCGAAACGGCGCACAAGATAAAAGGCGTCGCCCGCATCGTCCAGGCGACCACGCTGATCCAGCGGTGCGAGGCGCTGGAGCAGGCGTGTCATCTGGCACAGCCACCTGAACGAATCAGCGCCTGCATCGACGCCCTCGACCGCGCCATGACCGAACTGGAGCGGGCTCTGGAAACGGAGCTCGCCAAGGCAAAATAATCCAGTGTTTACTATGCTATTCGATCAGCAGTGCGTACCTGGGGGGTTCTCGATCAGTTTCCCTTGCACGCGGGAACACCCATCGAGCCCCCCTGACACTTGGAGTGACTGCAATGCCCAGCGCACCGCGTCCGGACAAACGCCGGTTCCCCCTGCATGTCCACATCAGCGTGATGTTTACCCTGCTTCTGTTGTTGACCGGGGTGGTGCTGGGCATTTTCAACTACCGGCAAACCACGCAAATCATCCTGTCCAGCAGTGAGAAACTGTTCAACCGCATTGAACAGGAGGTGCGCCTGGACTTGTATGACACCTACGAGCCCATCCGCCACCTGCTGGGCCTGCTGGCCGACTACCCGGCGATACGCACGCCGCAGATGGCGCAACGCATGGCCCTGCTCGTGCCCTTCAGCCAGGCATTGCGGGACAACCCGAACCTGGCGTCGTTGTACCTGGGCGATCAGCGCGGCAATTTCCTGATGGTCCGGCCATTGCGCACCCCCGCCCTGAAAACCGCCCTGCGGGCCCCCGCCGAGGCGGCCTATCAAGTCTGGACCGTCGAGCGGGCCACCGAGCAAGGCCCGGTCCATTCCCAGTCGCTGTTCTACGACGAGACCCTGACACTCATCGATCGCCGGGACATGGCCGACGAAACCTACGATCCGCGCAGCCGCGCCTGGTTTCGCAGCGCCGTCGGCAGCGCCGAGCAGATCACCACCGAGCCCTACGTTTTCTTCTCCACGCACAACGTCGGCACCACCCTGGCCCGGCGCAGCGGCGAGCAGGCGGTCATCGGCGCCGACCTGACCCTGGCGGCCCTGTCCCAGACCCTGGCCAAGCACAAGGTGACCACCGGCACCGAGATCGTGTTGCTCGATCCCAAGGGCAACGCGGTGGGTTATCCCGACAGCGACCGGCTGCTCGCCGACGCCCAGTCGGCGCGCCTGATCAAGGCCCGCGACCTCAACCCGGCCATCGCCGCCGTCCTCGACGACAACACTGACACGACCCGCCTGGAAGCGGCCGGACGCCAGTGGATCGTTTCGCGCAGCCACATGCAGGAAGGCGGGCCCCAAGGCCTGGAACTGGCGTTGCTGGTGCCTGAGGACGAGCTGCTGGACGACGCTTATCGCATACGTTGGCAAGGCGCGCTCATCACCCTTGCCACCCTGTTGCTGTGCCTGCCCCTGGGCTGGCTGACGTCCAGGATCCTGGTCAAGCCCTTGCGCGAACTGGTGCGGGAGGCCGACGCCATTCGCAGCTTTGACTTCAACTACCCGGTGTCCCGCCGCTCCCCGGTGCTGGAGGTCGATCAGTTGAGCGTCTCGATGGCACGCATGAAAGAGACCCTGGCAAGTTTCTTTGAAATCACCGCCAGCCTGCGCGCCGAAACCCGCTTCGCCCCGTTGCTGGAGCGGGTGTTGTTCGAAACCGTGAAAATCGGCCAGGCCCAGGCCGGCCTGATCTATCTGCGCGAGAACGACGAAAACCGGCTCAAGCCCCATGGATTGGTGATCGATGGAATCCCCAGGGACCTCGACACCTTCAAGCTGCGCAGTCATGAGCTACAGGCGGATGACAGCCCGCAATGGCTCCAACAACTGGCCGTCTCGGACAATCTCGTGACCTCCCTGGGCTTCGAGCAGGCGGCGGACCTGCAAGGCATCCTGCAGGCACTGGACTCGCCTCGGGTCCACCTGATCGGCATCCGCCTGTGCAATCGCCACCAGGAAACCGTCGGCGTATTGGCGTTGCTGATCAACGACAGCGGCACCGAAGCCGACCTGGAAAAACTCCAGCCCGACCGTATCGCCTTCCTGCAAGCCGTGTCCGGCGCCGCCACCGTGAGCATCGAGGGCCAGCGCCTGCAAGCCAAGCAAAAGCAACTGCTGGACGCCTTCATCCAACTGCTGGCCGGCGCGATCGATGCCAAGAGTCCCTACACCGGCGGCCATTGCCAGCGAGTGCCGGTCCTGACCCTGATGCTCGCCCAGGCCGCCGCCGCCAGCCAGGCCCCGGCGTTCAGCGCCTACCGGCCCACGGAGGATGAATGGGAAGCCCTGCACATCGCTTCCTGGCTGCACGATTGCGGCAAGGTCACCACCCCCGAGTACGTCGTCGACAAAGCCACCAAGCTGGAAACCCTGAACGACCGGATCCACGAGATACGCACCCGTTTCGAAGTACTCAAGCGCGACGCCTGGGTCGATTACTGGCAGGCCGTGGCAAACGGCGGCGAGTCGTCATCCCTGGCACGACAGCGTGATGCGACATTGACGGCACTGGATGACGACTTTGCTTTCATCGCCCGCTGCAACCTGGGCTCGGAAGCCATGGCCGAGGCCGATCTGCAACGCCTGCGACACATTGCGCAACGCCCGTGGACCCGGACCCTCGATGATCGCCTGGGGGTTTCCTGGGAAGAAAACCGGCGCCAGGCCCGTACGCCCAAGCCGACACTGCCGGTCACCGAGCCGTTGTTGGCGGACAAGCCCGAACACCTGTTCGAGCGCCACGCGGCCGAGCTGATCCCGGCGGACAACCCGTGGGGCTTCCAGCTCGATGTGCCGGCCTGGAAATACAACCGCGGCGAGCTCTACAACCTGAGCATCATGCGAGGCACGCTGACGCGCGAGGAACGCTACGTCATCAATCATCATATGGTGCAGACGATCCTGATGCTCAGTCAGTTGCCCTTCCCTAGCCACCTGAACAACGTGGCGGAGATCGCCGGCGGCCATCACGAAAAAATGGACGGCAGCGGTTACCCCAAGCGCCTCAAGCGCGAGGAGATGAGCCTGCCGGCACGGATGATGGCCATCGCCGACATTTTCGAGGCACTGACGGCGGCCGACCGCCCCTACAAGAAAGCCAAGACGCTGAGCGAGGCCCTGGGCATCATGGCCACCATGTGCCGAGACGCCCATATCGATCCCGAGCTGTTCTGGCTGTTCATCGAAGAAAAGATCTACCTGAGCTACGCCGAGCAATTCCTCGACCCGCGCCAGATCGATGAGGTCGACCCCGACAGCCTGCTGGTCAAGGCCGGGCTGAAGGCATGATCAGCACTCCGTCAGGCGCAGGAATATCGCAGCCAATGCTTCAATGCCAGCTTGATCATGCTCGGTAAAACGCGCCAGTTTCGGACTGTCCAGGTCAAGCACGCCAATCAGGCGCCCGTCCTTGACCAGCGGCACCACCAGTTCACTGTTCGACGCGCTGTCGCAAGCGATGTGCCCGGCGAAGGCATGAACATCTTCGACTCGCTGGGTCTGCCGGGTCGCTGCTGCCGTGCCACACACGCCACGGCCAAAGGGAATCCGCACACAGGCGATCTGGCCCTGGAACGGCCCCAGGACCAGCTCTTCGTTGCGATTGAGGTAGAAGCCGGCCCAGTTCAGGTCGTCCAACTGACTGGACAGGAAGGCCGAGAACTGCGCGGCGTTGGCGATGAAGTCACGCTCATCGGCCAGCAAGGATTCCAACTGTGCCGATAACAAGTCGTAGCCATCGAGGCCAACACCGCTGCCCTTCAAATCGATCATGCCTTGTGCTCCAACAATTTCAGGCCTACCCAATAACGGGCAAATTGATAAGCGCAACGTCCGTTGCGGTTGCCGCGACCGGTTGCCCAACGCACCGCCAGCACATCCAGCGCTTCGTCGCGCTGCCAGGCCAGTCCGGCCTTGGCCGCCAGTTCGCCGATCCAATGCTCCACGACGTTGAGGAAATGCTCCTGGGTAAACGGATAAAACGACAGCCACAAGCCGAAGCGGTCGGACAAGGCGATCTTGTCCTCCACCGCTTCGCTGGGGTGAAGTTCGCCGTCGACCCGCTTCCAATTCTCGTTGTCGCTCTCCTTTTCCGGCACCAGGTGGCGACGGTTGGAGGTGGCATACAGCAGCACGTTGTCCGGTGCCTGTTCCAAGGAGCCATCCAACACACTCTTGAGCACGCGGTAATCGCCTTCGCCGGACTCGAACGACAAGTCATCGCAGAACAACACGAAGCGCTGCGGCAGTTTCGCGACCTGCTCGACCACCCGCGGCAGATCGGCCAGGTGATCGCGTTCGATCTCGATCAACCGCAGGCCATGGGGGGCATGTTCGGCCAGCAGGGCGCGCACCAGGGACGACTTGCCGGTGCCACGCGAGCCCCAGAGCAAGGCATGGTTGGCGGGCATGCCATCGATGAACTGCCGGGTGTTGCGGCCCAGTTGTTCGACCTGGCGATCCACGCCGATCAGGTCCGACAAGCGCATGTCGAGACTGACTTGCAGCGGCAGCAGGTAGCCACTGCGCCCGTCACGCTGCCAGCGGGCGGCCAGGGTCTGGGTCCAATCGATGGCGGGCCGGGGCGCCGGCAGCAAAGGCTCGATCCGGGCCAGCACGGCATCGGCACGCTCAAGAAAAGCATTCAATCGCGAGTCCACGTCTTTTCCTCGGAAAGGTTCACAGTAATGATGGCGCTCCAACAACGAAACGCCTTATCCAATGGCGGGTCTACTTCACACAATACACACCGGCCGCACCGGAATTCAGAGATGATCAGCTATGCTTGACCGGCGAAGGGAAACGTAAGTGGTTCATCACTCAATGGACATCAGATTCACCCAACGGCTTTCCTATAAGCAGGCCCGCCTGACTGTCCTCGTGGGCTTCGTGTTGGGCACTTTGCTCAGCCTGATGCAGATCGGCATCGATTATGCCAGCGAAGACGCGTCGATCAACCGTGAAATCCTGTCGCTGCTGGAAATCAGCCACAACCCGGCCTCGCGCATCGCCTACAACATCGACGCCGAACTCGCCCAGGAACTGGCCATGGGCCTGTTGCGCTCACCGGCCATCGTCGGCGCCGAGCTGCTCGACAACAACAATACGGTGCTGGCCAGCGTCAAGCGGCCCGAGCTGCAAAGCAGCTACCGGTTCATCAGCGACTTCCTGTTCGGTGCCCAGCGCCAGTTCGAGGACCGGCTCTACCTGGACCACTTGCCCGGCGAATCCCTGGGCCTGCTGCGACTGGACGTCGACACCTATGCGTTCGGCAGTCGTTTCCTGCGCCGCGCCGAGGTCACCTTGCTCAACGGCTTCGCCCGCAGCCTGATCCTGACCGGCCTGCTGCTGGCACTGTTCTACGTGATGCTGACCAAGCCCCTGGTGCGAGTCATCCGCGAACTGAGCAGCCGCGACCCGAGCAGCAGCGAACAGAACCGCCTGGAATGCCCTTCCGGCCACCAGTCCGATGAAATCGGCGTGCTGGTGTCCGTCGCCAACCAGCAGTTCGAAAATATCTCCACGGAAATCCAACAGCGGCGCACCGCCGAAAATCGCCTCACCGAATACCTGGCGCAACTGGAAAACATCGTCTCGGCACGCACCGCCGAACTCAAGGCCATCAACGCCCGCCTCAGCCAGTCCAACGAAGAACTGGAGGTGGCCAGGCGCACGGCCCTGGATATGGCCGAAGCCCGCTCCGTGTTCCTCGCCAACATGAGCCACGAGATCCGCACGCCACTCAACGGCCTGCTGGGAATGATCGCCCTGTCCCTGGACGGTCCCCTGACGGCCGAGCAACAGCAGCAACTCTCGATCGCCCATGACTCGGGCAAGGTATTGGTCGAGTTGCTCAACGACATCCTCGACCTGTCGAAATTCGACGCCGGGCAACTGGAGCTCGAACGCATCCCGTTCGACCTCGGCGCCCTGGTGGAGGACACCGCCAACCTGCTTTCCCAGAACGCGGCCCCCAGTGTCGAGCTGGCCTGCCTGATCGATCCCCGGTTCCCGGCGCAGGTGCTCGGCGACCCGACCCGGGTACGCCAGATCGTCAGCAACCTGCTGTCCAACGCACTGAAATTCACACGCTTCGGCCGGGTCGACGTGAAGTTGAGCCATTACGAAGGCGGCGTGCGAATCGAAGTCTGCGACACCGGTATCGGCATTCCCCAGGAAGCCCAGGCGAGAATCCTGCAGCCGTTCACCCAGGCCGGCGCCGGGATTACCCGTCAGTTTGGCGGCACCGGGTTGGGCCTGGCACTGACCTACAACCTCTGCGAAGCCATGCAGGGCCGACTGACGATCAGTTCCGAAGCCGGCTTCGGCAGCCAGTTCTGCGCAGACCTGCCCCTGCCCTGCCACCTCCCTGCAACGCCGGTCGAACCATTGCGCGGCAACGTCGTCGCCATCACCGCCAGCAGCAGCGGCCTGGCCGAGTTGCTGGGCATGTTGTTGCCGGGGTGGGGCCTGGATTATGTGCAGCGTTCCATCGATGACGGGCTGCTGGGACTCAAGCCTGACGTGCTGATCACCGACTGCCCGGAATGCCTGTTCAACCTGCGGCCGACCTTTGACGCACCGATCCTGCTGGTGACCGCCTATGGCAGTTTCATGCCCGGCGAAGAGGCCGCCGCACTCGCCCCGCTGATACAACAGGCCAGACCGCTGGCGCGCCATGCGCTGTACCAGATTGTGCGGCGCGCCATGCAAAGCGAGGCGACCACCATCAACGACGCACAGATCGAAACCCCGACGCCATCCAAGCGTGGACGGGTGCTGCTGGTGGAAGACAATCCGGTCAACCAACTGGTGGCCAAGGGCATGCTGGTGAAACTGGGCTGCGAGGTCACCGTCGCGGCCCACGGCGTCGAGGCCCTGGATCAACTGGAACAGCGGGTGTTCGACCTGGTGTTGATGGACTGCAACATGCCGGTGATGGACGGTTACGAAGCCAGCCGGCAGATTCGCCGCAGCGGGCGTTGGTCGGACCTGCCGATCGTTGCGCTGACGGCCAACGCGATGCCCGAAGAACGCGAGCGCTGCCGGGCCTCTGGCATGAACGATTACCTGTCCAAGCCGTTCCGCCGCGAAGAGCTGGCTGCCGTGCTGGACCAGTGGGTACGCACTACGTCAGCGCTTTGATCTGGCCCAGCAGGTGATCGAGACCGTCTCGCAACGCGCCCAGGCGGTCCAGATCGACCCCGCTGTCGCATAACAGGCGCGCCTTGAGCGGGCCGACCTGTTCGCGCAAAGCCCGCCCCGCAGCCGACAGGCTCAGGTGCACCTCCCGCTCGTCCCGGGCCGAACGCTGGCGTTGGACCAGGTCCAACTGTTCCAGGCGCTTGAGCAGCGGCGTCAGTGTGCCGGAATCCAACAGCAAACGTTCACCCAGGGCCTTGACCGTCGGCTGTGGCGGAGCCGTGTCCTGCCATTCCCATAACACCAGCATTGCCAGGTATTGCGGATAGGTCAGACCAAGCTGATCGAGCATCGGCTTGTAGCCACGAATCACCGCGCGTGAAGCGGCGTACAGCTTGAAGCACAACTGGCTGTCGAGCTTCAGCGAATCGGCTGACAGGTCATTCATTTGAGCAGCGCTTCGATCTCGCCGGTCAGGTCCTGGGGCTTGGTGGTCGGGGCAAACCGCTTGACCACCTGACCGTCCTTGCCGATCAGGAACTTGGTGAAATTCCACTTGATGCCTTTGGACCCCAGCACGCCGGGTGCACGCTGTTTAAGCTGGACGAACAGCGGATGGGCGTTGGCGCCGTTGACTTCGATTTTCTTGAACAGCGGAAAGCTCACGCCGAAGTTCAGCTCGCAGAACTCGGTGATTGCCCCTTCATTGCCCGGCTCCTGCTTGCCGAACTGATTGCAGGGAAAGCCCAGCACCACCAGGCCCTGGTCCTTGTAGGTCTGCCACAACGCCTCAAGTCCCTTGTATTGCGGGGTGAACCCGCACTTGCTGGCCGTGTTGACCACCAGCACGGCCTTGCCGGCGAAATCGGCGAGGGTCTTTTGCTCACCCTTGATGGTGGTGCACGGGATGCTCAGCAGGTTGTCGCTCATGGCAAGGCTCCGGTTAAAGGTTGGAGGCTGAAGATAGCGATCAATTGAATTGTGTGCAATTTAATTATGGAGATCGGTATGGGCATCGATGATGCTGCAGCCGAACAGACCTGTGGCGAGGGGATTTATCCCCTCGCCACAAGGGCGGCGGCCAATTTAATCGCGGGGCACGAGATCCAGGCACACCGAGTTGATGCAGTACCGCAACCCCGTGGGCGGCGGGCCGTCGGGGAAGACGTGGCCCAGGTGGGCATCGCATTTGGCGCAGACCACCTCGGTGCGAATCATGCCATGGCTGACGTCCCGCACCTCCACCACCGCGCTGCCTTCGATCGGCGCGTAGAAACTCGGCCAGCCACAGCCCGAATCGAATTTGGTCTGCGAATCGAACAACGGCTCGTTGCAGCAGATGCAGTGATACACACCGTCGGTCTTGGTGGCGTTGTATTTGCCGGAGAATGGCCGCTCGGTGCCCTTCAACCGACAGATGTTGTACTGCTCCGGGTCGAGCATGGCGCGCCATTCATCAAGGGTTTTTTCCAACTTTTCCATCGTCTTACCTCGGCAATTGAAAAAGCCCGATCCGACGCTTTTCCGCAGATCGGGCGGCACGTATGATTGCGCCTCGTCAGACGCCAGTCTGGCAGTCACGTCATGCGCATTCAAACGGATTGTGGCGCCTATACCGCGTCAGGCCTGGGCACAGACGCAGGATTCCCAGTTACGGTAGTTCATACGCCGCCTGGATCGTTCATTTTCGGGAACACATCGCCATGCAGGTCAGCAAATCGAACAAGCTCGCCAACGTCTGCTACGACATTCGCGGCCCGGTGCTCAAGCACGCCAAACGCCTGGAAGAGGAAGGTCATCGCATCCTCAAGCTGAACATCGGCAACCCGGCCCCCTTTGGTTTCGAAGCGCCCGATGAAATCCTCCAGGACGTCATCCGCAACCTGCCGACCGCCCAGGGCTACAGCGACTCCAAAGGCCTGTTCAGTGCGCGCAAGGCCGTGATGCAGTATTACCAGCAGAAGCAGGTCGAAGGGATTGGCATCGAGGACATCTACCTGGGCAATGGCGTGTCCGAGCTGATCGTGATGTCCATGCAGGCCCTGCTCAACAACGGCGACGAAGTGCTGGTGCCGGCACCGGACTATCCGCTGTGGACCGCCGCAGTGAGCCTGTCCGGCGGCAACCCGGTGCATTACCTGTGCGACGAACAGGCCAACTGGTTTCCCGACCTGGCGGACATCAAGGCCAAGATCACGCCCAATACCAAGGCACTGGTGATCATCAACCCGAACAACCCGACCGGCGCCGTGTACTCCCGGGAGGTACTGCTGGGCATGCTGGAACTGGCCCGCCAGCACAACCTGGTGGTGTTCTCCGACGAGATCTACGACAAGATCCTCTACGACGACGCCGTGCACGTGTGCACCGCTTCCCTGGCGCCGGACCTGCTGTGCCTGACCTTCAACGGCCTGTCCAAGTCCTATCGGGTCGCCGGTTTCCGCTCCGGCTGGATCGCCATCTCCGGGCCCAAGCACCATGCCCAGAGCTACATCGAAGGCATCGACATGCTGGCCAACATGCGCCTGTGTGCCAACGTGCCGAGCCAGCATGCGATCCAGACGGCGCTGGGCGGCTACCAGAGCATCAACGACCTGGTCCTGCCCCAGGGCCGGCTGCTGGAACAGCGCAATCGCACCTGGGAATTGCTCAACGACATTCCCGGCGTCAGTTGCGTCAAGCCGATGGGCGCGCTGTATGCCTTCCCACGGATCGACCCGAAGGTCTGCCCGATCCACAACGATGAAAAGTTCGTCCTCGACCTGCTGCTGTCCGAGAAGCTGCTGGTGGTCCAGGGTACGGCGTTCAACTGGCCATGGCCGGACCACTTCCGCGTCGTGACCCTGCCGCGGGTCGATGACCTCGACCAGGCCATTGGCCGGATCGGCAACTTCCTCAAGTCCTACCGTCAATAAGCCAGGCTGCGTGCGAGGCGCCCTCACCTCGCACGCTGTTTGATTCAGCAACATATCCGTTCGGCCGACTCCGTCGGGCCTTCTACACTGGGAATTGGACGGTCAACGTGCATCTGGGCTCAACGTTCACGGGGGGCAGGCAGCGCATTTCTTTTCCCTGGTCACTTTCAGAAAAGTCTTTCAAACCTTTAGGACGCCTGTAGGACACAGTTTGAAATAGTCGGCGAGTTGAATAGCCTGCGGCAGCACCTTATATACCCCGCATAACGCTACATCTTTAGCATGAGGAGATTTTCACAACCATGATGCGCATCCTGCTGTTCTTGGCCACTAACCTGGCGGTCGTGCTGATTGCCAGCATCACCCTGAGCCTCTTCGGCTTCAACGGGTTCATGGCGGCCAATGGGGTTGACCTCAACCTCAATCAGCTGCTGATCTTCTGTGCGGTGTTCGGTTTCGCCGGTTCCCTGTTCTCGCTGTTCATTTCCAAGTGGATGGCGAAAATGAGCACCGGTACCCAGATCATCAGCCAGCCGCGCACGCGTCACGAACAATGGCTGCTGCAGACCGTCGAGCAGTTGTCCCGCGAAGCCGGTATCAAGATGCCGGAAGTCGGTATTTTCCCGGCCTACGAGGCCAACGCCTTCGCCACCGGCTGGAACAAGAACGACGCCCTGGTCGCCGTCAGCCAGGGTCTGCTCGAACGGTTCTCGCCCGATGAAGTCAAGGCCGTGCTGGCCCACGAGATCGGCCACGTCGCCAACGGCGACATGGTGACCCTGGCGTTGATCCAGGGCGTGGTGAACACCTTCGTGATGTTCTTCGCCCGGATCATCGGTAATTTCGTCGACAAGGTGATCTTCAAGAACGAAGAAGGCCAGGGTATCGCCTACTACGTGGCGACAATCTTCGCCGAGCTGGTACTGGGCATCCTCGCCAGCGCCATCGTCATGTGGTTCTCGCGCAAACGCGAGTTCCGCGCCGACGACGCCGGTGCACGCCTGGCCGGTACCGGCGCCATGATCGGCGCCCTGCAACGCCTGCGTGCCGAGCAAGGCCTGCCGGTGCACATGCCCGATACCCTGAATGCCTTTGGCATCAACGGTGGTATCAAGCAGGGCCTGGCACGCATGTTCATGAGCCACCCGCCGCTGGAAGAGCGTATCGACGCACTGCGTCGTCGCGGCTAACCGCTAGGCCTTGTAAAAAAGCCCGCAGCAATGCGGGCTTTTTTTATCCTGGGGTTTATGGGGCGACTAGGCTGGCCCCATCGCGAGCAAGCTCGCTCCCACAGGAATCTTCGGTGGACGCAGACTCTTTATTCACTGCCGATCAACTGTGGGAGCGAGCTTGCTCGCGATGGCGCCAGCATAGACGCACAGCATCAACGACTGGAAATCCGATACACCCGCTCATCCAGCCGTGTCACCCCAGCCTGCAAGAACTTCCAGCTTTCCCCCAGCACATCCTGCTCCTGCAGGATCTCCAGCCGCCAGGCATCTCCCAGCAGCCGCTGCACCTCATCGTTTCCCACGGAAAAAGGCGGGCCAGGCATTTCATCCTGGTTGTAATCCAGGGTAATCAACAACCCGACGCCGTTGGGCAAGATCCTCTGCAGATGAGCCGCGTACCGTTCCCGCATCGGCGCCGGCAAGGCGATCAGCGCCGCGCGGTCGTACAACGCCGTGCAATCGGCCACATCCTCCCGATCCAGGGCAAAGAAATCACCGCAGCGAATCTCGATATCAGCCGCACGAAAGACCTTGAATGCGCCCTCCTCGCTCACACTTGGCTCAAGCTGATGCTCAAGGAAAAAATCGGTTGTGGCTTTTTCCGACAATTCCACGCCCAACACCGAATACCCCTGATGGGCAAGCCATAGCAGATCCAGGCTTTTGCCACACAACGGCACCAGCACTCGACTGCCGCGCTCCAACCCCAGTTGCGGCCAGAAATGTTGCAGGTAGGGGTTCACTTCCGGCAAATGAAAACCGATCTGGTTCGATGACCAGCGTTTGTGCCAAAACTCGGGCTCCATGATTCGCTCCAAAAATTCGATCAAAACGGGCTAAAACTTATATTAGATTTAGATCATAGACCTGACGGAAGATGAGCCATCTTAACGCTCAGGAGTCCGTTCATGCTGCCCAGCCTGTTTATCTCCCATGGCTCACCGATGCTTGCCCTGGAACCCGGCGCCAGCGGCCCGGCACTGGCTCGCCTGGCCGGACAGTTGCCCAAGCCCAAGGCCATCGTCATCGTGTCCGCCCACTGGGAAAGCAACGAACTGCTGGTCAGCGCCAATCCACAGCCGCGCACCTGGCACGACTTCGGCGGCTTTCCACCGGCGCTGTATGAGGTGCAGTACCCTGCGCCTGGCGATCCGCGACTGGCGACGCAAGTGGCGAACATGCTCAACGCTGCGCATCTGCCAGCCCGGCTCGACCCTCAACGGCCGTCCGACCATGGCGTCTGGGTGCCATTGTCGTTGATGTACCCCGAGGCCGACATTCCGGTGGTGCAGGTTTCCCTGCCCAGCCACCAGGGACCGGTGTTGCAGACACAGGTCGGCCAGGCCCTGGCGAGCCTGCGCCAAGAGGGCGTCTTGCTGATCGGCTCCGGCAGCATCACCCACAACCTGCGCGACCTGGACTGGAACGCCGGCCCTGACAGCATCGAACCCTGGGCCAAGGCCTTTCGCGATTGGATGGTCGAGCAACTGGCGGCCGACGACGAGCCCGCGCTGCACGATTACCGTCGCCAGGCACCCAACGCCGTGCGCAGCCACCCCAGTGATGAGCACTTGTTGCCGCTGTATTTTGCCCGGGGTGCCGGTGGGACATTCAGTGTTGCCCATACGGGGTTCGCGATGGGGACGCTGGGGATGGACATTTATCGGTTCGATTGACCGAGGGACCGCGTCGCTTCAATCGCGAGCAAGCTCGCTCCCACAGGGTTTTGTGAGCGCCGCAAGTCCAATGTGGGAGCGAGCTTGCTCGCGATTGGCCTCCACCCTGAAAGCACTCCAAACAACAGGCAAAAAAATCCCCGAACTCGTCGGGGATTTTTCATGTTAGATCAATCAGCCCAAGAGCCGATCAATCCTCGCGATAGCGACGCAGCTTGAGCTGCTTGCCAGCGACGCGGGTGTCTTTGAGCTTGGTCAGCAACTTCTCCAAACCATCTTCCGGCAGCTCGACCAGGCTGAAGCTGTCACGCACCTGGATGCGGCCGATCGCTTCGCGGGCCAGGCCGCCTTCGTTGAGGATGGCACCCAGCAGGTTCTTGGCGGCGATACCGTCACGGGCACCCAGCGCAGTACGGCAGCGCGCACGACCTTCGGCCAGCGGGATCGGTGCACGACGCTCGCGATCACCACGGTCCGGACGATCACCGGTGCGCTCGGGACGATCGCCGCGCGGTGCGTTGTTCGGCACCAGGGGACGTTCCTTCTCGATCGCAGCCAGGTTCAGCGCCTGGCCATTGGTGGCCTTGCGCAGCAGTGCCGCGGCCAGGGCACGTGGGGTGCAACCGATGTCGGCGGTCAGGCGATCGAGCAGCTCGCCGTGGGTCGATTCGGCGTCAGCCACCAGGGGCGACAGGCTGTTGGTCAGTTTCTTGATGCGGGCATCGAGAACGGCCTGGGCGTCCGGCAGGCGAACTTCAGCCACCTTCTGGCCAGTCACACGCTCGATCACTTGCAGCATGCGGCGCTCACGTGGAGTGACCAGCAGCAGCGCGCGGCCTTCGCGACCGGCACGGCCGGTACGGCCGATACGGTGAACGTAGGATTCCGGATCGTACGGCATGTCCACGTTGAACACGTGGGTGATGCGCGGAACGTCCAGGCCACGGGCAGCGACGTCGGTCGCCACAACGATGTCCAGGCGGCCATCCTTGAGGGAGTCGATCACGCGCTCACGCTGGTTCTGGGCAATGTCACCGTTCAGCGCGGCGGCTTTGTAGCCTTTGGCTTCCAGGGCGCTGGCCAGGTCCAGGGTCGCTTGCTTGGTGCGCACGAACATGATCAGGGCGTCGAAGTCTTCCACTTCCAGCAAGCTGAGAACGGCGGAAGTCTTCTGGTCGGCGTGAACCAGCAGGTGAGCTTGTTCGATCGCGGTGACGGTCTGAGTCTTGGTCTGGATCTTCACGTGTTGCGGATCGCGCAGGTGGCGCTCGGCAATGGCACGGATCGATTGCGGCAGGGTGGCCGAGAACAATACAGTCTGGCGGGTCGCTGGCAGAGCCTTGAAGATGACTTCCAGGTCATCCATGAAGCCCAGCTTGAGCATCTCGTCGGCTTCATCGAGAACCAGGTGGTTCACGGTAGCCAGGACTTTTTCGTCACGACGCAGGTGGTCGCACAGACGCCCCGGAGTGGCGACAACGATCTGCGCGCCATTACGGATGGCTTTCAGTTGTGGGCCCATCGGGGCGCCGCCGTAAACGGCCACAACGGTAACGCCAGGCATTTGCTTGGAGTAGGTTTCGAAAGCGGTGGCTACTTGCAGCGCCAACTCACGGGTTGGCGCCAGGATCAGGGCTTGCGGTTCGCGCTTGGCAGGATCGATGCGATGCAGGATCGGCAGGGCGAACGCAGCGGTTTTACCCGTACCGGTTTGCGCCTGGCCGATCATGTCGTGGCCGGCCATGATGATCGGGATCGATTGCTGCTGAATCGCCGAAGGTTCTTCGTAGCCGGTCGCGGTGACGGCAGCAAGAATGTTCGGGTTGAGATTAAAAGCGGCGAAGCCGCCGGTTTCCTGGGTCATGGGTCTGCCTCTAAGTGCATCCGCAAAGACCCATGCTCCAAAGCTGCGCATGCCGTGTTGAGACTCAAGAGTCGCCCTGGCTGCTTTGTCGGCGGGGATTTGCGAAAACGAATGAATGGAAAAAGAACGTCGTGGAAGCATCCGTTGTGCGGACATGCAACCGAAGCTGACTTCGGAGAATTGCGCTACCTTGACGCGGCCCGGCTAAAGGCCGGCGCGCACTATACCGGAATTTGCCCGAAAAGGGAGCTTTTTTTATTGCCAGACCCGTTATGGGGCTCGCTGTCACAAGGCCTTGGGGCAACCTGCTAAAACGGTTCATCTCCAGACGACTTTGCCCTTGTGGCGAGGGAGCTCACTTGTAAAAAGGTTTTGGGGGCCTTTGATCAGGTCGCCGGCCGGATCGCCTTGATCAGTGACTGCAACGAATACCCCAAGCGTGGCGCCAGCCCTTCGGCCCTGGCGACCAGTCCTTGCATGTCCAGCTCCTGATCGAGGTCCGCCGGCACAATCAGGATCACATTACCCTCCTTCACCGGCAGTTCCCAATAGTGCCGGTGGTACAAACCGCGCAAGAGCGCCGCGCCCAATGGCTTGCCGTCGTCGGTGGCCCATTGGTTGATCACCAGCCAGCCGCCCGGGTTGAGGCGTTTCTGGCAGTTTTCCAGGAACCCCCAGGCCAGATGCCCGACGCCTGGGCCGACATCGGTATAGAGGTCGACGAAAATCAGGTCCGCCGGCTCCGCCGTTTCAAGCAATTGCAAGGCATCGCCAACGCGAATGTACAGTCGCGGATCGTCGTCCAGCCCCAGGTATTCGATGGCCAGGCGCGGTACGTCGGGACGCAGTTCGATGGCCTCGACGTCTTCCAGTGGCAGGAACTTCAGGCAGGCCTGGGTCAGCGTACCGGCACCCAGCCCCAGGAACAGCGCGCTTTCCGGCTGCTCGTGACACAGCGCACCGATGAGCATGGCGCGGGTGTAGTCATATTCGAGCCAGCTCGGATCGGCTGTGAACACGCAGCTTTGCTCGATGGCGTCGCCAAACTCCAGAAACCGGTAATCGGCCACTTCGAATACGCGAATCATGCCGAACTCGTCGTGCACCTCGGCGAGCAAATGCTCGACGCGCTCCTCTGTCATTTCATCTCCTGATGGTTGCCGTGCCGGCATGAGCCTGCGGATACGGAACAAGGACGCGATTGTCCGCGAAGCAACCGGAACAGGTCACGTACTAATTTGCTGATAACATGGCCGTCCGAGCGTAAATCACCTAGAGATCATGATGAGCCAACCCTGGAGCCCTGACAGCTGGCGCGCCCTGCCGATCCAGCAACAACCCCGTTACCCCGACGCCGCGCACCTGTTGCAGGTGGAGCAGACCCTGGCCAGTTATCCGCCATTGGTGTTTGCCGGTGAAGCCCGGGAGTTGCGCCGTCAGTTCGCCGAAGTGACCCAGGGCCGGGCGTTCCTGCTGCAAGGCGGCGACTGCGCCGAAAGCTTTGCCGAGTTCTCGGCGGCCAAGATCCGCGACACCTTCAAGGTGCTCTTGCAGATGGCGATCGTCATGACCTTTGCCGCCGGCTGCCCGGTGGTCAAGGTCGGGCGCATGGCCGGGCAGTTCGCCAAGCCGCGCTCGGCCAACGACGAAACCATCGACGGCGTGACCCTGCCGGCGTACCGAGGCGACATCGTCAACGGTATCGGTTTCGACGAAAAAAGCCGCGTACCGGACCCGGAGCGGTTGTTGCAGTCCTACCACCAGTCCACCGCCACCTTGAACCTGCTGCGCGCCTTCGCCCAGGGCGGGTTCGCCGATCTGCACCAAGTGCACCAGTGGAACCTGGACTTCATCGCCAACTCGGCCCTGGCGGAAAAATACAGCCACCTGGCCGACCGCATCGACGAAACCCTGGCATTCATGCGCGCCTGCGGCATGGACAGCTCGCCGCAACTGCGCGAAACCAGTTTCTTCACCGCCCACGAAGCGCTGCTGCTCAATTACGAAGAAGCCTTCGTGCGCCGTGACAGCCTGACCAACGACTATTACGACTGCTCGGCCCACATGCTCTGGATCGGCGACCGCACCCGTCAGTTGGACGGTGCCCATGTCGAATTCCTGCGCGGGGTGAACAACCCGATCGGGGTCAAGGTCGGCCCGAGCATGGACCCGGACGACCTGATCCGCCTGATCGACGTACTCAACCCGGACAACGACCCCGGCCGGCTGAACCTGATCGCCCGGATGGGCGCCAACAAGGTCGGTGAACACTTGCCGCCGCTGTTGCGCGCCGTGCAACGTGAAGGCAAGCAGGTGCTGTGGAGCTCCGATCCGATGCACGGCAACACCATCAAGGCCAGCAGCGGCTACAAGACCCGGGACTTCGCGCAGATCCTCGGTGAAGTGAAGCAGTTCTTCCAGGTCCACGAAGCCGAAGGCACCTATGCCGGCGGGATTCACATCGAAATGACCGGGCAAAACGTCACCGAATGCATCGGCGGCGCGCGACCGATCACCGAGGACGGCCTGTCGGACCGCTACCACACCCATTGCGATCCGCGGATGAATGCCGATCAATCGCTGGAGCTGGCATTTTTGATTGCCGAGACATTGAAGCAGGTTCGGCGGTAGGTTCTTCTTCGCCGGTTGGACGGCTATCGCGAGCAAGCTCGCTCCCACAAGGGGTCCCGGGTGACCACGGTTTTGTGTTCACAACAGATCCAATGTGGGAGCGAGCTTGCTCGCGATAGCGTCGAGTCAGTCACCACTTAATTGGGCCAACACCACCGCCAACCGAACCCCACCCACCCGCTGGCAGTTAAGCTGGAGCTGCTCCAACCCCAGCCAATCGGCCATGCGCCGCAGGTTAATCGCCAAGGCTTGCACGCCCTCCTCGTCCAGCCCTGGCTCTTCCTCGTGCACCGCATGCACAGCCAATCGACCCAGGGCCCGCTCCGCCCGCAGGTCCACCCGAGCTGCGATGCGTTCATTGTGCAAGAAAGGCAATACGTAATAGCCGTACATCCGCTTGTGGACAGGGGTGTAGATCTCCAGCCGATAGCGGAAATCGAACAGTCGCTCGGTACGGCTGCGCTCCCAGACCAGCGAATCGAACGGCGACAACAAGGCACTGGCCGCTACTTTGCGAGGGATCCTCGCCGCGGGTCGGCACCAGGCCGGTTGCTTCCAGCCTTGCACCTCACAGCGCAACAGTTCGCCGGCCTCTTCCAACTCGGCCAGTCGCACGCGACTGTCGGCCGGCCCCAGACGAAAGTAGTCGCGCAGGTCCTTCTCGGTAGCGACGCCCAAGGCCTCGGCGGCATGCAGCAACAAGGCGCGCTGGGCCTGGGCCTCGTCCGGCTGGGGCTGTTGCAGGACCGAGGCCGGGAACACCCGCTCCGGCAAGTCGTAGAGCCGCTCGAACCCACGCCGCCCCGCCACCGTGACTTCGCCTGCCGCAAACAGCCATTCCAGCGCATGTTTCTCTGCGCTCCAGTCCCACCACGGCCCGGCCTTCTCCTCGCGCGTGGACAAGCTGCCCGCACCGAGGGCGCCCTGCTCCTGGACCGACGCCAGGACGCGACGGATGACATCCTGGCGTTCATGACCGAAACGCGCCAATTGCTGGTAGATGCCCTCGCCACGCGCCGCCCGATCCATGCGCCAGCGCATCAGTGGATACATGGACATCGGCAGCAGCGACGCTTCATGGCCCCAATATTCGAACAGCGTGCGGCGTCGGCCCTGGCTCCAGGCGGCTTGATCGAGCAAATCGCGAGGGTAGTGGCCGAGGCGGGAGAACAACGGGAGGTAATGCGAGCGCACCAGCGCATTGACGGAGTCGATCTGCAGGACGCCGAGGCGTTCGATCAGACGGTTGAGGCGCGAGGGTTGCACCGGAGCCGGCGGCGACCGCCCATCGAATCCTTGGGCGGCCAACGCCAGACGCCGGGCCTGTTTGAGGGTAAAGGACACAGTCGCGGGCATGGAGATCTCCTTGTCTGCTCGCAACCTACCTCACCAATAAGGGGTTTGTGTAGGAAAGGATGGCTCATTTGTGCATTGGGTCATCCCAGAATGGCCGAACCACTTCCTGCTCCACGTCGGCACGACTCACGCCGATGTCCTTGAGCGCCTCGTCGCTCATTCCGGCCAGCAGTTCGCGTTCGTGGTGCAATTCGTACCAGCGGCTAAACTTGTGCAGCAAGGCGCTGATGGAAAAGCCGTGGGAGAGTTTGTCTATCAGTAGATAACCTTTTTGACCTTTCATCGTGATGTCCTCCGTTGGGGATGGCTCAAGTCTCGCGCTAACGCTAAGATCAATCCAACGAATGTTTCTTATGCAATACATCTCGGAGATTGATCAATTGTCGAGTTACCCGAGCATCGATACGGAAGTGCTGCGTACCTTTGTCGCCATCGCCGACCAGGGCGGTTTCACTCGGGCCGGGGAATTGGTCAATCGCACCCAGTCAGCCGTCAGCATGCAGATGAAGCGGCTGGAAGAAGACGTCTTGCAGCGACGGCTGTTCGAACGCGACGGGCGCCAGGTCAAGCTCACCGCCGAAGGCCAGGTGCTGCTGGGTTACGCCCGGCGGATCCTCAAGCTGCACAGTGAGGTGTTCAATACCCTGCGCGAACCGCACATGGTCGGCACGGTGCGCATCGGCACGCCGGACGATTACGTGATGCGTTTCCTGCCGGGCATCCTGCAACGCTTCGCCCAGTTCTATCCGCTGATCGAAATCGAAGTGCACTGCGAGTCGTCCAAGCAGTTGCTGCTGCGCCAGGACCTGGACCTGTCCATCGTCACCCGTAAACCGGGGGACGAAATCGGCCAGTTGCTGCGCAAGGAGCGTTTTGTCTGGGCCGAAGCCGCCTGCTTCAACGTCCATGAACAAACGCCGCTGCCGCTGGCAATGTTCAACAGCGATTGTTTCTGCCGGCAATGGGCCTGCAATGCCCTGGATGCCATGGGCCGCGATTATCGCGTGGCGTACAACAGTTCGAGCCTGTCGGCGCTCATGGCGGTGGTGGGCGCCGGCCTGGCAATCACGGCGCAACTGGAAAGCCTGCTGACCCCGGACATGCGCGTACTGGGCGAGGCCGAAGACCTGCCGGAACTGCCCGAGGCCAGCATCATGCTGATCCGCAACCTGCATAACCCGTCGCCGATCACCGAGTGCCTGGCCGAACACATCGTCGAAGGTTTCAAACTTTAAAGGCGAGCAACACCGCGCACAGCACCAGGAAACCGCAGAACATCCCGCGCAACAGCCGCTCCGGCAAGGCGTGGGCGACTTTCACTCCCCAACTGATGCTCAGCAGGCCACCGACCGCCAGCGGCAGGCCGATGCTCCAGTCCACTTCGTGGTGAAACGCATACGTGGCGAGGGTCACGCCGGTACTGGGCAAGGCCAGCGCCAGGGACAAGCCTTGGGCAACCACCTGGCTGGTGCCAAAAATGCTGGTCAGGATCGGGGTGGCGACAACGGCCCCACCGACACCGAACAGACCGCCCATGGTGCCGGATGCGGCGCCCAGCACGCCGAGCCACGGCCAGCCATACCGCATTTGCGCCGAAGCAGGTGCGGTGGCGGCGAACATGCGAACCAGGTTGTAGAGCGTCAGCGCGATCAGGAACGCCACGAAGCCGATCCGCATGCTATCGGCATCGATCCCCACGGCCCAGATCGAGCCAAGCCAGGCAAAGCAGAACCCCATGGAAGCCAACGGCAGGACATGGCGCAATTCGATGCGATTGCGCTGGTGGTAGCGCCACAACGCAAGCATGACATTGGGCACCACCATGACCAGCGCCGTCCCTTGGGCCATTTGCTGGTCGAGGCCGAACCAGACACCCAGCACCGGAATGGCAATCAGGCCGCCACCGATCCCGAACAATCCCCCCAAGGTGCCCAACAAGGCACCAAACACCAAGAACAGTGCAAATTCGAACACAGAAGACTCTCCCCTTTTCCTTAGGCGCTTATCCTACGCAGTCGGCGCCAGCGGGGAAACGTAACATCTATCCGAAATGTCAGAATTATCTGGCGCATTAAAGATTCGCCCGCTAGATTCGTAACCATCATTGATTGAAGGTTTTGCCATGAACACCCTGCGCGACACCCCCGAAGCCTGCGAAGCCCTGTTGCTCGACAACCAGGTCTGTTTCGCCCTGCACTCCACGTCGCTGCTGATGACCAAGGTCTATAAGCCGCTGCTACAGGCCCTGGGCCTGACCTATCCGCAATACCTGGCGATGATGGTGCTGTGGGAAAAGGACGGATTGACCGTCGGTGAAATCAGCACACGCCTGCTTACCGACCCCGGCTCGTTGACCCCATTGCTCAAGCGCCTGGAGGCCGAAGGCCTGTTGAGCCGCACCCGCAGCCGTGAGGACGAACGTGTGGTCATTGTCGAACTCACCGAACAGGGCCGTGCCCTGCGGGAAAAAGCCCTCGACATCCCCCAATGCATCCTCGCCGCCAGCGGCCAGACCCTGGAACAGCTGAAGAAGCTGCAACATGACCTGCAAGCGCTACGCGGGCATTTGCAAGACAGCCTCTGACTCCCCCCGTGGGAGCAGGCTCGCTCGCGAAGACGCCGGTACATCCGGTATCCGCGCCTACTGACCCACCGCTATCGCGAGCAAGCTCGCTCCCACATTGGATTTGCGGCGCTCACAGCCCCTGTGGGAGCGAGCTTGCTCGCGATAGCGGCCTCCCTACCAGCCCACAGCTGAAAAAATTTAAACATCAAAAAACCACGCTAGATCAATAGTTTAAAGCCTTTCCAGCTTAATTTTTTTCACTAGCCTCGAAAAATTATATTGCGCACAAAATATTAGCGCTATACATTCTCTCACACCTACTTGGCGCGCAAACATTTAGCGCAAACAAATCAACCCAGCAACGAGGCTCCCATCATGCAAACGCTCTACACCGCAATCGCAACTTCCACCGGCGGCCGTGACGGTCGTGCGATTTCCAGTGACAACATCCTCGACGTCAAACTCGCTACGCCCAAGGCACTCGGCGGCGCGGGCGGTGCGGCGACCAACCCTGAGCAATTGTTCGCCGCCGGCTACTCGGCCTGCTTCATCGGCGCCCTGAAATTCGTGGCCAGCCAGAGCAAACGCAAGATCCCGGACGACGCCTCGATTACCGCCCACGTCGGCATCGGCCAGATCCCCGGTGGTTTCGGCCTCGACATCGACCTGCACATCAGCCTGCCAGGGCTGGACCAGGCCGACGCGCAAAACCTGGTGGACGCGGCTCACCACGTCTGCCCGTACTCCAACGCCACCCGCGGCAACGTGGATGTGCGCCTGCACGTGACCGTCTGACCCCCTACCCCTGACCCCGAACTTAAGGAGATGCACATGAACACATTCAGCAAAGCCCTGACCGGCACCCTTCTCGCCCTCAGCGTCAGCAGTGCCTTCGCCGACGGCATCGTCGAACACAACACCCAGGCGTTTCTCGACGTACTCAATGCCGGCACCGGCAAGCCACTGGAGCAGCTGTCGCCCAAGGACGCCCGCGCCGTCCTGGTGGGCGCCCAGGCGGGAGTAAAGTTGACCTTGCCCAAGGCCGACGTCAGCGAGAAAACCATCCAGGTCGATGGCCAGCCGATCAGCTTGACTATCGTTCGCCCCGCCGGGCTCAAGGGTGAGTTGCCGGTGTTCATGTTCTTCCACGGCGGTGGCTGGGTACTGGGCGACTTCCCGACCCACGAACGACTGGTCCGGGATCTGGTGGCGGGGTCCGGTGCCGTCGCGGTGTTCGTCAACTACACGCCTTCACCCGAGGCGCATTACCCGGTGGCGATCAACCAGGCTTACGCCGCGACAAAATGGGTGGCCGAGCACGGCAAGCAAATCAACGTCGATGGCAAGCGCCTGGCCGTGGTGGGCAACAGCGTCGGCGGCAACATGGCGGCCGTCGTGGCCTTGATGGCGAAGGACAAAGGTACGCCGGCGATCCGTTTCCAGGCATTGCTGTGGCCGGTGACCGATGCCAGCTTCGAGACGGCGTCCTACAACCAGTTCGCCGAAGGACACTTCCTCAGTAAAAACATGATGAAGTGGTTCTGGGACAACTACACCACCGATGCCGGGCAACGCGGCGAGATCTATGCCTCGCCGCTGCGGGCCAGCACCGCACAACTCAAGGGCCTGCCGCCAGCGCTGGTGCAGACCGCCGAGGCCGATGTCTTGCGCGATGAAGGCGAAGCCTATGCCCGCAAACTGGACGCGGCCGGTGTGCCCGTCACGGCCGTGCGCTACAACGGCATGATCCACGACTATGGCTTGCTCAACGTGGTCAGCCAGGTGCCAGCGGTGCGTTCGGCGATGTTGCAGGTGTCCGAAGAACTCAAGCAGCACTTGAAGTGATGATGGAACCAGGAGAAACCTTTGCGGCGAGGAGGCTTGTTCCCTCGCCACAGGCTCCGGGTCGAAAATAAAGGAATAAAAAAGCCCGACTCAATGGTCGGGCTTTTTCATACAGAAGGCTTCGCTTACTTGGCGCGGCCTTTGTAGGAACCGCCATCGCGGGTATCGATCTCGATCATGTCGCCGATTTCGATGAAGTCCGCGACCGACAGCTCGGTACCGTTCTTCAGTTTGGCAGGCTTCATGACCTTGCCGGAAGTGTCACCGCGAGCGGAACCTTCGGTGTAGTCAACCTGACGCACGATGGTGGTCGGCAGCTCTACGGAAACCAGGCGCTCTTCGAAGAACACGGCTTCGCAGACGTCGGTCATGCCTTCTTCGATGAATGGCAGAACGCTTTCGATGTCTTCGGCGTTCAGCTCGTACATGGTGTAGTCAGTGGTGTCCATGAACGTGTAGGTGTCACCGCTGATGAAGGACAGGGTCGCTTCTTTGCGGTCGAGGATCACGTCGTCCAGTTTGTCGTCGGCGCTGTAGACGATCTCGGTCTTGTAACCGGTCAGCAGGTTCTTCAGCTTGGTCTTCATGATCGCGCTGTTACGACCCGACTTGGTGAACTCAGCTTTCTGAACCAGCCAAGGATCGTTTTCGAGACGGATCACGGTCCCGGGTTTCAGTTCTTTACCAGTTTTCATTGCGAATATCCGAATTTGGATGGGATTTACAAAAATCTAGGCCGCGTATCATATCCAATTTACATAAAACTTCACCAGCGCTGCGGCAAGATCGGGTCGCGAGGCCTGTTCCAGACACCACGCCTGGGCATGTTCGGCCAGTTCCCGCTGGTGTTCGCGGCTGCTTTTCCAATGCTCGGCCATGTCCTGGCCGGCATTCCAGGCCCGCCAGAGACCACTGGTCGCTTTTTGCGCGGCCGGTGAAAGCCCCTGATTGTAGAGCCTGAGAAATGCCTCGAGCTTTTCCAGGTGGACGTCTTCTTCCTGCTGGTAGATATGCCAGAGCAGCGGCCGACCGGCCCATTGCGCGCGCACGAAGGAGTCTTCGCCGCGCACGGCGTTGAAATCACAGCACCACAGCAACTGGTCGTACTGATCCTGGCGAACGAACGGCAGCACCTGCACCGTCAGTGCGCCGCGTCGATGCAGCGCACCGACCTTCAGGCCTTCGACACCGAGCCAACGCTCGACGTCGCCCAACACTCGCCCTTCGGGAACCAGCACATGAAATGCCTGGGTATCGGCTGCCATCGCGTCGAACCAGCTCGCCAGCCCGGCGTTCTCGTAGGCAAACAGCGAGATCAGGCAGGCTTGCGGCGCCCGCTCGACGCCCAATCCCTGCAGGAAACTGCGTTGCGCTTCGGCATCCTGCTGGAATTGCCGACAGCGCTCCAGCAGACCGGCCTCACGCAGCAAGCCACCCGTTCCCTCCCGAAAGCCCGGGAAAAAGAAATATTTCTGCACGTGTTTGTATTTGACTGACGGTAGGCCATGGCAACCGATCACCCAGTCCTCGGCGCTCAAATAATCGAGGTTCATCCACAAGGGCGTCGTCTGGCGCTCGGCCATCGCTTCCATGTAGGCACTCGGCAACTGGCAGGCAAACGCGGCGATCACCACCTCGGCGGCCTCAGTGGGCTGCCAGTGCGCGGGCCAGTGGCACACCTGCACGCCCTGCTGCCATTGCTCGGACAGGGCGATATCGATTTGCGGACACAGCCGTTCGAAAGCACGCAGGTCGTCGACCCACAGCCGCACCGCGCATCGGTGCTCGGCCACCAATTGCCTAGCCAGGCGCCAAGTGACACCGATGTCGCCATAGTTATCGACGACGGTGCAAAAAATATCCCAGCGCACAGCCATTCCCGACTCCCTGTGACAAAGGCCCGATTGTCCCGAATAAACCGATCGCGCAGAAGAGCCGACGGCGATTAATCTTCATGCGACAATCAGCGCCTGCCCATGACCCTGCCAGGAAGCAGCCATGCCCGATCACTCGACACCCTCGCGCCTTACGGCTGTGCAATTGACCTTCAGCATCGCCTTGGGCCTGTGGTTGGGGTTCCTGGCCATCGTGTTGACGGGCTGGCTACTGTCCAGATTCCTGTTCAACGAACAACTGGCACCGGTGGCCGCCGCCGTCCATCAACTGGCGCAACCACCGGCGGTGCAACCGGCCCCCGAGCCGCCCACGCCGATGTTCGAGCAGTATCAGCAGAACCTGCAGAGGAACGAGCAGCGTCAGGCGCTTGATCAGGCCCGCAGCAATCCTCGCAACCTGTCCAACCCCAAGTGCCAGTTCTGGCTGCAACAGGACCAGAATGCGCCCAGTGAAAAAAGCCGCGCCAACGTGCTGCAATTCTGCGAATGACATGAACAAACAGACCGTCCACCAGTTGATTCTCGACAAGCTCGAGATTGATCTCGATATCGCCGAACGCGCCGCGCAAACCGCCTACGAAACCGCGACCCACGAAGAAAACATCGCCGAGAACAAATACGACACCCTGGGCCTCGAGGCGTCCTACCTCGCCGCCGGACAAGCCAGGCGCGTGGAAGAAATCCGCCAGGCGCTCACCCTTTGTCAAAACCTGACGTTGAGGCCTTACGACGAGCAGCGCGGCATTCAGGTCGGCACATTGATCGGACTGGAAGATGAGCACGGCCGCCAGCAATGGCTCTTCCTCGGGCCGGATGCGGCAGGCTTGAAGGTTTTGCTGGTAGGTCAGCCGATCACCGTCATCACCCCTCGCTCACCGCTGGGCCGAGGCCTGCTGGGCAAGTTCGAAGGGGATGAGGTGGAGATCGTGGTCGCCGGCGCCCGGCAACAGTTCACTGTCACCGAGACGATCTAGGCAGGTAGCGGTTTTTAGTGCACCGGCAGTTCGACGCCGTCGAACAACTCTTCGAGTTCCTGCTTGTTGTGGCACTGGATGGCCTTGGCCATCACTTCCCGGGTCAGGTGTGGCGCGAATTTCTCGATGAAATCGCACATGAAACCGCGCAGGAAAGTGCCACGACGGAAACCGATCTTAGTCACGCTGGATTCGAACAATTCGCTGGCATCCAGCACCACCAGGTCACTGTCGAGCTTGGTATCGACGGCCATCTTCGCGACGATGCCCACGCCCAGGCCCAGGCGGACGTAAGTCTTGATCACGTCGGCGTCGGCGGCGGTGAACACCACTTTCGGTGTCAGGCCACGATGACTGAAGGCTTCGTCGAGCTTGGAACGACCGGTGAAACCGAATACGTAGGTGACGATCGGGTATTCGGCCAGGGCTTCGAGGGTCAGCTTCGGCAGCTTGGTCAACGGATGGCCCTGGGGCACGACCACGCAGCGATTCCAGCGGTAGCACGGCATCATCACCAGGTCCCCGAACAGCTCCAGGGCCTCGGTGGCAATGGCGAAATCCACCGTGCCGTCGGCAGCCATCTCGGCGATCTGCATCGGCGATCCTTGGTGCATGTGCAGCGCCACGTCCGGGTATTGCTTGATGAAGTTGCTGATCACCGGCGGCAGCGCATAGCGGGCCTGGGTGTGGGTGGTGGCGATCGACAAGGTGCCTTTTTTCTCGTTGGAGAATTCCTGGGCGATCTGCTTGATGCTTTCGACCTTGCGCAGGATCTCGCCGGCCGTGGTGATGATGCGCTCACCGGCCGGGGTCACGCGGGTCAGGTGCTTGCCACTGCGGGCGAAGACTTCGACGCCCAGTTCGTCTTCCAACAGGCGGATCTGCTTGCTGATGCCGGGTTGCGACGTGTAGAGGCTTTGGGCAGTAGCGGAAACGTTGAGGTCGTGGTGCGCCACTTCCCAGATGTAGCGCAGTTGTTGAAGCTTCATATGTATCCCTCAAAGCAGTTGGACGCCACGGGCATCAGCGACGGTATATAACTATATGGAAGGTTACGACAATAAATCTAGAACTTTTTATAAAACGCCATCATTTAGCCTCAAGCCTCGCCCTGACGTCGACGCTGGACCAGCGGAACCAGGTAGACCGGTACCCGGGATAACTGCAATACCCGGGCGGCGGTCCTGCCCAAGGGGGTTTCACCGTTCGCCCCTTGGCAATGACTGCCTACGATCAGCAAATCAACGGAGAGTTTCGCAGCCTGCTCCAGAATGACCTGGGAAGGATCGCCCTGGTACACCCTGACCGACCTGATCAGTTTCAAGTCCTGTTGCCCCTCCCCCAATTCCTCACGGAAACTGTCGAGCACCCGCTGTTCGATATTGGCCATCACCGTATTCAGACCTTGGCGATGGAATTCGTTCAGCGCCTGCTCATCGAGATAGCTTTGCAACACCGATTCGGCGAACAGCCCCATCGGTTCCACCGCATGCACCACATACAACTCGGCTTCAAACGTCCGTGCCAGCGCCAAGGCATGCTGCATCACATAAGGGGCATAAAGGCCCAGGTCTGTGGCGTACAGCATCGAACGAATCATGTGACCTCCTCACGTGCCAGAATGGCGGAGATTGATTCAGCTTAGCAGCGCCTTGGAGACTGCGACGTGCGGCCTGGCGTCCCGACTCAGAGGCAGTCAGGGCTTTATTTCGTTACTGATGCCATGGGGCACGTGACCGGTGGCGACGACCTCCCGGGCCAATTCGCAGTGGCCGGTCTGGTCATCGAAAAACACATCGGCGGCAAAGGCCTCCAGGAAAGCCGATTTGGTCAGGCCGCCGAGAAACAGCGACTCGTCCAAGCGGATATCCCACTCACGCAAAGTCCGGATGACCCGCTCATGGGCCGGTGCCGAACGGGCGGTCACCAAGGCCGTGCGGATGGGGCAGGCATCCTCGGGGAACTCGCGCTGCAGCGCGTTGAGCGCCGCCAGGAAGCCCTTGAAGGGCCCGCCTCGCAGCGGTTCACGGGCAGCCTGCCGCTCGCTGGCCTGGAAAGCTTCCAGACCATCGGCCTGATAGACACGCTCCGACTCATCGGAAAACAGCACGGCATCGCCGTCGAAGGCAATGCGCAGTTCTGCGCTGGCGGCGCGACTGGCCCCACCCGACAGGATGGTCGCCGCGGCAAATCCGGCGTCCAGGGCGCTGCGCACGTCTTCAGCGTGGGTGGACAAGAACAGGTCGCAGCCGAATGCCTTGAGGTACGGGTAAGGACTGCGGCCGCCAACGAAGGCCGCGCGCGAAATCGCCAGCCCATAATGATGGATCGAGTTGAACACCCTAAGGCCGGTGTCGGCACTGTTGCGCGACACCAGGATCACCTCGACCCGGGCACGCCCCAGGTGTTCGTTGAGGTCCAGCAGTTTCTGCACGAGGGCGAACGCGTCACCGGGTGCCAGGACTTCGTCTTCATGCTCGATCTGGTATTGCCGATAGGCCTCGACGCCACTCGACAGGTACACCTTGTGGCTTTCCCTAAGGTCGAACAACGCCCGCGACGAAATCGCCAGCACCAGTTTGTCGTCGATGTTGTTTGCCATGCCACTCCCCTTTCGTCCCGCTCAGCGGTTACAGCGATCCATGAACGCCAACGCCTGATACAAAGCTTCGATTTTCGGCAGCTCACACCCGGCCGCTTTCGCCGCCGCCAATGGCCGGCCGTAGATCGCGTCCAGTTCCAGCGCTCGCTTGTGGGAATAATCGTGGTACATGCTTGGCCAGTAATCGGGCATCTTCTCGGTCATCATGAACAGATACTCGGCATAACCCGGTGCGATGTGATGCCCACAGGCCTGCGCACCGCGGACCACCTCAGCCATCAGCGCCTGGATCAATTCGCGGCTATGATCGTTGGCCATCAACGGCGTGGTACTGGCGCCCAACAAAACCGAAAGACCGTTGTATGGCACATTCCACACCAGCTTCTGCCAGCGGGCCTGTTGCAAGCCAGGCATGGCCTGGGCCTCGATACCCGCGCTGCGGAACAACGTCGCCGCCTCTTCGACGATCGCCATGCGTTGCGCCTGATCGGCACAGGGACCGCTGTGATAACCGACGTTGACCGCGCCAAGTGCCTGGTGGGCGATGACGCCAGGACCGATGCGATGCACGCAGATCAGGCACAGGCCACCTAGCAGATGCAGCGAATCGGGCAACAACGGTCGAAGATCGTCCTCCACGTCCAGGCCGTTCTGCAGCAACAAGACTTTTGCCCCGTCAGCGGCAGCCTGGGCAATGGCCGGCGCCAGGTCGGCATTGCTGGTGGTCTTGGCGCCGACCAGCAGCCAGTCACAGGGCGGCATATCGGCTGCCGAGCGATAGGCCTGGACGGGGTCGAGGGCCAGCGCGCCATGGACCGCGCTGTCGATTCGCAAACCGGCTTCGGCCACGGCAGCAAACTCGCTGCGCAGTAAAAAGTGCACGTCAAAACCGGCACGCGCCAGCATCACGCCATAAAACCCGCCAATCGCCCCGGTGCCGATCATCCCGATCCGCGGTTTAACCCCTGCCTGCATCGTTGCAACTCCCCTGGTAAAAAGCCCCTGCACACTATCGGCGCGAGCAGCATGGCATGCAATCTTCATTACATCCGCTCACGAATCTGTTGCAGAGCCATCGACAAGGGCTTTTCCCCAGCCTATAGGGCATTAACCCGTCCCAGCCCATTGTCGAGCCACCTCGTAACGCGATAAGGTTCGGCTCCCCGACGCGCTTAAAATCCGCTGTGCACCGCCGCGCGGGGATCGCTGGCGGCCGGCACCCGTGACCTGACGAGTAACACGATGGCTGATTTACCGATCAATGACCTTAACGTCGCCTCCAACGAGACCCTCATCACGCCTGACCAGCTCAAGCGCGATATCCCCCTGAGCGACGCTGCCCTGCGTACCGTGACCAAGGGCCGGGAGGTCATTCGCAACATCCTGGACGGCACCGACCATCGCCTGTTCGTGGTCATCGGCCCCTGCTCGATCCATGACATCAAGGCTGCCCACGAATACGCCGAGCGCCTGAAAGTGCTGGCAGCGGAAGTCTCCGACACCTTGTACCTGGTCATGCGCGTGTATTTCGAGAAACCGCGGACCACCGTCGGCTGGAAAGGCCTGATCAACGACCCGTACCTGGATGACTCCTTCAAGATCCAGGACGGCCTGCACATCGGTCGCCAGTTGCTGCTGGACCTGGCGGAAATGGGCCTGCCCACCGCCACCGAAGCCCTGGACCCGATCTCGCCGCAGTACTTGCAGGACCTGATCAGCTGGTCGGCCATCGGCGCGCGCACCACCGAATCCCAGACCCACCGCGAAATGGCCTCCGGCCTGTCGTCGGCGGTGGGCTTCAAGAACGGCACCGACGGCGGTCTCACCGTGGCGATCAACGCCTTGCAGTCGGTTTCCAGCCCGCACCGTTTCCTGGGCATCAACCAGGAAGGTGGCGTGTCGATCGTCACCACCAAGGGCAACGCCTACGGTCATGTGGTGCTGCGCGGTGGCAACGGCAAGCCGAACTACGATTCGGTCAGCGTCGCGCTGTGTGAGCAGGCTCTGAACAAAGCCGGGATCAAGCCAAACATCATGGTCGATTGCAGCCACGCCAACTCCAACAAGGACCCGGCATTGCAACCGTTGGTGATGGAGAACGTGGCCAACCAGATCCTGGAAGGCAACCAGTCGATTATCGGCCTGATGGTCGAAAGCCACTTGAACTGGGGCTGTCAGGCAATCCCGAAAGACCTCGCCGACTTGCAGTACGGCGTCTCCATCACCGATGCCTGCATCGACTGGAGCGCGACCGAGAACACCCTGCGCAGCATGCACGCCAAACTCAAGGACGTGCTGCCGAAGCGGCAGCGTAGTTAAAAAGATCGCAGCCTCGTTTCACTCGACAGCTCCTACACAGCTCTCCTACACGTATTTGGGTGGGGATGTAGGAGCTGGCGAAGCCTGCGATCTTTAAGGCATAAAAAAACGCCGGACTTTTCAGTCCGGCGTTTTTTTTATGGGGGAATCCGTTTTCTCAGAGCTTCGCCGCGTGCCGCTGGTGACGCTCCATGTAACGCTCCACGTAGGAGCAGGACGGGATCACCGTGTAGCCCATCTCTTCAGCGTACTGCAGCGCCCTTTCGGTCAGCGCTGCCGCGATGCCCCGGCCGCGCAAGGCGTTGGGCACAAAGGTGCGATAGATATCCAGGGTCTGCTTGCCCAGGTCCATATAGGTCAGATAGGCACGATGACCGTCCACATTGGTCTCGAACTGATGACCAGCCTGGTCATGGTGGATGGTAACCGCCTCGCTCATCACTACTCCTCGCGGGTCTGAATGCCGACCCCTACCTTACCGATGTTTTTCCGGCGAAGGAACATCTACGCCACCCCGTGCCTTCTTGGTCACCGAGCGCCAAAACCGATCCGCTCAAACCCGAGCACGTCGTGAATAGTAGGCACCAATGACGCAAATGCTCAAGGCACGCCTGTCAACGAAGAGGTAAACCTGGTCGGGTTTATCGATTGAGCGCCATCGTCGAGCGGTAGTCGGTCACGGTGCAATAGCTGAACATCGCCAGTTGTTGAGTCTTGAGACGAGCGTGCGTAGTTAAAGTCACCGCCAATACCAATAAAGATGCCTGAGTCGCTGCACAAAAAATGAACAAAAGTTTAGACGAATCAATAAACAACGACGTTAGCGCAGGCTGCAAGAGTTCATCCCTGAACGGAACTTTTCTTCGTCGACGCGCTCCAGACAAGGTCTGAAGCTGCATATTTTTTCAACAGCTCCTGGAAAAGTTGCTCGAAAAAGAATCACCGCCTACAATTTTTTTGCTTCTTGCGCTACGTCAGTTTACTTACTACAAGTAATGGGTAGTATATACGCCGGCTAACTCCTCAGTCTGAGGAGACAGTCACTAATAGAAAGTCCTTGAAGGGGAACACGATGAACAACGTTCTGAAATTCTCTGCTCTGGCCCTGGCCGCAGTTCTGGCTACCGGTTGCAGCAGCGCATCGAAAGAAACCGAAGCACGTCTGACTGCTACCGAAGACGCAGCAGCTCGCTCCCAGGCTCGTGCAGACGAAGCTTACCGTAAAGCTGATGAAGCTCTGGCTGCTGCTCAAAAAGCACAACAGACTGCTGACGAAGCTAACGAGCGTGCTCTGCGCATGCTGGAAAAAGCTAGCCGCAAGTAATAGTCCTTCGGGATTGTTATCGAGCCGACCCATTTTTGGGTCGGCTTTTTATTGTCTGGTGTTTTAGCAGGCGATAAAAAACCCGCCGACATCGCAAAGCGTCGGCGGGTTGCTGTCGAGTTTTACTGCTGCAAGTCGATCGGCGCGCTCGAGACCATCGGTGCCGAGGTATTGGGAACGGCAATTTCCACCGGCAGGCCATCTTCGGCCGCTACCACGTCCCGCACCACGTCCCAGTTCATGCGCAGGTTACTGGTGATGTCTTCGCGCTTGAGCATCGCATTGATCACCGCGGTGTGCTTGTCCACCACCGAGGGGTTGCCCTTGTCGTCCAGTGGCGTATGCGCCTCCAGGTACACCTTGCCACCGCTCAAGCCCAGCTTGTAGGGGTCGTTGATGATCCGCACCGACGTGCCCACCGGCACCATGCTGGCCATTTCCAGTACGTTATTGTTGAACATCCGGAAGCAACCGTGGCTGGTCCGCATGCCGATACCGAACTTCTTGTTCGAACCATGGATCAGGTAGCCCGGGGTGCCCAGGGTGAACTTGAAAGGGCCCAGCGGGTTATCCGGGCCGGCGGGCACGACATTCGGCAACGGGTCGCCGTCGGCAGCGTGTTCGGCCTTGATCGACGCGGGCGGAGTCCAGGTCGGGTTCGGTGTCTTGGCGATGATGCTGGTGTGGGCGATCGGCGAGCCCCAGCCCTCACGGCCAATCCCCAGCGGGAAGGTGTACACCACGTTCCGCCCCTTGGGGAAATAGTAGAGACGGTACTCGGCCAGGTTGATCACGATGCCCTCGCGCGGGCCCGGCGGCAGGATGAAGCGAGTGGGCAGCACGATCTCGGTGCCAGCGCCCGGCAACCAGGGGTCGACTCCTGGGTTGGCGGCGACCATCTCGCTGTAGCCCAGGTCATAGGTGGTGCCCAGGTCGGCGAAGGTGTCTTCGTATTTGGCCTTGATGACTTGCACCTGGCCAACGATGTCTTCACCCGGTGGCGGCAGAGGCAGCTCGAGTGCGGCAACGGGGCCCGCCATACACAGGGCGGCAAGAGACAGGCAGCGGGCGACGGCAGGCAAGCGCGGCAACATCCGGGAAATCCTTCGCAGATCGAACAAGGGGTATGAAAGCGGCGATTGTACACTGCCACCCGTTATTTCGGGGAGAGCGGCAATCAAGCGTCCGATGTGCAACAGGTTAGAGGACTTTGCAAGCCCCCCTGTGGGAGCGAGCTTGCTCGCGATAGCGGTGGGTCGGCCGGCACCGATGTTGAATGTGCCGCCGTCATCGCGAGCAAGCTCGCTCCCACACTGGAACAGCGCGATTACAACTCGAACCGCAGCTCCGGCCAGATCGGCGAGGTGCCGCGCTTCTGGGATTCCAGGATCGCCCGGCACAGCGAGCACAGGCGATGATCCTGGAAGATCTTGCGATCGACGCTCGACCAGCGTGGCTGGGCCGGCAGCAGGCTACCGCAGAGGGTTCGGTCGGCCGAGCCACCGAGTTCCAACTGCCGGGTCACCAGATGCACCCGTACTTCCTGGCAGGCGAACAGATCCAGCTGCTCGTCGGGCTCGATCAGTTGGTAGGCAAACAGGGACCAGGCGGGACGCGGCATCGGGGGCTCCAAATCGGGGGCGCCACATTAGCCGAAAGCCCGCCTGTAGAAAAGCGTCAGAGCAGCGGTTTTAGCGTAGGCCAGACATTTTCCAGCAACTTGCCCTGGGCCGCGACGGACGGGTGCAATCCGTCGCCTTGCATCATTCCGGGAACACCTCCGATGTCCTTGAGGAAAAACGGCACCAGTGGCACTTTTTTCTCCTCGGCCAGGGTGCTGTAGACCCGGGCGAAGGCATCGGTGTATCGGCGCCCGTAATTGGGCGGCAGTTGCATGCCCAGCAACAACACCTTGGCACCGCTTGCGCGGGAACTGTCGATCATCGCTGCAAGGTTTTGTTGCAATTGCGTTGGCGGCTGCCCGCGCAAGCCATCGTTGCCACCCAGTTCCAGGATCACCAGGTCCGGTTTATGGGCTGCAAGCAGCGCTGGCAGCCGCGCCTGGCCTCCGGCGCTGGTGTCGCCGCTGATGGAAGCATTGACCACTTTATCGTCAAAACCCTCGGCCTTGAGCCGCTGTTCGAGCAACGACACCCACCCTTGCCGGGTATCCAGGCCGAAAGCCGCGCTGATACTATCGCCAACGATCAGGACTGTACCCGCCGCTGCGTTCTGGGCCATGCACATCAAGGCCAGGCCGGCACTCAAAAACCACACACGCATCGGATTCTCCATGGGCTCAAGCATTCTCACCGCGACGGACCTTAGCAAAGTGGTCGCCAGCGCGGAAGGTGAACTGACCATCCTGCACGAACTCAGCCTGGAACTGAACAAAGGCGACAGCCTGGCCATCGTCGGCGCGTCCGGTTCCGGCAAATCCACCCTCCTGGGCCTGCTGGCCGGCCTCGACCTGCCCAGCAGCGGCGAGGTCACACTCGCCGGCCAGGCCCTCAGCGCACTGGATGAAGACCAGCGCGCGCGGATCCGCGCCGAGCATGTCGGTTTCGTTTTCCAGTCGTTCCAGTTGCTCGACAGCCTCAATGCATTGGAAAACGTCATGTTGCCGCTGGAACTGGACGGCCGCAAGGATGCCCGTGAACGCGCCACGCAACTGTTGCAGCGCGTCGGCCTGGGCCAGCGCCTGACCCATTCACCGCGCCAGCTCTCCGGCGGCGAACAGCAGCGGGTGGCGATTGCCCGCGCCTTTGCCGCCGAGCCCGACGTGTTGTTTGCCGACGAACCCACCGGCAACCTCGACAGCCACACCGGCGAGCGCATCAGCGACCTGCTGTTCGAACTGAACAAGGAACGCGGCACGACCCTGGTGCTGGTCACCCATGATGAACGCCTGGCCCATCGCTGCCGGCGCCTGATCCGACTTGAAGCCGGCGAGATGGTCGCCCCTCTGGAGCCTTGATGGCACGCTTGCCGCTGTTGCGCCTGTTCAGTCTCGCTGTCCGTCAATTGCTTCGCGATGCCCGCGCCGGTGAGTTGCGGGTGTTGTTCTTCGCCCTGCTGGTGGCGGTGGCGGCGAGTACCGCCATCGGCTACTTCGGTGCCCGCCTCAACGGCGCGATGATGATGCGCGCCACCGAATTCCTCGGCGCCGACCTGCTGCTCGAAGGCAGCTCGCCGGCACGCCCGGAGCAGATCCGCAGCGGCACTGAACTGGGCCTGGAACACGCCAGGGTGGTGGAGTTCTCCAGTGTCGTGGCCACCGACAATGGCATCCAGCTGTCCAGCGTCAAGGCGGCCGATGACCGCTACCCATTGCGCGGCGAGCTGAAAAGCAGCCCCGCCCCGTTCGCGCCGGAAGAAACCGGCGGACGTCCGAACCCTGGCGAGGCGTGGGTCGAGGCACGGCTGCTAACGGCACTGGACCTGAAGATCGGCGACAGCATCGACGTTGGCAACCAAACCCTGCGGTTGGCCCGAGTGCTGACCTATGAACCGGATCGCGCCGGCAATTTCTACAGCCTCACCCCGCGCGTGCTGATCAACCTCAAGGACCTGGAGGCCACCGGCGTGGTGCAACCGGGCAGCCGTGTCAGCTATCGCGACCTGTGGCGCGGTCCGGCACCGGCCTTGCAAACCTACCGCGACCTGGTCAAGCCTGGCCTTGAAGCCAACCAGCGCCTGCAGGATGCCCGCGACGGCAACCGTCAGATCGGCGGCGCCCTGGGCAAGGCCGAGCGCTACCTGAACATGGCCAGCCTGGTGGCGGTGTTGCTGTCTGGAGTCGCCGTCGCGCTTTCGGCCAACCGCTTTGCCACCCGACGCTTCGATGCCAGCGCGCTGCTGCGCTGCCTGGGCCTTTCACGCCGGGAAACCATGGCACTGTTCAGCCTGCAATTGACGGTGCTGGGCCTGCTCGCCAGTATCAGCGGAGCCCTGCTCGGCTGGCTCGCCCAACTGGGCCTGTTCGCCCTGCTGCATGACCTGCTGCCCACCACCGTTCCACCGGGCGGCCTGCTGCCGGCGATCGCCGGGATCGGCACCGGGCTGGTGGCACTGGCGGGGTTCGCCCTGCCGCCACTGGCTGCGCTGGGGCGAGTGCCACCGTTGCGCGTGCTGCGCCGGGACATGCTGCCGATCCCCTCCAGCTCCTGGGTGATCTACGGTGCCGCACTGGGTGCCCTGGGCCTGATCATGTGGCGCCTGAGCCTGGACCTGGTCCTGACCTTCGCCCTGCTGGGCGGTGGCGTCGTTGCCGCGCTGGTGCTGGGCGGCTTGTTGTTGCTGCTGCTCCAGAGCCTGCGTCGCCTGCTGGCCCGCGCCGCCCTGCCCTGGCGGCTGGGCCTCGGCCAATTGCTGCGCCATCCCTTGGCCGCCGCCGGTCAGGCCTTGGCGTTCGGCCTGATCCTGTTGTCCATGGCGTTGATCGCGCTGCTGCGAGGTGAACTGCTGGACACCTGGCAAAACCAGTTGCCCAAAAACGCGCCGAATTACTTCGCCCTGAACATCCTGCCCAACGACAAACAGACCTTCACCGACAAACTGCTGGAATTGTCCGCACAATCGGCCCCGCTCTACCCCGTGGTCCCCGGGCGCCTCATCAGCATCAATGGCGAACCGGCCACGGAGTTCGTCACCAAGGACTCGGCGGGTGACCGGGCGCTGCAGCGCGACCTGAGCCTGACCTGGGCCGCGGACCTGCCGGCGGGCAACGTCGTCACGGCAGGGACCTGGTGGTCCCAGCAACCTGCGGACGACGTTCCGGGGGTTTCGGTGGAAGGCAAAGTGGCCGAGAACCTCAAGATCAAGTTGGGCGACCGCCTGGTCTTCAGCGTGGGCGGCGTCAACCGGGAAGCCAAGGTCACCAGCCTGCGGGAAATCAACTGGGACAATTTCCAACCCAACTTCTTCATGATCTTCCAGCCCGGGACATTGAAAGACCTGCCGGCGACCTACCTCACCAGTTTCTACCTGGCGCCGGGCCACGACCAACAGATCGTCGACCTGTCCCGGGCCTTTCCGGCGGTGACGATCCTGCAAGTCGAGGCCCTGCTCGAACAACTGCGCAGCATCCTGGCCCAAGTGACCCTGGCCGTGGAGTACGTGTTGCTGTTCGTGCTGGCGGCGGGAATGGCGGTGTTGTTCTCCGGCCTGCAGGCGACCCTCGACGAACGGATCCGCCAGGGTGCGCTGTTGCGCGCACTGGGCGCCGAACGGCCGCTGCTGGTAAAAGCCCGGCGCATCGAGTTCGGCCTGCTGGGCGCCGTCAGTGGCCTGCTGGCGGCCCTGGGTTCGGAACTGGTAAGCCTGGTGCTTTACCGCTACGCCTTCGACCTGCCCTGGCATCCGCATCCCTGGCTGTTGATATTGCCGCTGCTGGGGGCTTTGTTGATCGGCGCGGCCGGGGTGTTCGGCACCCGTCGGGCACTCAACGCCAGCCCGCTGACAGTATTGCGCGAGGGTTGATAGACTCCCGGCTTCGCTATCACAAGAAGTTGCCATGAGCCGTTATCGCCCACCCCGCACCGCCGGCACCGCGCTGATCACCCCCGAGGGTGAAGCGCGGATGCGCGCTGAATTCCATGAGCTATGGCATGTGCGCCGTCCCCAGGTGACCCAGGCGGTCAGCGAGGCAGCGGCCCAGGGTGATCGTTCGGAAAATGCCGAATACACCTACGGCAAGAAAATGCTGCGGGAAATCGACAGTCGCGTGCGCTTTCTCACCAAGCGCCTCGAAGCGCTCAAAGTGGTCAGTGAAAAACCCAGCGATCCGAACAAGGTATATTTTGGCGCCTGGGTCACGGTTGAAGATGAGGACGGCAAGGAATCGCGCTACCGCATCGTCGGCCCGGACGAGTTGGACCTGAAACAGAACCTGATCAGCATCGACTCGCCGTTGGCACGGGCGCTGATCGGCAAGGCCCTGGACGCCGAGGTCAGCGTCCAGACGCCCACAGGCGAGAAACGGGTCTACATCGTGGATATCGCGTATCCGTGACCCTCACCTCAACGGCGCGTGATCAAACCCTGCCGTGCGACACGGGTCAGTTGCCGGATCATTTCAGGAGCGTGCGCTGCGCTAGGGGACTGGATGACAGCCAGGTCAAAGCTGTCATTGGCAAAACGCGCCAGTGACTCACCGTCTTCGACAAACTGGATCAGGAAAGCGGCAGGCCCATGGTTGCGACGCGGCCAGCCGTCGAGGTAACGCAAGAGTGTTGGCTGGTGAGTGCCGCCCAGGAGAATTTTCGGGTTGCGTTGCACAAGGTTCGCCGTGATCGGCGCAAGACGTACAAGGGGACTGGGTGCGTTCATCGTGTCGTGTCTCTGCCTCGAAAGTCTGCATGGCAGGTGAGAGGCAACACCGAACCAGCGCTTTAGCGGTATTTCGAAGCCGTGTCTTTCCGGCTTCTATCGGCAACGGGATGAGTCACCTGGCGCCCCGCAAGTAGCTGTTTAAATCGGCGCATGAGCGGCATCCTAGAGAAGCTGACCGGCCAGTGTCAAGAATCACTCCCCATAAAAAAGGCCCGTACAAGACGGGCCTTGGGTTCCAACCGTGCACTCAACCCGCGATGGCGCGATCGACCGACAGCTTGCCCGCTCCTTCGATCAGCACGGCCATACTGCCCGCCAGCAATGCCAGGGCGAACTCATAACCGTTGTTGGCCATGAACAAGCCGTTACCGATGTGCACGGCGAAAATCGCCACCAGCGACAGGAAGGCCAGGCCCAGTGCCGCAGGACGCACCAGCAGACCGACGATCAGCGCCAGCCCGGCGAAAAACTCCGTACCGCCCGCCAGTGTCGCCATCATATAGCCCGGGGTCAGACCGATGCTTTCCATCCACTGCGCCGTGCCTGCCAGGCCGTAGCCACCGAACAGGCCAAAGAGTTTCTGCGAGCCGTGGGCGGCAAATATGACACCGACGGCGATGCGCAGGACAGTCAAGCCATAGCCGGCGCGAGTGAACAGAACTTTGTTGATGAGAGTGCTCATGAGGTCATTCCTTGGGAGTAAGTAGAAAGTGGCCGCTATATTAATCAATAAAATTCATGCTAAAAGCGGAAAAAATCCGTAATACCAATCAGTTTATTCGATCACTTACGCAATGCAACCTTTTGCTCCTTCGGTTCCAAGGACTCCCGTTCACGATCAAACGCCAGGTAGTACTTATTCACACTATTAACATAGCTGACGGCGCCCATTCCTACCTGCTCCATGGCAATGCGTTCGACCTGGAAAAACCATTGGTTGGGGTTCAGACCCCGCCGCCGGGCCTCGGCTCGCATGCCTTGGACGCGCTCGGGCCCCATGTTGTAGGCCGCCAGGACGAAGGCCATGCGTTCGCGCTCGTTGAGCTTGGGGCTGGCAAAGAACTTGCGGCGGATGAGGGCCAGGTACTTGGCGCCGGCCTGCACGTTGGCATCCAGGTTCTGGATGTTATCGACCCCTACCCGCTGGGCTGCCGCCGGGGTGATCTGCATCAGGCCGGTGGGGCCTGCACCGCTGCGGGCATTGGGTTGCAGGGCGGATTCCTTGAAAGCCAGGGCCGCCAGGTTGAGCCAGTCCATGCCCTGGGCATCGGCATGTTTTTGCAACACCGGACGCAGGTTTTCCAAGCGTTGGCGGTTGGCCCGGGCCAGCGGATAGTGGACCTGGTACAAACGTCGGTAGATGCGCAGGAACGCCGCGTCCTGGTTGGAGGGCACCTTGTAGGTCATCAGGAATCGGTCGATGCTCGCCCGCAGCATGTCGGCGTCACGGCGAACGAACCAATACTCGTCACCCGGCTCGCCGATCAACACCTGGCGGTCGAAGCGCAGTTTGGGCAGGATCTTGCTCCAGCGCTCGGCAATGGGTTGCTCGACGATGGTCAGATGGAAAATCCCGCCCTGGACCATCTCCAGGACATCTTCCACAGCCAGGGTAGGATCGACCCATTCGATCTTCACTGGCGGCAGCTTGAGCAGCGCCAGTTTCTGATTGATCTGGCTCACGGCATCCCCCGCCGCACTGCCGTTGGGCAGGGCCAGGGTCTTGCCGGAAAGTTGCTCCACGCGCGTGTAACGCTTCTCTCCCTTGATGCCCACCAACAGCAAAGGCACGTCGGTACGGATCGGATTGCTGGCGCTGACGGCATGGCCGGCCTGAGGCTCAAGCAGCTCACCCGGCGCGACGAGGTCGCCCTCCCCGCGCTGCAAGGCACCGAGCAGTTGGTCCTTGGCCTTGGGAATGATCTTGAGGGTAATTTCCTGGCCGTCCCGGGCGTGGCCGTTGAGGTATTGCTCGAAGGCGCGCAGCCGATGGTATTCGACGCCAATGGGTTGTCCCTGGACTTCACCGGAGCTGTTGCGGCTCTGGTTGACCAAAACCTTCAACACACGGCTGCTGCGGATCTGCGCCAGGTCGCGCACCGTGCCCGGCGCCGCCGCCTGCACCGGCCCGGGCAGCCGTGCTTCGGCCGGTATCGGCAACAGCAGCGAATAACACAACAGTAACCATACCTGGGGACGTGTCATCCACTCTCCGGAAGGAACACTGCGGACCGCCTCCGTGAAAAACGAGGCTGAGTCGACAGAAACAGAGCGCCTGGGACGCTGAAAAAGTGCGGAAGACTGGCACAGTGATGGCTTCTATACCAACCCTATGTGTCTCGCGGCCTTAACAGACAGCCTCAACTCATTGTAGTTCTTGGCTTTTCTTATAAATCTACAGCTCTGATATGCTTTCCGGCCTTTGGGCCGAGGTAGCACCATGCAACTCATCGATATCGGCGTCAACCTGACCAACCCCAGTTTCACCGAAAAACACCAGGCGGTGCTCGAGCGTGCCTATGCATCCGGGGTCTGCCAATTGGTCTTGACGGGCACCAGCATCGAGGGCAGCGAACAGGCCCTGGAGTTGTGCCAACACCTCGACGAGACCGGGGAACGACTGTTTTCCACCGCTGGCATTCACCCCCACAGCGCAAGCGAGTGGACCGCCGACAGCGCCCGGCACCTCAAGGACCTGCTGATGCACAGCCGCGTGCGCGCGGTGGGTGAATGCGGGCTGGATTTCAACCGAGATTTCTCGCCCCGCCCCCAGCAGGAAAAGGTTCTGGAGGAACACCTCGCCCTGGCGGTCCAGCTGCAATTACCGGTCTTCCTGCATGAGCGCGACGCCGACCAGCGCTTGCTGGACATCCTCCGGGAGTTTCGCGATCAATTGCCGGCGGCTGTGGTGCACTGTTTCACCGGGGAAAAAAAGGCGTTGTTCAACTACCTCGATCTCGACCTGCATATTGGTATCACTGGCTGGATCTGCGACGAACGCCGGGGCACGCACCTGCACCCATTGGTGCGCGAAATACCCCGTGGCCGACTGATGCTCGAAAGCGACGCGCCCTACCTGCTACCCCGCACGCTGCGGCCCAAACCCAAGAACGGGCGCAACGAGCCGGCCTACCTGACGGAAGTCCTGCGTGAAGTGGCCTTGCACCGGGGTGAAACCCTGGAAGACCTGGCAGCCCATAGCAGCGCCTGCGCCCAGGCGTTCTTTGGGTTGCCCACGATCTCCTGAACCCTGCAAATCCCCGTGGGAGCGAGCTTGCTCGCGATAGTGGCGCACCAGCTTGCTCATTGGCTGACTGACACACCGCTATCGCGAGCAAGCTCGCTCCCACAAGAGGACTTCATTGTCTGTTGGCCCACATCAAACCCTGGGACTCTGTTGTCTGTTGACCCACATCAAAACCCCGGCATCTGAATAGCGGCAGAATAATGGCACCTTGCCAATGCTGTTTCCGCTATCAGAGAAAACCTTCCATGGGTGCCTGGCTTAGCAATATCTCGTTGAAATACAAATTCTGGGCGGTCAATGCGGTCGCCTTTATCACCACCTTGCTGCTGGTGCTCTACGCGGTGCACCTCGAACAGCAAGCGCGCAACCACGCAGCCCAGGCGAACGCCCAGTCCCAGGCACAGGTGCTCAATGCCTGGCCTGCCGGGCAACCCTTGCCCAGGGCTGACGGTCTCTTGGCCTTCCGGCGCGACCAGGTTCCGGTGTTCAACGAACGACCGTTGCCTTCGCTGGCTCAGGCCGATGGCTGGGTCGAACTCGATGCCGGGCCGCTGCTTGGCGACGATCCGTTGCTGGGTGCCCAAGTGATCCGTCGAGATGACGGACAGTCACTCGCGGTGTTGGCCCGAGGTGTAAGCCTGAGCCAAGTGTTCGGTGAACGCTTCAGCCAATACGCCATGGCCGTGTTCGTGCTGATGCTGGCAATGTTGGGCGCGTCGCAGCTGTTGATCCGCTTTTTGCTCAGCCAGCTCAACACGCTCAAAGACGTGATGCTGCATGTGGAAAAAACCGGCGACCTGTCCGCCCGCGTGCCGCTGGCCTGCGAGGACGAAGTGGGCCAGATGGCGGCGGCATTCAACGCCATGCAGGCCGGCTATCAACGGGTGGTCGACACCGTCGCCAGCACTGCCCGGCAGTTGGACAGTGGTGCGGCACGCCTGGCGTCGAGCATGAACGATGTTCGCCACGGCATGCTCGGCCAGCAAAGCGAAACCGATCAGGCAGCCACGGCGATCAACGAAATGTCCGCCACGGTTTATCACATCGCCCAGCACGCCGGCGCCACCCGCGACCTGTCGAAAACCGCCGACACCCTGGCCGGCAACGGTCACGAAGTGGTTGGTCGGGTGCAACTGTCGATCACCGGATTGTCGTCGGGGGTGCAGCAGACTGCCGAAATGATCCAGCGCTTGGCCGAAGACAGTCAGAAGATCAACGGCGTGGTCAATGTGATCCATAGCATCGCCGAGCAAACCAATCTGCTGGCCCTGAACGCGGCCATCGAAGCGGCGCGGGCCGGGGAAATGGGCCGAGGTTTTGCCGTGGTGGCCGACGAGGTGCGCAACCTGGCCAAGCGGGTACAGGCCTCCACAGATGAAATCACCCTCATGGTCGCGGCCCTGCAAGCCGGCACCCGGGATGCGGTGGATTTCATGCAGGAGAGTTCGCTCAAGGCCGACGATTGCGTGCAACAGGCCCGCGAGGCCGGCGACGCGCTGGCACAGATCACCGCAGCGGTGGCCCAGATGCGCGAGAGCAACACCCAGATCGCGGTCGCGGCCGAGCAACAAAGCCACGTCGCCGAGGAAATGAACCGGGCAGTGGTGAGCATTCGCGACGTGACCGAAAACACCGTGCGCCAGACCATCGATTCAGCCACCACCAGCGATGAATTGGCAACGTTGGCGGGCGAGTTGAGCAAGGCGATCGGGCAGCTCAAACTTTGAGGACGCCTTCGCGAGCAAGCTCGCTCCCACATGAGATCGAGTCGGACACAAAAGTTTGTGAGCCCGACAGACCCCATGTGGGAGCGAGCTCGCTCGCGAAGAGGCCAGTACAGTCAACTCAAATGTAACCTTTGAAACGCTATCGCCTCGATAACCAACCTCGATTCGCAGTCGCCCTGACAGGCACCTATTCTTCAAGCATAAGTGCACACGAATCGAGGGAATAACATCATGGGCAAACGTCACCCCAATCTTCCAGCCTGGCAATGGCGCGCCTACCCCGACAATCATCGCCACCCCACCAACCTGGTGCTGCACCTGATTGCCGTGCCGCTGTTCATCATCGCGTTTCTGCTGATTGTGACGGGCGTGTTCAGCTTGAGCCTGGGGGACATCGCCATCGGCGTCATCGGCCTGCTCGCGGCACTCGGCCTGCAGCGTCACGGACACAGCCTGGAGGCCCAGGCCTCCGAGCCGTTCAGCGATCGCCAGGATGCCGTATCACGCCTGTTGGTGGAGCAGTTCCTGACTTTTCCGCGGTTCTTTCTCAGCGGTGGTTGGTGGCGCGCCTGGCGTGATCGCCACCGTCACAACCGTAAACCTTAGCCGCAGCGGCCTTACCCAAAGATCGTTACCGTCTGCCGGCTCAGGGCGATCAAGCGGCCATCGGCGCTCCAGAACTTCGCGGCAACATGGCCGTAGCCGTTCTGGGCATGTTCGATCTCGGCCAGGTACTTGCACCAGTCCAGTGTCGTGAGGTCCAGCAGCGGCTGGACGAACTCGATGGTCCACGTGAGCGTGCTGCCCGGGGCCATTTGCGAGAGGTGAGACAACAACGCCGGGGGCCAGGCGTCCACCAAGGCCAGGATATGGCTTTCGTTCAGCGGCTCCTCCTGCACATCGCCGCGCAAGCGCACCCAACCGCCCATGCTCCGGGATTTATTGCCGCTGAATGGCACGCCGCCGACGCTCCAGCGCATCGCCAGGTGCCGCATGAACTCCGGGGTCATGCCCTTGACGTAAGGCAGCTCCTGGGATTGCTCCACGCTCTTGAATTCCGGCGCGGGATCGGCCTGCACCGCCACCACGGACGAGCGCGAGGCACCAAAGCTGCCTTGTACCACGGTCACCACCTGACCGTTCTGCACCGCGCGCCCCGACACTTGGCTTACCGCCTTGCCTTCTCGCAACACGTCGACTTCGAAACTGACCGGCACGTCGGGCTCCACCGGGCCGACGAAGGTAATCGCCAGGGAACGCACCGGGCGATCCGCCGGCACTTGGGCACGCATCGCCTCATATTGCAGCGCCGCCACCAACCCGCCAAAAGTGGCCCGGCCCTGGCCCCACTCCGGCGCGATGGTCACCGCACCTGGCTGCCGGCGCACGGCATCGATCAACTCGGAAAAGCGCATGACGACCTCGAAAACGGGGGAAAAGGATGACGGCATCTTAACCAGCCCAGGCAGGGCGGCACAGGGCTCATTCCGGCCAAAGAGGCTGGCAGAAAAGCCGAGGATCTTGAATCCCCCCAACCCACTGTGGGAGCGAGCTTGCTCGCGATGGCGGTGTATCAGTCAACCGGTATGCAAACTGACCCACCGCCATCGCGAGCAAGCTCGCTCCCACAAGAGGAAATGGGGTGGATTCAGGATTTTTCGAAGCAACTGGCAATCAGCTTGTCGAGCACCTTGTCGGACTTGGCCTCGGCCTTTTCCATCGTGGCGTGCCAGGTGGGCACGCAAGCTTGCAGATCGGTTTCTTCCTTGGCCCTAGCCAGCCATTGCCAGCAATCGTGCCAGTCGCCCAGCGCGCCCTGGGCGGACTTGAGCCGTGGCATGGCGGCTTCGGGCAGGCGGTCGAGCTCAGGGTAAGCTTCGATGGCGTAGCGCACGCGCTTGATCAGCAGGCGCAACCGGTGGCGGTCATGGGCGGGATCACGCAGGGCTTCGCCGAGTTTCTTCCACTGTTTGTCCAGGCGCTTTTCGATGCGTTTGCGCAAGCCCTTCAGCAGCCCCTCACGCTGGGCGGCGCGAACGAAGCGCGGGAAGGCATCGAGCATCATCAGCAACTGGGCCAGTTCAACACTCGCGGCCACGGCGGGATAGGCATCGGCCATTTGTATCTGGCGTCGCCGCGCCGCCTCGGCCAGGCCATGTTGTTCAAGGTAAGCCGCCAACACTTCCCGGTCGCGCAGGGGCGTGGTCAGGGTGCCCACCGCCGAAGCCGCCGTTTCCAGTTGTTCGACACCGGGCAACCCACGCAGCGGACGAAGCAGGCTGCGCAAACGGCGTACCGTGGTCCGCAGGTCATGCAGCGCTTCGCTGTCGGTGTGGGCATTCAAGCGGGCCTGACAGGCCAACAGGCGGACTTCCAGGCCCAATATGCGGGCCACCAGCCGATCGATCATGGAACGTACTCCGTACGCATCTTTGAGCTGCAAGCTGCAAGTGGGAGCAGCGGGTATCGCCCTCTTGCAGCTTGTAGCTTGCGGCTGCCTTTATCGTCCCGCGCGGGATTCGCGGATGTAGAAACGCGCCTTCTCGGCTTTCTTGGTGCAGCCTTCGAACGCTTCGAATTGCTGCTGGGTCTTGGCGCCCGTCAGCAGGGACAAGGCCTTGGAGTAGCTGACGGTGCCGGCAAAACCTTCGGCCTTGGCCAGGTCCAGTTCATGCCAGGCGCTGTCGAGCTGGCTGCCGCAACTGTCGCGGTAAGCGGTTTTACCTGCGCAACCGGCCAGGGCCAAAATCATCAAAGATGCCACCAAAGGCAGGCGGATCCGAGCTTTCATCAATAACACCTCAGGTCAGGTCAACAGTCGTGCTGGTAAGACGGTGGCAACGGCGAAAAGTGCCTTGCTTGACCGCGTAAATTCAAGTGTGGCCGAGCATACGCAAATGCCGTCGCAGCGTGTCAAAAAACGACGTCTGCACCACAACGATTGAGCCGAGCCGTCGATGAGTGCATTGTTGAAGTCTGTTCGACAAGAGGCCGGGTCATGACAAAACGTGTCGCATTGGTATTGGGCTCGGGTGGCGCCCGGGGCTATGCCCATATCGGGGTGATCGAAGAAATCGAACGACGTGGCTACGACATTGCCTGCGTCGCCGGCTGCTCCATGGGTGCTGTCGTGGGTGGGATCTATGCGGCGGGCAAGCTCGATGAGTACCGCAATTGGATCGAAAGCCTGGATTACCTGGATGTCCTGCGCCTGGTGGACGTCAGTTTTCGCCTGGGGGCGATCCGCGGCGAGAAGGTCTTTGGGCAGATCCGCAAGATCGTCGGCGAGCTCAACATCGAAGAGCTGCGCATCCCCTACACCGCCGTCGCGACCGACCTGACCAACCAGCAGGAAATCTGGTTCCAGGAAGGCTGCCTGCACCAGGCGATGCGTGCCTCAGCGGCGATTCCCAGCCTGTTCACACCCGTGATGCAAGGCAATCGCATGCTGGTGGATGGCGGCCTGCTCAATCCGTTGCCGATCGTGCCGGTGGTGTCGAGCCACTGCGACTTGATCATCGCGGTCAACCTCAACGCCACCAACCAGAAACAGTACCGATTACCGGTGATCCCGCGCCCCGCCGCGTTCAGGCGTCGCTTCGACACCCTGGTCAGTTCCCTGGGCTCGCGCCTGCCGTTTCGCCGCAAGCAGGCCGAGCAGTTGTTGCTGCTGGAACAGGAAGCCTTGAAGGCCGAGGCCGCCGAGATCAACCCGTGGATCGACTCGGCCGAGCCCGAGGGCCAACAACCGGCTGCCGCGCCAGAGAACGAAGGCGCACCGAAATCCGCCACCGGTTCATTCATCATCGATAACGTCGGCCCGGCTTCGTTGCTGGACTTGATCAACCAGAGTTTCGAAGTGATGCAGACCTCGCTGGCCCAGTACAAGATCGCCGGTTACCCGCCGGATGTGCTGATCAACGTGCCGAAACGGGTGTGCCGTTTTTTCGAGTTCTACAAGGCGCCGGAGTTGATCGCCCTGGGGCGGGAGATTGCCAGCGATACCCTGGATCGCTATGAGCGTGAACAGAACTAGGCATTTGCGCTGGCTGTGGGGGCCTCATCGCGAGCAAGCTCGCTCCCACACTGAATCTGTGGTGGACCCTGTGGGAGCGAGCTTGCTCGCGATGGCGGTGGCCCGGACAACACAGAACTAAAGCCCACCCTCCCCCAACAACCGATACCCCACCCCCGCCTCGGTCACGATGAACCGCGGCCGGGTCGGGTCGTCGGCCAGCTTCTGGCGCAGGTGACCGACCACGATCCGCAGGTAGTGGCTGTCTTCGGTGTGGGTCGGGCCCCAGATGTCCTTGAGCAATTGCTGCTGGGTGATGACCCGCCCCGGGTGCCGTGCCAGTTGCGCCAAGACGGCGTATTCCTTACGGGTCAGGGCCACTTCGGTGCCGTCCAGCAGCACCCGTCGATAGGCCAGGTCCACCGTCAGCGGGCCGAACTTCAGCGCGGCTTCCTGTGGCTCGCCGGCCGGGGCCTGGCGCAACAAGGCGCGAATGCGGGCGAGGAATTCCTGGATGCCGAACGGCTTGGTCACGTAGTCGTTGGCACCATTGTCCAACGCCTCGACTTTCTGCGCTTCGCTGGCCCGCACCGAGAGCACGAGCACCGGCACCGTCGACCATTGGCGAAACTCGCGCAACACCTGTTGGCCGTCCATGTCCGGCAGGCCCAGGTCGAGCACCAGCAGATCGGGCTTGTTCAGCGCCGCTTGGGCCAGCCCTTCGGCGCCGGTGCCGGCTTCCAGCACCTTGTAGCCCTGGGAGCTCAAGCTGATGCGCAAGAATTTGCGGATCTGCGGTTCGTCATCGATGACCAAAAGGGTCGCGGTCTGGCTCATGGGGTTCGTTCGTTGCAATCCAGTGGAAAGGCACGCAAGTGACAAGAGAGTATCTCAGCCGGGTTCAAGCTTCATCGTCCATGCCCGGTTGCGCCTGCAACGGCAAGTGCAACGTGATGCAGGTGCCGCGTCCGTCGAGGCCATCGGCCACGCTGATTCGCCCGCCGTGGGCACCGACCATGCCCTGGCAGATCGCCAATCCCAACCCTGTGCCCTGCCCGCCCCGATCACCGCGCGCGGCGGTGTAGAACATATCGAAGATTTTCTCCCGCTCCTCTTCAGGAATCCCGGGGCCTTCATCGGCGACCGCAAAAAACACCTCATTGGCGGTCGCCCCGGCGCTCAGCAGCAGGCGTCCTTGGGCTGGCGAGAACCGCGCCGCATTCTCCAGCACGTTCACCAGGGCCTGCTCGATCAACGCTGCGTGAACATACAGCAAGGGCAATTCAGCCGGCACCTCGACCGTGAGCGCCAGGGGCGCCAACACCGCTCGCAGGCGATTCAGCGCACTGCCAACGATGTCGGCCGGCGCCACCCAGTCCCGCGCCAGCTTCAGGGCGCCGTGGCCCAGGCGAGTCATGTCCAGCAAGTTCTGGATGTAGCGATCCAACCGCTCGGCTTCATCGCGGGTGCCTTCGAGCAGCTCGCGACGATCGGCCAGCGGGATCGCCTCCCCCAGCGCCAACAAGCTGTCGATGCTGCCGCGCATGGCGGTCAGCGGTGTGCGCAGATCATGGGACACGGACGCCAGCAAAGCGCTGCGCAGTTGCTCGGTTTCGCCATGCAGACGCGCCGCTTCCAGGTCCTGGGCCAGTTGCGCCCGAGCCAGCGCCTGGGCCAATGGCTGACTGAGGGCCGCCAGCAAACGGCGGCGCTGACCACTCAGGGGCTGGCCTTCTTTCGGGCAGACACCCAGCAAGGCCAGCGGCCCGCCCTCCGCCGACAACGGCCACCACCACCAACGCCCGGAGGGCAGTGTCCCGGTGCCGGCGCCGGCCGACTGATCGTGCTGCCAGGACCAGTCGGCCGCCGCGCGCTCGGCCTCGGTGAGGGTCAACGGCTCACCGCTTTCGACCTTCCAACCGCCCTGGCTGTCGCGGTCGAGCAGGCAGAGCTGCAAGTCGTGCCAACCGTTGAGGTGCTGCGCGGCGGCGCTGATCACGGCCTGGCGGTCGGTGGCGGCAGTGAGCTTGCGGGACAGGTCCAGCAGTTCTCCGGTTTCCTGTTGGGTGTCGCGCAGGGCCTGCAACTGGCGGCGCTGGCGAGCGGCCAGGTTGCCGGTCAGGGCCGCCATGAGCAGGAAAAACACCAGCGTCAGCACGTCTTCTTCGCGCTGGATGGTCAGGGAAAAATTCGGCGGGATGAACAGAAAATCGTAGGCCAGGAACGACAGCGCCGCGCAGGCCAGCGCCGGGCCGAGGCTGCTGCGGACGGCCACCAGCAACACCGCCATCAGGAACACCAGAGAGATATTGGGCAACGCCAGCAATCCCGAGATGCCCCAGGCCAATGCGCTAGCCACCACGGTCGCCAGCAACGCCAGCACATAATCGAACCTGGTCTGGACGGCGCCTGAGTGCACGCGAGCGGGACGCGGTTGCTCATCGCTGTCCAACACATTGATTTCCAGGCCACGGGCATCGCGCAGCAGGCGCGAAGCGAGGCCGCCGCCAAACAGCCGTCGGCGCAGGCGCGGCCGGGACTGGCCCACCAGCACCAGCGTAGCGCGACGTTCGCTGGCGTGCTGGATCAGCGTCCTGGCCACCTCGCCGGCCCGCAGCAGCACCACTTCGCCGCCGAGGCGTTCAGCCAGTTGCTGGGCATTCTGCAAGCGCTGGCGCGAGGCTTCGTCACGGGCGCTGCCGTTATCCACGTGCACCAGGCTCCACGGCAGATGCCGACGCTGAGCGACGCGGCTGGCATGGCGCACCAGGCGTTCAGCCTGCACATCACCGTCCACCCCCACCAGCAAACGTCCGCGCACCGCCGGCGCGGCCTGGCCCAGTTGTCGATAGCCCAGGGCCAGATCATTGTCGACCTGGGCGGCGGCGGTCTGCATCGCCAGCTCACGCAACGCGGTCAGGTTGGTCTGGGAGAAAAACGCATCGATCGCCGCCCGGGCCTGTTCCGGCACGTAGACCTTGCCATCGCGCAGACGCTCCAGCAGCTCACGGGGTGGCAGGTCGATCAGCAGCAGTTCATCGGCTTCCTGCAGGACCCAGTCCGGCAACGTCTCGCGTACCTGCACGCCGGTGATGCCGCGTACTTGGTCGTTGAGGCTTTCCAGATGCTGGACATTGACCGTGGTGTAGACGTCGATGCCCGCCGCGAGCAGTTCCTGAATGTCCTGCCAGCGCTTGGCGTGGCGGCTGCCGGGGGCGTTGCTGTGGGCCAGTTCGTCCACCAGGACCAGGTGTGGCCGGGCGGCGAGCAAGCCGTCGAGATCCATTTCCTCGAGCATCACGCCACGATATTCCGAGCGCACCAACGGCTGCTGCGCCAGGCCGCCGAGCAGCGCTTCGGTTTCGCTTCGGCCGTGGGTCTCCACCACCCCGGCGATGACCGTCACACCTTGGCGCAGTTGGGTGTGAGCCGCTTGCAGCATGGCGTAGGTCTTGCCGACACCCGGGGCCGCGCCAAGAAAGACCTTGAGCCGGCCACGGCCGTTACGGGGCAGATTGGCTAACAGTGCGTCGGCGCGGCCGGAGTCGCTCATGCTGGGGATTCTCTTGTTTCGGATAGGTTCAGCCCCCCTGTGGGAGCGAGCTTGCTCGCGATAGCGGCAGCTCAGCGAACATTGATGGTGACTGATACACCCTCATCGCGAGCAAGCTCGCTCCCACAGGTTCTACAGTTTTTCCAGGGCCAGGTTCAGCGCCAGCACATTCACCACCGGTGGGCCCACCAGGGGTTGCTCGGTGTTGTCGTCGAGCAATTGCTGCAAGGTCGAGGCCGGCAGGTTGCGCGCGGCGGCGACACGCGCCAGTTGATAGGCAATTGCCGCCGGAGGCAAGTGCGGATCCAGCCCACTGCCGGAGGTGGTCAGCGATGCCAGCGGCACCGGGCCCTGACCAGGCACCTGAAGCTTGCGGGCGTCATCGATCACTCGTGTGGCCAGGGCCGGATTGCTCGGGGAGAAATTGCTCGCACCGCTGGCGACCGTGGCGAAGGCACCGGCCGATGGCCGTGGATGAAACCAGGCATCGCCGGTGAAATCCTGGGCGATCAGCGTCGAGCCACGGACCTTGCCGGCGGCATCGACGATCAGGCTGCCGTTGGCTTGGGTGGGAAAGGCGACTTGCGCCACGCCGGTGACCAGCAGTGGGTAGGCGACGCCGGTGATCAGGCTCATCAGCAATAACAGGCTCAAGGCCGGGCGAATCAGAGTGGACATTTCAAAATCCTCGATTGAAGTAAATCCTGGGAATCGCCTTGTGGGAGCAAAGCTTGCTCGCGATGCAGACACTTCGATCCCAAGCAAGACCGCGTCATCGTTCATCGCGGGCAAGCCTTGCTCCCACAAATGGTGAACTCAAACCAGGTGCAACGCCGTCAGCAACATATCGATCGCCTTGATCCCCACGAACGGCACCAGAATCCCGCCCAGGCCATAGATCAACAGATTGCGCCGCAACAGCGCCGCCGCGCTTGCCGCTTGCACGCGCACGCCGCGCAGGGCCAGAGGGATGAGCACGACGATGATCAAGGCGTTGAAGACAATGGCCGACAGAATCGCGCTCTGCGGGCTGCTCAGGTGCATCACGTTCAGCACGCCGAGCTGTGGATAAATCGACGCGAACAGTGCCGGCAGGATGGCGAAATACTTGGCGATGTCGTTGGCGATGGAAAAGGTGGTCAGCGCCCCACGGGTCACCAACAGCTCCTTGCCGATCTGCACCACGTCCAGCAATTTGGTCGGGTCGCTGTCGAGGTCGACCATGTTGGCCGCTTCCCGCGCGGCCTGGGTGCCGTCGTTCATCGCCATGCCGACATCGGCCTGGGCCAGGGCCGGAGCGTCGTTCGCGCCGTCGCCACACATGGCCACCAGCCGACCATCATTTTGCTCGTGACGGATACGCGCCAGTTTTTTCTCCGGCGTGGCCTCCGCCAGCACGTCGTCGACACCGGCCTCGGCGGCAATCGCGGCGGCAGTCAGCGGGTTGTCGCCGGTGACCATCACCGTGCGAATCCCCAGCTTGCGCAGCTCGGCAAAACGCTCACGGATGCCGGGCTTGACCACGTCCTTGAGATGGATAGCACCGAGCAGCTTGCCGTCCGCGCACACCAGCAACGGCGTACCGCCGCTCTGGGCGATCTTGTCGACCTCCCGTGCCAGGGCCGGCGGCAACTCATTGCGTGCAAGGCCGATGAAATCCAGCAATGAGTCCACGGCGCCCTTGCGGTAGATGCGCCCCTGATAGTCGACCCCGGACAGACGGGTTTCGGCACTGAACGGCACGGCCGTGAGTGCGTCGACGCCCGGCTCGGGCTGTGGGTGCAAGCCTCGCAGGTACTCGACGATGGACTTGCCCTCGGCCGTGTCGTCAGCCAACGAGGCGAACAGCGTACCTTCGGCCAGTTCCTTGGCACTCACACCCGGGGCGGCATAGACCGCCGTACAACGCCGATTGCCAAAGGTGATGGTGCCGGTCTTGTCCAGCATCAGCACATGCACGTCCCCCGCCGCCTCGACCGCACGGCCGGATTTGGCGATCACGTTCAGGCGCACCAACCGGTCCATCCCGGCGATGCCGATGGCCGACAGCAGCCCGCCGATGGTGGTGGGAATCAAGGTGACCAACAGCGCCACCAGAAACACCAGCGGCAGGCTGGCGTTGGCGAAATGGGCGAACGGTTGCAGCGTCACCACCACCAACAGGAAGATTAGCGTCAGGCCGATCAGCAGGATATCCAGCGCCACCTCGTTCGGCGTTTTCTGGCGCTTGGCGCCTTCCACCAAAGCGATCATGCGGTCCAGGGTGGACTCGCCGGGATTGCTGGTGATGCGTACCAGCAGCCAGTCGGAGACCAGCCGCGTATTGCCGGTGACGGCCGAGCGATCGCCGCCGGACTCGCGGATGACCGGCGCCGATTCGCCGGTGATCGCCGCCTCGTTGACCGCAGCGATGCCTTCAATCACCTCACCGTCGCCGGGGATCATGTCGCCAGCCTCGACGCGCACCACATCGCCTTTGCGCAGACGAGTGGCGGGGACTGTTTCGAACCCGCTGGCAGTCTGGCGACGGGCGTTGAGGCCTTCGCTGCCGGCCTTGAGGCTGTCGGCCCGGGCCTTGCCGCGCCCTTCGGCCAAGGCTTCGGCGAAGTTGGCGAACAGCACGGTGAACCACAGCCACAGTGCAATTTGCGCGGCGACAAAGGTCGGCACCGTAGTGTCGGGAATGAAGCACAACACGGTGGTGAGGATCGCGGTCAGTTCCACCACCAGCATCACCGGGGCACGGTGCAATTGGCGAGGATCGAGCTTGACGAAGGCTTGCACCAACGCTGGCCGCCAGAGGGCTGACAGGTGGGTCTTCGGTTGCTCCGGCGCCTTGGCGGCGACGGTTTTGCTCATCGGCATATTCATCATCAAATCCTCAGAAGCCCATGCTCAAGTGTTCGGCAATCGGCCCCAGCGCCAGGGTCGGCAGGAAGGTCAAGCCGCCCACCAGCAGGATGGTCACGGTCAACAAGGTCACGAACAGCGGGCCATGGGTAGGAAAGCTGTTCTGGCCAATCGGTGCGGTTTTCTTCAAGGCCAGGCTGCCAGCCAATGCCAGCACCGGCAGGATGTAGCCGAACCGGCCGATCAACATGCCCAGGCCCAGCATCAGGTTGTGAAAGGGTGTATTGGCGCCGAACCCGCCGAATGCCGAACCGTTGTTCGCTCCCGCCGAGGTGTAGGCGTACAACAACTGGCTGAAACCGTGGGCACCCGGGTTGCTCACCGCTGCGGCAGGCCCGGGCAGGCTCGCGGCGACGGCACCCAGCACCAACACGCTGACGGGCATCACCAGCAGGGTCGCCACCAACAGTTGCACCTCTCGGGCACCCAGCTTCTTGCCCAGGTATTCCGGGGTGCGACCGATCATCAAGCCGGCCAGGAACACGGCGATCAACACATTCAACAGCATGCCGTAGAGCCCGGCCCCGACGCCGCCGAAGATCACCTCGCCGACCATCATGTTCACCAGGGCCACCATGCCACTGAGCGGGTTGAGGCTGTCATGCATGGCGTTGACCGAGCCGTTGGACGCTGCCGTGGTCGTCACCGACCACAGCACCGTGGCGGTGGTGCCGAAGCGCGTTTCCTTGCCTTCCAGCGGCGCGGTCTGTTCGACGGCAGGGTCGTTCAGGGCCGGGTTGGGCTGGTATTCGGCCCACAGCGACGTCGCGCCACCGATCAGGAAGAGCGCCAGCATGCACGCGATGATCGCGCGACTCTGACGCAGGTCCTTGACGTAATGACCGAACGTGAACACCAGCGCGGCGGGAATCAGGATGATCGACGCGAGCTCAAACAGATTGCTCCAGGCCGTCGGGTTTTCGAACGGATGCGCCGAGTTGACGCCGAAGAAACCGCCGCCGTTGGTACCCAGTTGCTTGATCGCGATCTGGCTGGCGGCCGGCCCCAGCGGGATGACCTGGTCGGCGCCCTGCATCGTGACCCCGTGCACATAGTGCGCGAAAGTCTGCGGCACGCCCTGCCAGACCAGGAACAACGCCAGCAGCAGGCACAGCGGCAACAACCCGTAGAGGGTGGCGCGGGTCATGTCGACCCAGAAATTACCCAGCGTCGAGGCGGACTTGCGCCCGATCCCGCGACACAACGCCACCAGCACGGCCAGGCCGGTGGCGGCGCTGACGAAGTTCTGCACGGTCAGGCCGACCATCTGGCTCAGGTAACTCAGGGACGCTTCACCGCTGTAGGACTGCCAGTTGGTGTTGGTCATGAAACTCACGGCCGTGTTGAAGGCCTGGGTCCACTCCATGCCGGGCAGTTGCTCGGTATTGAGGGGCAGATGTCCCTGCAGCAGCAGAATCGCAAACAGCAACACAAAACCCGCCAGGTTGAACGCGAGCATGGCCAGGGTGTATTTCTGCCAGCTCTGCTCAGCGCTGGAATCGACACCGGCCAGGCGATAGCAACCGCGCTCCACCGGGCCGAGGATCGGGGAAAGCCAGGTGCGCTGGCCTTCCATCACCCGGTAGTAAAAACGCCCCAGAAACGGTGCCGGAATCAGCACCAGGGCGAAAAAGGCGAGGATCAGCCCGTAGTCATAACCGTGCATAGCCGCTCCTAGTTCCGATCGGCGCGCAACAGCGCAACCAGCAGATAAATGAACAGCGCCACTGCCAGCAGCAGCGACACCCCGTCCAGAACACTCATGGGATTTCTCCGTGGTACGGCGTCGTGCCGTGTGGAGGTGATTGTCGGCAGGGAGGCTGTAAAGGAACGAGATCGAGAGAGGGCTTGGGGGATAAAGAAAGTGTAAAAAATGAGGGGTTGGTTGGCTGGGCTGGCCTATCGCGAGCAAGCTCGCTCCCACATTTTGGTCTGTTGTGAATACAGAATCTGTGTCCACCCTGTGGGAGCGAGCTTGCTCGCGATGAGGCCCGGACAGGTGCCGATGCTCTGAACTGGGGCACAAAACCAGGCCATCCAGCAGCGAACATCCCCGATACGACACGATTTCACCCATTACGACCGCCCCCGCCACACTGGCACGGCCACTGCACTACCCCTCTCCAGCGCTTTTGCTATGGATCGAGGGGAGCCACCGATGAACACACAACTCAAACCCACCCTGGGCACCCTGCATTTATGGGGCATTGCCGTTGGCCTGGTGATTTCCGGCGAGTATTTCGGCTGGAGCTATGGCTGGGGCGTGGCCGGGACGCTAGGTTTCCTGGTGACATCCTTCATGGTGGCGGCCATGTACACCTGCTTCATTTTCAGTTTCACCGAGCTGACCACCGCCATTCCCCATGCTGGTGGGCCGTTTGCCTACAGCCGTCGCGCCTTCGGCGAGAAAGGCGGATTGATTGCCGGGCTGGCGACGCTGATCGAATTCGTCTTCGCGCCGCCGGCCATTGCCCTGGCCATCGGCGCCTACCTGAACGTGCAGTTCCCGGCGCTGGACCCGAAACACGCGGCGGTCGGCGCCTATATCGTGTTCATGGGCCTGAACATCCTCGGGGTCAAATTGGCGGCAACGTTCGAGCTGATTGTCTGCGTCCTGGCGGTGGCCGAACTGCTGGTGTTCATGGGCGTCGTCGCCCCGGCGTTCAGTTTCAGCAGCTTCGCCCTGAACGGCTGGGCCGGTTCGGATGTGTTCGGCGCCCCAGCCATTGCCGGCATGTTCGCCGCGATTCCCTTCGCCATCTGGTTCTTCCTGGCCATCGAAGGTGCGGCCATGGCCGCCGAAGAAGCCAAGGACCCGAAACGCACGATTCCCAAGGCCTACATCAGCGGCATCCTGACCCTGGTGTTCCTGGCGATGGGTGTGATGTTCCTGGCCGGCGGCGTCGGCGATTGGCGCACCCTGTCGAACATCAACGATCCCTTGCCCCAAGCCATGAAAACCGTGGTCGGCGAAAGCTCCGGCTGGCTGCACATGCTGGTCTGGATCGGCCTGTTCGGCCTGGTGGCGAGTTTCCACGGGATCATCCTGGGCTACTCGCGGCAGTTCTTCGCCCTGGCCCGCGCCGGCTACCTGCCCGCCTCCCTGGCCAAACTGTCACGCTTCCAGACCCCGCACCGGGCGATCATTGCCGGTGGACTGATCGGCATTGCCGCGATCTACAGCGACGGTCTGATCAACCTCGGCGGCATGAGCCTGACCGCGGCGATGATCACCATGGCCGTGTTCGGTGCCATCGTCATGTACATCATGAGCATGCTCAGCCTGTTCAAGCTACGTAAAACCGAGCCCAACCTGGAACGTACTTTCCGCGCACCGGGTTATCCGATCGTACCGGGGATCGCCCTGTTGCTGGCGCTGGTGTGCCTGGTGGCGATGGCCTGGTTCAACGCACTGATCGGGCTGATCTTCCTCGGGTTCATGGCGGTAGGCTTCGTCTACTTCATCCTTACCGCACAACTGCGTGCGGACGCGCCCGCCGATGCGATGCTGACCGGGCTTTAAGGTGAAGCCGGCCGAACGGGCGTAGTATGGAACCACTGCGAACAACCTTCGCTCATAAGTGGTAGGTGCGATGGATCGGCGAAAGGCTCGTCCGTCCCTCGCACCCTCAAGGAGAGCCCTATGCCCTGGTATGCCTGGTTGATTCTGATTGTTGCAATCGGCTCGATCGTTGGTGGTCTGATGATGCTGCGCGACACCGCCAACAAGGTCGAATTGACGGATGAACAACGCAAGCGTGTGGCTGAGCGCAACGCGGAAATGGATGCGAAGGAGGCCAAGGATCGTTAACCGCGGCCTCACACACCGATCTCGTGGCGAGGGAGCTTGCTCCCGCTGGGGCGCGAAGCGGCCCCTCAAACCTGCCGACGCGGTGGGCCAGGCTGATTGAGTCATGATTTGGGGGCTGCTGCGCAGCCCAGCGGGAGCAAGCTCCCTCGCCACAAGAGCGCCTGCTGCATCACTTTTCCCAATCCGCCTTGGCGATGTGCAAGCCATGCATCCCGTTGTACGCCGCCCGCTCAGGCTGGCTCCAGCCTTCCAGCAATGAATCCTCCAACCGATAGATCTCCACCCCCAGCGGACGACAGACGCTGAGAGGATCCTGCGCATCCGGCCCCCACATCGCCAGCGACAGGTCACCCCCCGGGCAGGTAGACAGGGCACACAACAGATCGATCTCGGCAAAGAATTCCAGGTAATCACCCTTCTGCGCCGGACAGGCCTTCATGAAGTACATATCGTCATGATTGAGTCCGGTGCACTGGAAAATATTCAGCACGTCGTGCACATCGAACTCCGTCAGGCCATGGGGCAACACGGCACGGGTCAGGTTCGAATGGCAGTGATGATGGAAATCCTCGCCGGTCAGCATCTTGTTCACGTATGGATCACAGCGCGTACCCAGCAGATCGTGCAGTCGTCCGCCATGCTCATCGATGCCGTAGCCGGCCAGGCTGTCATCGGTGATGGTCACCAGCGGCCGCAGGAATGGCAGGTTAGACCACAACCGATCATGAGTGCTGACATGAGCGCCCTGAAGCTGGCGCGTGCGCGCCGCCCACAGGCGCTCCCGTGGGTCGTGGGCGTTCCAGACGTTGAAGTCCCCCACCTGCGGGCCCACCGGAGTCGTGACTCGGAACACATGACCGGCGGGTACGTGCCAAGCGCGGCCGGTGCGGATTGGCACTTCGAACTGTTCGATCAAGGTGCGCTTGTCCTGCTCGGCGCGTATGCGGTCGTAGAAGAGCTTGTCCATCTGCAGGGCTGATCCTTTGCTGACCTGATAGGCGGCTGGATAGTTTTGTACATGGCACACATCCTCGATCAGTGATGGATAGCGGGGTCAGAACTGCAAAAGCAGTGCTCGGAATCGTTGAGATAAAGACTCATCGCTTCATGGGGCGCAACGCAAAACACCAAGCGCATCTGCGCGACTATCGATGGCAATGAATTATCACGATTTGTACCATGTCGGCATGCTGAACTCAGAATTACGGGGCCCAGCCACAATCATCGCCGTATCCTTTTCATCCGCCAGAAACAAAAAAGGCCAGTCGTCTCGACCGGCCTCCTTCACTACCTCACCTCAATTCACTTCCAGCTTGTCGCGATTCCTGTCCAGAAGCGCCTTGCCAATCCCCTTGACCTCAAGCAATTCTTCCACAGACGAAAACGCTCCATTACTCTCACGATACGCAACAATCGCCTCAGCCTTAGCCTTGCCTATCCCCGCCAACTCGCGTTGCAGCGTCGCAGCATCCGCCCCGTTAAGATCCACCTTGGCGCTTTGCGAATTCGCCGACACATTCAATGCCTGCGGTGCAGACGTCGTCTCGGGCTTGACCGCAGGCGCAGCGATGACCGCTATAGAAGCGCTGGTCAGCAGTGCAAAAACCAGAGAGTAGAAATAGCCTGTACGCATAAGTGACGCTCCATGACATCGTTAAGAGAAAAGCAGCTTTTCCGAAGCTGCTTCTCAAACTTAGGCGATGATGACTCGCTGTCAAAAATGTCTACGTTACAGGGTGTGTAACAATCACGGATCCAGTCGGCGTTGTTGGTAGAGCCAGTCAACGATCTCACCATCGGGGGTATAACCGTGGACAGTTTCACGCAACAGCTGACGCACCCGTGCGTAATCGTCCCTCTCCAAAGCGTCGAGCAAGTTACCCAGCTTGAGCTTCAATACATCCCAGGGCAGATGATCCTCACTAGCCGTCATGATCATCGGATGCTCGGTTGCGGCGACGTTATCGCCGATCAACAGTTCTTCATACAACTTCTCGCCTGGCCGCAGGCCAGTGAACTCGATGGAAATATCCCCCTGGGGATTACGCTCCGAGCGAATACTCAGGCCCGACAGGTGAATCATTTTCTCTGCCAGCTCGACAATTTTCACCGGTTCGCCCATGTCCAGCACGAACACATCCCCACCCTGCCCCATGGATCCCGCCTGGATGACCAACTGCGCGGCTTCTGGGATCGTCATAAAGTATCGAGTGATCTTCGGATGAGTGACCGTCAGCGGGCCACCCGATTTGATCTGACTGTGAAACAAAGGAATCACAGACCCCGACGAACCCAGCACGTTGCCAAAACGAACCATGGTGAAACGGGTTTTATTGACCCGGGATATGTTGGCCTTTTCCCCAAACAGAACCGGCGCAATCTCCCGGCTCAACGCTTGCAGCGTCAGCTCCGCCAAACGCTTGGTGCTGCCCATCACGTTCGTTGGGCGCACAGCCTTGTCCGTGGAGATCAGCACAAAGTTGGCAACCCCGGATTGCAGCGCAGCCTGCGCGGTGTTCAGCGTACCGATGACGTTGTTGAGCACGCCCTCGGCAATGTTGTGCTCCACAATCGGCACATGCTTATACGCAGCTGCATGGTAAACGGTGTCGACTTTCCAGGTTTTCATGACATCGAGCAATTTATCCGGGTGACGAATCGATCCCAGGATGGGCAACAGTTTGACCGGGGCAGACTCCCGATCGACACGCTGTTCCAGCTCAGACAAGATGCTGTAGAGGTTGAACTCACTGTGGTCGAACAGAAGAAGCGTGGTGGGCCCCAACGCGAATATCTGCCGGCAGAGTTCAGAGCCGATTGACCCTCCTGCCCCCGTCACCATGACTGTCTTGCCTTTGATACAGCGCTGGAGCAAATCCGGCTGCGCAGGCACAGCGTCGCGACCGAGCAGGTCGGCGATATCCACTTCCTGGATGTCGTCGACTTTCACCCGACCGCTGGCGAGGTCGGTAAAGTTGGGGACACTTCGAATGTGTAAAGGGAAGCGCTCCAACATTGTGAGAATTTCCCTACGGCGAGCACGGGTTGACGAGGGCAAGGCCAGGAGGATTTCCTGTGCGCCTGTCACGTCGATCATCTGCTGGATGTGCTTGGGTTTGTAGACCAGCAGTCCGGAAATCGATCGATCAGCGATGTTTGCGTCGTCATCAATGAACGCCACCGGTCGCATCACTTTACCCATGCGCAACGCGGCGACGAGCTGATTACCTGCAACCCCAGCACCGTAAATCGCGACCTTCGTCAGGCCATCGTCACGGTTGGTGAAGGGAATATGCTGTCCGCCGGTGAACCAATCCCCCATGAAATATTGACGCATGCACAAGCGCAGGCCGCCGATGATGACCAGACTCAACCACCAGTAGTTGAAGATGATGGAGCGCGGGACGACGGCTTGGTGGTTGCTGTACCAATAGACGACGACGGCCAGGATCAGGGAGGAAAGGCTGACGGCTTTGATGATGGCAATGAGGGCGTCGTTGCCGAAATAGCGCATGACGGCGCGGTACATGCCGAAGCGGATGAATAAGGGGATGGCTACAATCGGCGCACAGGCGAAGAGCCAAAAATGGGCCTTCAAGGGGTTGTACATATCGTCGACGCCGAGACGGACGATAAAGGCTAGCCAGAGGGCTACCCAAACAAGCACGATATCCGTGGTGACCTGAATCAGTCGCTTGTGCCGCCTTGGGAGGCCTAATAGCAAGGCCCTGATCTTATCCATAAATCCCTCCCCCACCCAGGTTTCTCCCTTCACCTTCAGCATCAGTATTGTAAAATCAATAAAATCAACGCACCCGTTCGTATCTGCACGGAATGTTTCGACGAGCACGGGATTCTGGCATCGACTACTGCGTCGTGTAAAACATTGATAAAGCCGGTAAACTAGCGCGCTTGCTGCATACCTTACTCTCCACCACGGAAAGAGCGTTCAAAATTGTGTCAACCCCCTCGCGTTCCGCTGCCGCTACACCGTTGAACAGCCTGACAAAAAACGCCAGTAGCGTGGCCGTACTGCTGTGTACGTTTAACGGTGGCCGCTTCCTCAGGGATCAATTGGAGTCGATTGCCGCCCAGACTCATTCGAACTGGGTGATTTATGCTTCGGATGACGGTTCAACGGACGAAACAGTCGAAATCCTGCAGCAATACCAGCAAATGTGGGGCGAAGACCGCCTAGTACTCAGCCAAGGGCCACAGTCTGGATTCACCAAAAATTTCCTGGCTGTTTTGGGACGGGCTTGCGGGCAACATGCGTACTACGCTTTTTGTGATCAGGACGACTACTGGCATCCCGCCAAGCTGCAAAAGGCCCTGAACTGGCTGGAACAGCAGCCCGTCCAACAACCCTCGCTTTATTGCGGTCGTACGAGAATCATTAACGTCACCGGAAAAGCGTTAGGTTTTTCGCCATTGTTCAACAAACGACCAAGCTTCGAGAATGCTTTGATGCAAAGCTTGGCAGGTGGCAACACGATGATGATCAACCAGGCAGCATGCTCCCTTCTGAGAGAAACCCCGGCAGACACGCCCTTGGTATGCCATGACTGGTGGGCGTATTTGCTAGTGACCGGTTGTGGTGGAAACGTTTACTACGACCCCATGCCAACTCTTGATTATCGCCAGCATAACCAGAACGTCATTGGCGCAAATACTACATTCAAGGACCGACTGGACCGTGTTGATCACATGCTCAAAGGCTCCCTCAGCGAATGGAACACTACGAACATCTCAGCGCTTAATACAGTTTTGTCCCGGCTGACTCCAAGCAATGCGGTGACCCTCAAGCGTCTTGAGCGGGCTCGCAATGCTCCGCTTGTCACAAGGGTAAAACTCATGGTGAGTAGTCGCTTCTATCGACAGACCTTCTTGGGCAACCTCGGTCTGGCCCTGGCTGTTCTGGTCAAAAGGATCTAGTGGTGCGCCCCCTCCTCTGGAAAAATGCGCAACCAGCCGCCGAAGCGACGCTCCACAGCTAAAATGACGCCGCTCAGCAATGGTACCTTCGCCCCATCATTTTTATTCGTCTGGATATTTTAATGAGTGTTCCGCAAAAGACATCAAGCCTGTATGGCCTATCCAAAAACTTGATATTGCATCGCCATCTAATATTTCAGATGACCAAACGTGAAGTAATTGGCCGTTATCGGGGCTCAGTACTGGGCTTGCTTTGGTCATTCCTTAATCCGCTTATGATGTTGAGCGTTTACACATTTGTATTTTCGGTGGTGTTCAAATCGCGTTGGGGAATTTCACCTCCCGGCACCGAAGAGAGCAAAACCATGTTTGCGATCATGCTGTTTGCCGGGCTGATTGTTCACGCAGTGTTCGCGGAGGTCATCAACCGCTCTCCGAACATCGTTTTAAGCAATGTCAACTACGTCAAAAAAGTGGTTTTCCCTCTGGAGATCCTGCCAATCGTAACGCTCGGAGCAGCTTTGTTCCACGGACTGATCAGTCTGTCCGTATTGATTCTGGCTTACACCATTTTTCAAGGGATTCCCCACCTTACCATTCTGTTGACCCCAGTGGTGATGCTCCCTCTGATTATCCTGACACTGGGCCTGGCTTGGATACTGGCATCTTTGGGAGTTTACCTTCAGGACGTGGGACAAACTACGGGCATCATAACGACGATCATGCTATTCCTCTCACCGGTGTTCTTCCCGCTGAGCTCTCTGCCCGCGCAGTATCAGACCATTATTTTGCTCAACCCCCTAACCTTCATTATCGAACAAATGAGGGAGATCGTTATTTGGGGGAGATTACCTGACTTCATGGGGCTCGGAGTCTACTTAATCGTCTCCGTATTTATCGCCGCGGCCGGATATGCGTGGTTCCAGAAAACAAGATCGGGTTTCGCAGATGTCCTCTGAAATGATTACAGCAGATCACTCCGCCGCATTGGCACCTGCATCCACGCTTGCCATTCGTGTCGAGAACCTGAGCAAGTGCTTTCATATTTACGATCGCCCTCGCCAGCGTTTACAGCAACTGCTGCTGGCGCCTATCAAAAGCCGGATCAAAGACGCAGACGTCAAATACTATCGAGAGTTCTGGGCACTCAAGAAGATCAATTTCGAAGTACACCGCGGGGAAACAGTTGGTATTATCGGTAAAAACGGATCCGGTAAATCCACCTTGCTGCAGATTATCTGCGGAACCCTGACGGCCACTGAAGGCTCAGTAGAGGTCAATGGTCGAATCGCTGCTCTTCTGGAACTGGGTTCCGGTTTCAACCCAGACTTCACAGGCCGAGAGAATATCTATCTCAACGGTTCGATATTGGGCTTGAGTCGTCAGGAGATTGATGAGCGCTTCGCCGAAATCGAAGCGTTTGCCGACATTGGCGACTTCATTGATCAGCAAATCAAATCGTATTCCAGTGGCATGGCAGTTCGCTTGGCATTCGCGGTGGCGATCAACGCCGATCCGGAGATTCTTATCGTTGACGAGGCACTGTCTGTCGGGGATGAGTTATTCCAGCGTAAATGCTTTTCCAGAATTGAAGCCATTCGGCAAAAAGGGGCGACGATTCTGTTCGTATCCCACGCCGGCAGCGCTATTGTGGAACTCTGTGACCGCGCGATTTTGCTTGATAGCGGCGATAAGTTGACCGAAGGGGCGCCGAAGCAGGTAGTCGGCAACTACCAGAAAATGCTGTACGCAGCTGCGGATCGCAGATCGATCATTCGCCAGCAAATCATCTCGGGGCAGGCACCGACAGGTGTGGAACCGGACACAGAAGAATCTGCACTTATCGAGGTCGAACACAACATTGAAGAGAGCTTCGACCCCGACCTGAAGCCCAACAGCACGATTGAATACGAAGACAAAGGCGCACGAATTCGCGACGCCGGAATTTACACCCTGTCTAACGTCAGGGTAAACAATCTGGTTCGCGGACGCAGCTACTTCTACCGTTACAATGTTGACTTTGCCAGCACCGCCGAGCGCGTACGGTTCGGTATGTTGATCAAAACTGTAAGCGGCGCGGAACTAGGTGGCGCGGTTTCCGCACCGTCGGTAGCGCAATCGGTCGAGTGGGTTGAAGCTGGCAGCAGCGTGCAAGTTCAGTTTGAGTTTGCCTGCAACCTGACGCCCGGCCTGTACTTTCTAAACGCTGGTGTAACCGGAATTTCCGACCAAGTCGAAACATTTTTGCATCGTGCCCTGGACGTTGCGGCATTCCGCGTCATCACGGAGTCTGGCTGCCTGGCCACCAGCATCGTGGACTTCCACTGCGTGCCGACGCTGACATTTTCTAAAGGCATTTTAAATTGATGAGTACTAAAAAAATCATCATCGTACTGGGCATGCACCGCAGCGGCACCAGCGCCCTGACCCGAGGTCTGAACACCCTGGGCGTCGCCTTGGGCGACACATTGCACCCCGCCGGGCCCGACAACCCTACAGGATTCTGGGAAGACAGCGATGTCATCGCGATCAACAATCAGATTCTCGGTCTTCTTGGCGCGACATATGACCGCACGGGTGTGATTGATGCCGATGTCTTCAATTTGCCTGACATTCAGCAGATTTATCAAACCGCCAAGGAGCTGGTCGAGCAAAAGACTGCTTCGACCTCGATTTGGGGCCTGAAGGATCCACGTATTACGCGGCTGCTGCCATTCTGGAAAAAGCTGCTGAATGAACTTGGATTCAAAGTCGGTTACGTAATTGCCTTGCGCAACCCGTTAAATGTCGCGGCGTCGCTGACGGCTCGCAACCAAATCGCTCCTGTCAAATCTTACATATTATGGCTGGAACATATGTTGCAGGCGGTAGCCTATACACAGTCGGAAAATCGCCTGGTGGTAGGCTACGATAATCTCCTGAGTAATCCCTACAAGCAGTTGCAACGGATTTCCGTAGCACTGGACCTCAACACTCCTACACAAGAGCAGTTAGACATTTATGTGGATGAGTTTCTGGATAAAGGGCTCCGACATGGCCAGCACAACGACGATGAGTTGCTCAATAGCAACATCGACCCAGCCATCCTTGCACAAACCTATCAACTGTTGCGTGAATGCGCACTTGATAAGTTGGACATAAACAGTACCGAGTTCGCCCAACAACTTGATCCTTTGATGTCCGCTTTGCGAAGAATGTTGCCTATGCTGCAGCTCATATCGCAGGCCGAAGCCGCCACCGTAACGGCTAACGAAGGAATTGTCGCCAGAGATCGCCAGATCGAAGCGCTAAACGCGCACATCAACAATTTGTCCCCGGACCAGGAGGAGGCTACCAGCTATATTGCCCTCGAAGCGTCTCATGCCGAACAGCGCGCGCGCTTCACCGCACTCCAGATTGAGCAAACTTCACGCTACATTACACTCGTTACATCTCACACTAAGCAGACCAGCCTCAAGTCCGCACTCGAGCAGTCTCTGATTAAGCAGACTGCCATAAATGCTGCGCTTAAGTCGGAACTCGAAGAGCGTCAGTCTGCGCTTGATCTCGTCATTGCCCAGAAGCAAGAGCTGGAGCATCACGCGAATCACCTCACCCGCTCACTGAACGCTGCTCAAAATAGTCTTCTGAGCGCGACTGAACATATCAATACGCTTAGCAATACCTGGGCTACTTTCTTTGTATCGAAAACCTGGCGAGCGCTTCGCCTCTTCGGTATAGGCAAGCCGATCATCATGCTGCCTAATGACAGCCAGTTCGACGACCATCTATATTTGAGCCGCTATCCGGATGTGGCAGCCTCAGGCATGTCTGCGCGAGAGCACTTTCTTGGCGCTGGCCTACGCGAAGGCCGTACCGCTTGGGCGGAATCGGTAGCCAATGTGACTTGTGAGGTGCATCGTTCGACGAGTGACCGCGAATCTCAACCCCCGATCGAATCTGCTTCATCATCTGCCTCGATTGAAATGCCGGAAATTTGCGAGAACGATACCAGCGGAATGTTCGACGCAAACTTTTATCTCACTATGTACCCCGATATCGCAAATTGCGGTATGGATCCGCAACAACACTTTCTGATGTACGGCCAGCATGAAGGTCGCATTGGATCGGTTCCGACAATCACACTAAGCCGGTCCATCGATACCTTGGACCACAGCAAGCAGACCGTGTTGCTGGTCAGTCATGAAGCGTCTCGTACCGGAGCCCCCATCCTTAGCCTTAACATCGCCCAGCAGTTGACAGAACGATTCAATGTCGTTGCGCTACTTTTAGGCTCCGGCTCGCTGACAGATGCTTTCGTTGACGCGGGGGCGCTCGTTGCTGGCCCTCTGGATCGCAACAACGCCGTTGGCACATCTTGGGCGATAGCCGAATTCCTGGATAAATATCCAATCGATTTCGCGATCGTTAACAGCTTGGAATCCAATCTTGCCCTCAAACCATTAGCCGACCGCTACATCCCCTCGGTCAGTCTCATCCATGAGTTTGCGGTTTATACCCGACCTCGTTCAGCAATCCAGAATGCGTTGTTGTGGGCGAGTCAGACGGTATTCTCTTCAAATGTCACACTGGACAGCGCTGTACAAGTATTGCCGCAGCTCAACGACTGCCGCATCCCCGTGCTCGCGCAGGGTAAAAGCATTGTGCCAGCCGAGGCACAAAACGAAGCTCAAGTCGAAGCCGAAAGATTACGGCTACAGCATGCCATGCGCCCACAGGATCAAGACGCGGACACTATCATCATCCTCGGAGCTGGCCGCGTACAGGTCCGCAAAGGTGTCGACATCTTTATCGAGTGCGCCACGCGGGTCATCAAATCCCCGATTGGCCACAAATGTCGTTTTGTCTGGATCGGCGACAATTACAATCCAGAAACGGATATCGCTTATTCGGTTTACCTCTACGATCAGATACAGCGCAGCGGCATTGCCGAGCAATTTACAATCATTTCCGAGACAGCGCAGATCGAAGAAGTCTATGCAATGAGCGACATGTTACTGCTGAGTTCCAGGCTGGATCCCTTGCCCAACGTGGCCATTGATGCGATGGTTCGCGGCTTGCCTGTCCTGTGCTTTGACCGAACCACTGGCATCGCTGACATTCTCAAGCGCAATGATCTGGGAACAGACTGCATAGCACCGTACCTAGACGCCGGCAGCATGGCGGATAAAATCATTCGGCTGGCATCGTCCTGCAGTGCCAGGGCGAACGTTGGCGAGCAGATGAAAGCCATTGCAGCACGTGAATTCAATATGGCCGACTACGTTGAAAAACTTGTTGATATCGCAACTGATCTGGGCGAGTTGAGCCGATGTGAAAAACTGGATACCGCGACGATAGAAGAAGCCGGGCTACTGGACATCAGCTTCTACACCCCTGCAAAAGTGGTACTGGAAGATGAGGCCTCGGCGATCCGTCGGTATGTTCGTTCGTGGAGCCGCGGTGTACTCCGTCGCAAACCGTTTCCAGGGTTTGACCCAAGCCTCTATCACGAACTCAACGCAGATGCTGTGGGTCAACACGATCCACTCGCGCATTTCATTCGGGCTGGCCAGCCTCAGGGCCCATGGAACTCGAACAAACTCGACTGGGCAAAACCGCACCAGACGTCAGATACATACAGATCACTTCTGTTTGTCAGCGTCAAGTTGATAGAGCAACTACTGGACGTTCTTGATCGGATCGCGCTATCCGGCATTGATGTGACGGTGATCGTCCAGACAAACGACGAAGCCACTCGGCTTGCCCTGCGAAACGTCCTGAGTAAAGATCGCAATCCGTCCCTCGATATACAGGTATGCGAAAGAGGGACGCTGTCTGCATTGCTGAGTCAGCTGACGGCTGCCAACTATCAGGAGTTCGACTTGATCGGACACCTCGACCTACAAGCCGAACCTTTTGATTCGGAGTTCACGAGCAAGGTTGCCTATCACCGCTACCTGATAGAAAACATGATCGGTGGCGAGCACTTGGCTCTGAGATCCATCGCCAACCACCTGACCGAACGCGACAGCGTTTCCCCCATTGGACTTGTATTTCCCGAGGACCCAACGATCAGCCATTTATCAGAGGACTCAGCACTGATCAATAATCTTTGCAGGGCAATTGGATTGCAGCCGGCGCCATATAAACACCTGCCGTATCCGGTAAATGGCGTATTCTGGAGTGTCCCTGCGGCATTATCACCCCTCGTCAACCAATTACCGCGTCTGAAATCAACCATCAAGGCAATGCATCTTTCCCCGTTGGTCGAAGATCGCATTCTGGCGCATATGTTACCGTTGGCTTGCGCCAGCAAAAACATGCTCATAAACACAACTGTCGTTACTGGCATCACCTACTAACTTAATGCAGTCCATGGAATGAACCAGTTGAAGAACAAGATGCGCAATAAAGGTCGCCAGGTGAAGCAATTGGCTTTAAGGATAGCTCAAGGCCTTTATGCGCGAGCCTACATTAAAGCCAAGGGAGACGCCCTCGGCTTCGACCCGGTTTTTTATCTTAACCAGTACCCGGACATTAAAAACTCGGGCACCGACCCTTTTAGTCACTACGTTTTTCATGGTCGTAAAGAAGGACGTGTCGGTCACTCCCCAGTACTGCATCAGAGCAGTCTCGAACTTGTGCAGCTTGATCCTTCACGGGATACCGTAATTGTTGTCAGCCATGAGGCCTCCAGGACCGGAGCCCCGATCCTGAGCTTAAATCTGATCATGATGCTCAAACGTCACTACAACGTTATTGCAATGGTGTTGGGTGGTGGCGAATTGACAGACGAGTTCAAGGACTCCGGCGCTGTGTTTATTGATTGCTCAGGGCTGCGATTTAATCCAGATCACGCACGCGTACTGATCGATAAAATCTGCAGCCTCAACAAGATCAAGTTCGCGTTGATCAATAGCATTGAATCCCGTGTCGTGTTGCAAGGACTGGCGGCCAACTTCGTTCCGACGATCAGTTTGCTTCATGAGTTTTCCGCCTACACCCGCCCCAAAACAGCTTTTGTGGAAACCATGTTCTGGTCAACACGCACCGTGTTTTCTTCCTCGGTGATTCATCAGAGCGCTGTCCGGGACTTTCCGAATCTGGCGACCTATCCAGTACATATTCTTCCTCAGGGGCGTTGCGAGGTTAAATTTGCCAACTTGGACGAAGAGAAAGTTGCAACGGAAGAAGCGCGGCTGAGAAACACATTTGAAGCGCTGAAGAAGGGAAATAAACGAATCGTTCTTGGCGCGGGATTGGTTCAATTGCGCAAGGGCGTGGATCTTTTTATTGACTGCGCTGCCCGCACTCTTGAAAACGGTGATATGGACGGTTTGCACTTTGTCTGGGTCGGCAAAGGCTATGACCCGGAAAATGATGTGCAGTATTCAGCATATCTCCACGACCAGATTATGCGTGCGGGCCTTCAAGATCACGTTACGTTCATTCCTGAAACTTCGGCGATTCATGTGGTTTACGATGAGTCCTCGGCAGTCTTGATCACCTCGCGCCTAGATCCGCTGCCGAACGTGGCCATTGATGTGATGAGCCTGGGACTTCCTGTGCTTTGCTTCGACAAAACAACGGGCATCGCTGACTTCCTCACTGAGTGCGGCCTTCGAGAGGCTTGTGTAGCACGCTATCTGCATGTCCCGGATATGGCGCAGAAGCTGAGCGTCCTGATGGCCAACGAAGCCGTCGCCTCGTCTATCGGAGAGACTCTCAAGGAAGCATCGACGCGTAAATTCGCCATGCAAACCTACATGGATGGCTTGGAATCAATTGCGCAGGAAGCAATTGCTCAGGCGGCGCAAGAAAAGCTCGACCACACCACCATCGAGCAAGCGGGCGTCTATAGAGACGACTTCATCCCGCGTTATCATAGAACAATTTCCGACTTCGACACATTGCGCATGCATGGCCGATCCTGGGCCAACAACATCAAGGAACGGAGATTGTTTCCTGGCTTCCACCCAGCCGTTTTCGCCGAGCAATCCGACGATTACAAGGCTGGCCAGAACCCTCTCGCCTGCTACCTACGGGCTGGCAAACCTGAAGGCCCCTGGATTCATGAGGTATTGACCCCCGCCTCCCCGATCAATGCTGAAGTTGAAGGCGGCCGGATTGCGCTACATGTTCACGTCTTCTATGCTGACTTGTTCGGACATATCCTCGACTGCCTATCCGTTAATAGGGTACGTCCTGACTTATTCCTGAGTGCCCCAGACGAAAAGGTCAAGGCAGAACTGGACGTAGTGAGCGCTAATTACCCTGGCAATGTGATCGCAATCGAAGTGGTGCCGAACAAAGGCCGTGATATTGGTCCTTTCTTGAGCGCATTCAATCATCGTCATCTACGTGAATATGACATTGTCGGCCACCTGCACACCAAAAAGAGCAAGGATCAGAGTAATCCAGAGGTAGGCAGTGTCTGGTACGATTTCCTGATCGAAAACCTGTTGGGACGAACCAATCCGATGGCCGATGTCATCACTTCCAGACTGCTAAGTGATTCGCGCATGGGCATGGTGTTTGCGGATGACCCACATATTGTCTGCTGGGGTAAAAATCGTCCTTACGCCGAAGCGCTCCAAGAGCGCCTTGGCCTGAATCCTTTGCCGGAAAATATCATATTTCCAGTTGGGACTATGTTCTGGGCGCGGACCGAAAGCCTTCGCTCGCTAGACGCGCTGGAGCTAACTTGGTCGGACTATCCCGATGAGCCACTGCCGTACGATGGCAGTATGCTGCATGCGCTGGAGCGTTTGTTTCCACTCATCGTGCAAAGCAATGGCTATGACATTGCATTGACCAACGTTAAAAGCATTACGAGATAAAATGAAAATATTAATCTTTGGTGGTGGTGGTTTCATTGGCTCGGCAATCGCCGACCGCCTGCTGGCTGATGGTCATTCGCTGCGCATCTTCGAACGACCGAGGGTGGAGCCCTATCGGAAATTCGAACCGACCGAATCCGTAGAATGGGTGACCGGCGACCTGATGAGTACACATGACGTCAGCGAAGCCGTCGACGGAATGGACGCGGTACTGCACTTGGTGTCCACCACACTGCCGAAAACCTCGAACGACGATCCGATTTATGATGTCCAGACTAATCTGGTCGCGACGCTGCAAATGCTCAACGCTATGGTTGAGAAGGGCATCTCTCGCATCCTGTTCATCTCCTCCGGCGGCACCGTATATGGTGCTCCGAACTACCTGCCAGTCGATGAGGCGCACCCTACCGATCCGCAGGTGTCGTACGGCATCACCAAGCTAGCCATCGAAAAGTACATTCTTATGTACCAACACCTTCATGGCATCAAGGCGACCGTGCTGCGGGTGACCAATCCATACGGCGAGCGCCAGCGTGTCGAAACCGCCCAAGGCGCTGTCGGGGTGTTCTTGAGCCGCGCATTAAAAAACGAGTCGATCCAGATTTGGGGGGACGGCAGCGTCACTCGCGACTACGTCTATGTTTCGGACGTCGCGGAAGCCTTTGCCTTGGCTCTCAAATACGACGGTCCCCACAGCGTTTTTAACATCAGCTCTGGCTCCGGTGTCAGCATCAATGAGCTGATTGAAAGGATCGAGACTGTCGTCGGTGACACGATAGATAAGCAATACCTTCCTGGCCGACCGTATGACGTACCGGTGAGCGTTCTTGACAATGGCTTGGCGGCCCGGGAATTGAAATGGGCACCCAAGGTTCGTCTTGAAGAAGGCCTGATGCTGACCAGCGCCTGGATGAAGAGAACGATGGGGAAATGATGGCATCTCCCGATATCAAAGTGTCGGTCGTCATTCCCACGAAAAATGGTGGAAGCCGCTTCCGTTTAGTCTTAAGGGCTGTTCTGGCACAGCAGACGGACTGGCCCTTTGAAGTCATTGTGATTGATTCCGGATCGAGCGATGAAACCTTGGCCATTGTTCGGTCGAACCCCACAGTTCGCATCATTGATGTCGAACCGACTGACTTCCAGCACGGACGCACACGCAATATTGCTATCAAGCATGCAAAAGGCGAATTTATCGCCATGATTACTCAGGATGCGCAGCCAGTTACAGATAGCTGGCTGCGCTGTCTGGTCAACGCAATCGAAGCAGATGCGCAAATCGCCGGAGTCTTCGGCAGGCATATCGCCTACGACGATGCGTCTATCTTCACGCGCGAGGAGTTGGTCCTGCATTTCTCGGGCTTTCAAAAACAGCCCGTATCGCAACTGACAGATACGGAGCGTTACCGGACCGACACTGGTTACCGGCAATTCCTGTACTTCTTCTCCGACAACAATGCACTTATCCGGCGCTCGGTCTGGGAGCGTCACCCTTACCCGGAGGTAGACTTTTCCGAAGATCAGGCATGGGCGCGCATCATCATTGAGGCCGGTTTTAAGAAAGCCTACAGCCACGATGCCGTCGTCTATCACTCGCATAACTATGGTCTTTGGGAACGCTTCCAACGAAGCTTCGATGAAAGCATGGCACTGGATCAACTCTTTCATTACAACCAGCCCAAAGGTTTGCTGGTGCTATTGAGAAATTGGATCGGATTGACACTGAGGGATCTCAAATCGGTACGTCAACACCTCCCTGAAGAGGGATGGAGGTTGATACTGCTGGCAATCAGAATGCCCATCGATAATCTCATGCGAGTATCTGGCAGTTGGCTGGGAGTCCGGGCTGCCTTCAAATCTCCAGCGCTTATTGCGTTTTGCTCGCGTGACAAAAAACTTAAACGGGTGAAACGTTAACTGTGAATGCTCATTTGCTTGCAGCTCAAATCAAAAAGTCTCTGAACCACATCAGGCAAGAAGGCCTCTCCTCTTTCCTCAGCATATTGTCACGCCGTTTCAGAAGCTCGCGCTCGCTGTTCACCAAGCCTGACGTCGTACATTCCTATCGCTTCCTGAAATTCGCACCGGCCGTTCAGCAACCAGACAATGCCTTGGCCAACGGCGACAAAACCGTCAATTGGTATATACCTCCCATTGGAAAAGGCTCTGGCGGGCATCTCAATCTTTTCAGGTTCATGCAACATATCGGAAACCTCGGTTTCATAAATCGGGTCATCATTGTTGAGGACGATGGCGAACAATCCATTGCCAAAATCAAATCGACGATCCGGTCTTGGTTCGACGTCGACAATGTAGAGATTTACTACGTCAATGGGGTGGTTCCCTCAGCTGCCATATCAATCGCTACTTCGTGGCAAACCGCTTATGCAGTAAAGAACATCAGCGCCACAACCCATAAGTGCTATTTTGTGCAAGATTATGAACCTTGGTTCTACCCTGCGGGCACCGAGTACGCGCTAGCAGAGCAAACCTATCGATTTGGCTTCCATGGCTTTACAGCTGGAAGCTGGCTGTCCAGCCTGCTGAACCAACAATTTGGCATGCAGGCGACTGCACTTGGTTTTTCATATGATAGAGCGCTATACAAGCCTCATACCACGGCTGATCGAGGGGCTGCCAAACGCGTCTTCTTTTATGTACGACCACCGACAGCGCGAAGGGCTTTTGACCTCGGCGTATTGGCTCTGGCAGAGCTTGCTCAGCGGGTTCCTGATGTAACAATTGTGATGGCAGGATGGGACGTACACCATTACACATTCCCGTTTGCCTGCGATCACGCTGGGCTGAAGAATCCCGCACAACTTGCTGAGCTGTACAGTGCTTGCGATGCAGCGCTGGTATTGTCGCTAACGAATCTGTCGCTGTTACCCCTCGAAATCATGGCCTGTGGTGTACCGGTTGTTAGCAATCGCGCTGAATGCACCGAATGGCTACTCAATGATGACATCGCGATGCTGGCTGAACCTACAGTCAACACGTTGGCGGATGCCTTGGAAAAGGTCTTGCGATCGCCACAACTGGCACGACAAATCAAGGAAAACGCCTTCGCGTTTGCAGCATCAGCTTCGTGGTCGGTGGAAGGGGACAAAATGGCTCGAAGACTTGAGGAGATTTTGTCCGGCCCGCAATCCTCGTAGCCCAACTGCACCTGTATCGATTGATAGTCGGGCCGCAAAAGTGCATAACCAGCCCCACCATTACAGGTGGCCAGATCTAGTCAAACTTTTATCCGGCACTTGGCGGCCCCAGAAAAATACTCTATGTAGCATCCTAGGAAAACGCCTTTTGAGCGCAACGGTTCCTGTCTTCGGCTCAGGCTCATCGACCTCGAACAATTCAAAACATCTCCTGACGATACGGATGGGGGCTATTGTCCTGGCAGTCAGAAACTGCATCGGCCATTTGACAGGTTTATTCTGTGGCGCAGCCGTCCCACATCAGACTTTGGCTCCTCGTATCGTGACGAACGACTTTCCTCTTGTTTTTCTCGCCTCAACCTCGATGAGGGATTGCTCCGGGTAAGCACGAAGTCAGCCTCTAAGAGATGATGAATGGAACGGGCATCTGGAAAACGCTTCCCGGGGTTGCCCCTCGAAGGCAGGCGTACGCTAGGCCCCTCTGCTAGCATGCCAATCCGAAAAAGAAATGGCGTAAAGGGTATAAGGGTGACGCCCACCCTTCCAAAGGATAAAATGGCGCCAATAACCCCAAACAACTGCGACAGCACTAAAAAGCCGATAAACAATGAAAATTATTGTAAATCCAGAGGACAAAACGATTGAGTTGATGCTGACATCTTTCTATGTTTTTCTGGCAGCAGGATTTTTTGTATTTTCAATTGGAGCAAAAATCCCTATTTCTTTCGGATTAGCATCCAATATCTTAGGCGCAGTGTTTATCCTATTAGCAGTTGTTTGGGGGCTTATTTTCTCTCACAAAGAAAGTTATGTGGCCAGCGCACTCAAACAAAAAAGCTCGATCTTGATATTTTTTTGTGCGCTCACAACTGGAATTATAACATCATCCATCAATAGACCTGATATCGATGATTCAGTCTATGCTCCGAAAGCGGTTTTTTACACGGAAAATCCGAGCAGCCTTATAAACAACTCAATAACCTGGGTGGCCGGAATTCCGACCGAAGCAAACTCTTTTGTCTTTCAGTATTACGAAGTGCTACAAGCATCTTCATCTTGGTTGCTAGGGGTCCATTTTCTTACTGCATATCATGTAATATTCCCCTTCTTAGTTGGCTTTCTTGCATTTTGCTCCATCTATCTTCTATTAGGCCTTTTTCATCGGGAGACTCGTATCAGGCTAGCAGGGGCTATTTTCCTTGTAATGTTAGCACTGTTACTCGGGGAAACTCATCGGACATACGGCAATTTAAGTATCGCCCGGGCATTTCACGGAAAGTTTGTCTTGTTTTATCTTGGTTTTTATAGCTGGGTCTATTTTTCAATTAAGTATTTCAACGAAAAAAAAGTGCGACAAATTTTACATCTATCTATAGTTTCCATTGCATTAACCACATTGACGACAACCAGCTTTATCTATGTTCCATTTCTAGCATTAACTGTCTACCTTGCCTTTTTTCTATCAAGGGGGGAATTATTTAGTAAAAGCACTTTGACGGTGGGAATTGGTTATTTTATTGCGCTTTTCCCAACTGCAATGCTGGCTTTGGATTTCAGGCAAGAAGCTCAGAAAGTAATGCCTGCCGGAAGCTCGATCAACTCGGGCTTCTCGGCCGACTTTCTTGACCAGATTGGTTATCTTATAAACAGCGAGTTCCCGTTGACACCATTTGTTTTTTTCCTTTCATTAATTTTTGTAGGCCTATTCTCACCCCATAGAAAATTGTTTATTTTATGGACGTTAATTCCCTTTGTAGTACTTTTAAACCCCGTTGTCTCGGGCTTTGTTATACGATACATAACTACAGAAAATGCTTATTGGCGAATGTTTTACCTTTTGCCATTTCCGCTTATCTCGGCAATTGCATTTTGCTCTCTAAGTCACAAGGCCCGGAATTTCAAACTCCTAGTTTCTTCGACATTTCTTTTGCTCGGCGGACTGACATTTATTTCACCTTCGTCAGTCTTCAGGCCAGGAAACGGTGCCGAGTTTGATCTTTTTAGTTATAAAATCCACGAGCCAATTCGTTCCTATGTGAGCAAGTTCGCAAACTCAATGAAACCTGGAAGTGTTTTTGCTCCGCTTGAAATTTCTGGCAATCTTATTATTTATTCATCAAAATTCCCACAGTATTACCTTAGAGAAGACTACCTAGGACTTATTGTTAGTAAGTATTCAGGTGAAAGCAATGCCCTGGAACGCAATTTAACTGCCAGCTATTTGTACGGTAGCTCAACGGATCCCGCTGCGAGGGACGCTTTTCATAAATTTGTCGACCAATACAAACCTGATTACTTAATACTAAATCCGCACGCTTCAAACAGTGCCGAGGCAGGCAGTTATCTGGCTGTGCGTGGTTATTCCTCGGACGCAATCGATGGATTTGATTATCAGACCTGGAGTAAGTAAGTGAGTAAAATTGTAGCGATATTGCAATCTAACTATATTCCGTGGAAGGGCTATTTTGACATGATCGCCGCAGTGGATGAATTTATTCTCTACGACGACATGCAGTACACGCGGCGCGACTGGCGTAACCGCAACCAAATTAAAACACCACAGGGTGTTCAGTGGCTGACGGTTCCTGTTATGGTGAAGGGCAAGTACCACCAAAAGATCCGCGAGACAGAAATCGACGGGGTTGAATGGGCGGCCGCGCATTGGAAAGCGCTGGTACAGAATTATCGCCGCGCACCACATTTTGCTGAAGTTGCCGCGTGGCTGGAGCCGATCTACATTCAGGAAACCTTCACTCACATTTCACAATTGAACCGTCGTTTTATTGAAGCTATTTGTAACTACTTAGGAATCAGTACTGTAATCACCAATTCATGGGACTACAGCCTACAAGAAGGTAAGACCGAGCGACTTGCCGATCTTTGTATACAGGCCGGCGGCACTGAGTACATTTCAGGACCTGCGGCAAAGGACTATGTCGACGAAAAAATCTTTTTAGATAAAGGCCTTAAACTCACCTGGTTCAATTATGCGAATTATCCGGAATATCAGCAAATGTGGGGTGAGTTTACACATGGTGTTACCATCCTCGATCTCTTATTCAACTGTGGCAAAGATGCCCCTCGATACATGAGGTACGTGGCATGAAGCTTTCAATCGTTGCAACTCTCTACAAATCTGGGCCTTATCTCAACGAGTTTTATGAGCGGGCAAGTACCACCGCACAGCAGCTGGTTGGAGAAGATTTTGAAATTGTTCTTGTAAACGATGGATCGCCAGACAATAGCTTGGATCTGGCCGTTAAACTCACGGAGCAGGATGTACACGTCGTAGTCGTCGACTTATCGCGCAACTTCGGTCATCACAAAGCGATGATGACTGGCTTAGCGCACGCCAAAGGGGAGCGAATTTATTTAATTGACAGCGATCTTGAGGAAGAACCTGAATGGCTAATGTGCTTTGGTGAACAGATGGATATCGAGCGCTGCGATGTGGTCTACGGCGTTCAGGAACGCAGGAAAGGAAGCTGGTTCGAGCGCTGGAGCGGTCAGTGGTACTATCGTTTCTTTAAGGCACTGACAGGTCTAGCATTAGCGGAAAATATTGTCACTGCTCGTTTGATGACACGTCGCTATGTTGAATCACTGTTACTCCATGAAGAGAGGGAAGTTTTCATGGCAGGTTTGTGGCATATCACTGGTTTTGATCAGCGCCCACATGCTATAAAAAAACATAATACCAGCGAAACCACATATACCTTTCGTAGCAAAATGTCCTTATTGGTCAACTCGGTGACGTCTTTCAGCAATGCACCATTGGTGAGTATTTTTTACATCGGCGTTTCGATTTCGTTATTTTCCTTAGCATATATCGCATACTTGGTTACGCACTGGCTCTTCCTTTCAAAGCCGTTAAGTGGATGGACCTCTGTGATGGCTTCAATTTGGCTACTTGGCGGCATGGTCATATCTTTTATCGGCGTGGTTGGAATCTACCTGTCAAAGATATTCTCCGAAACGAAGCAACGTCCTTATACCATTGTGAGGCACATCTATGCACAACAACAAGATTGATTTGCTCAACGAGGTAGCGACTTACTATGCCGAAAAACTTGCAGAGCATGGAGATACACCTCGTGGCGTCGATTGGAATGGTGAAGAAAGTCAAACCATACGATTTGAACAACTTTGCAAAATAATTGGCTCTGATAAAAACAATTTCACACTGAACGACCTTGGTTGCGGCTACGGCGCCTTGTTGGATTATTTGCAGGACAAGTACTCGACTCTTACGTACCTTGGAGTAGACGTCTCCCCCGAAATGATCCGCGCTGCGGGCCAAAGGCATGCTGCTGCACCTCGCGCCAGGTTCATCTCCTCAGCAAAGCCAGACCACGTATCCGACTATGGCGTGGCCAGCGGGATCTTCAACGTGCGTCAAGGTCGATCAAATGCCGAATGGTATGACTACCTGCAAAGCACCCTGGACGTGCTGGATAGCACCAGCAGGTTGGGATTCTCTTTCAACTGCCTGACCTCATACTCCGATGAGGACAAGAAACGCGACTACTTGTACTACGCTGACCCGTGCCTGCTTTTTGATTTATGCAAGCGCCGCTATTCCCCACAGGTCGCCCTGATCCATGACTATGGGCTTTATGAGTTCACTATCCTAGTCAGGAAAACGCCATGAAAAGATCGCTCGTAATTTTTGGCTCTGGAGAAATCGCACAACTTGCACATTACTACTTCAGCGCTGACTCCGACTATCAGGTTGTCGCCTTTACCGTCGATTCCTGTTATATCAAGGAATCTAACTTTTGCCACTTACCTATCGTCGCATTTGAAGACATTACCAAGAAATATCCGCCCGAAAATAATGATTTTTTCGTTGCACTGAGCTATTCGAAGCTTAACGCCATCCGCAAGGAGAAATTCCTTTCTGCGAAAGAAAAAGGTTACAAGCTAGCGAGCTTCGTCAGCTCTCACGCAACAGTGCTCAACAGCGGAGAAATCGGCGAAAACTGTTTCATCTTTGAAGACAATACGATTCAACCATTTGTGAAAATTGGTAACAATGTTACGTTGTGGAGCGGTAATCACATAGGCCATCACTCGATTATTCGTGATCATACTTTCATTGCGTCACATGTAGTTGTCTCAGGCGGTGTAGAAATTGGCGAGCAATGTTTTGTCGGGGTAAACGCCACATTACGGGACCATATTAAAATTGGAGATCGTTGTGTTGTAGGAGCAGGGACCCTGTTGCTCGAGAACGCAGCTCCCGATGGAGTTTATATCGGTGTACCTACAGAACGCTCAAGGGTGCCGAGCACAAGGTTAAGGGGCATATGACAAAATATTGGAAAAAGCTAGGTCAGCTTTACACCCCCAAGCCAGGCGGCCGGCACCCTAAACTAATTTCGCATGCGGCGAATCCTTTGCCTGTATATATGGAAGGCGATGTTTATCGTATATTTTTCAGTGGCCGTGATGAGCTCAATCGCTCCTCTGTAGGTGCTGTCGATGTCGATATTGTCCAGCGTAAAGTTATTAAAGAACACCACTTCCCATTTTTTGAGCACGGTCCGACCGGGAGTTTTTTTTCTGATGGCGTAAGCATTGGCAACTGTTACGAAGCTGATGGCGTCCGATATATGTTGTTCATGGGCTGGCAAAATCCCACAAACGGACATTGGCGGGGAGATATTGGCCGCCTGATCCTAACCACACAACTCACGCTGGAACTGGATAGCCTTGAACCCTTCATGGGCAACAATCCAGTCGATCCTATCAGCTTGTCCTATCCTTGGGTACTTGCGAGGCCATCAGGTGGTTTCCATATGTGGTACGGATCTACGCTTACTTGGGATGCCGGTAACAGCGAGATGTTGCATGTAATCCAGCACGCTTCATCTGATGACGGGAGAAACTGGAATCGAAATGGTTTAGCCGTCCCCTACGAGCTTGGACGAGCTCAAGCCTTTTCACGGCCTACCGTAGTGATGAGCGAGTGCGGGGATTTTGAGATGTGGTTTTCATATCGTAGCGGCGCCGGCGAGAAGTACCGCATAGGACACGCACGCTCCATGGATGGAAAAAAGTGGGAATTGGACCTGAACAGTGCGAGGATTGACGTCTCATCGAGTGGGTGGGACTCTGAGATGATCGAATACCCATTTGCGTTTTATCACTCAGGAGCTTTGTACATGCTTTACAACGGCAATGGGTATGGTAAAACTGGTTTTGGTTTGGCGGTCCGCGATGAGTGCTGAATCGGGTTCACCGTCTCAGATGGTTTTTCGGCAGTTTTTTAGATATGCAATGATTGGTGTGCTGACTAATTTCTGTGGTTATGCCGTCTACCTTTTCCTGACCTATTTATGGGGCGCTCCTAAGCTAACAATGACATTGTTATATTCGGTGGGTGCTCTGATCGGTTTCATTGCTAACCGACGCTTTACCTTTCGACATGACGGGCACATTGGCATAGCCGGTAGCCGCTACCTGTTGGTACAACTAACAGGTTATCTACTGAATTTATTATTACTGACGCTGTTTGTGGACTGGATGGGTTTTACACATCAACTCGTCCAAGCGGTATCTATCATTGTGGTTGCCGTCTTCTTGTTTGTGTTGTCGCGAGTATTCGTGTTCGCACCGCAACCGACCGAAAAGGAAGTAACACAGTCATGAGATGCTGCCTTAAGTGCGAACATGTTTTTTCTTCGGACGGATGGATTTGTCCAGTATGCGATTATGCTCCGGTCTTGTTGAACGGCGTGGTGGCTCATGCACCAGACCTAGCAAATGATGGTGGCGGTTTCAAGCCCCAGTATTTTTCTGAACTAGCCAGATTAGAAGCTACTAACTTCTGGTTTCGGGCCCGCAACAAAATTATTCTTTGGGCCCTCCGTACATACATGCCAGAACTTCAAAATTTTTTGGAGGTTGGATGCGGCACTGGCTTTGTATTGTCTGGCATCGCTGAAGCGCATCCGGAAGTAGCATTGAGTGGCAGTGAAATTTTCGCTACTGGTTTATCCCATGCTACTAAACGAATAAACTCTGCGAACTTCATGCAAATGGACGCGCGCCATGTGCCGTTCGTGAATGAGTTCGATGCTATAGGAGTCTTTGATGTGCTGGAGCATATTGAAGAAGATGAAGCTGTCCTCGCTCAACTTCATAAAGCCTTGAAGCCTAATGGAGTTTTGTTATTGACTGTACCCCAACATCCCTGGCTATGGAGCGCTTCCGATGAGTACGCCTGCCATGTACGACGATACACTCGCCTGGAAATAGAGGCCAAAGTTCGAACCTGTGGTTTTGAGCTTTTACATAGCACATCGTTTGTAACGACTCTTCTTCCGGCAATGATGCTTTCTAGAGAATTGCAAAAAAGAAACCCAGGTAGTTCCAACCCTACTGATGAGCTAAAAATTAATCCGTTTTTTAATAAATTATTTTACTCACTAATGATGCTCGAGCTTTTCGGGATTAAGCTTGGACTAAAATATCCTGTTGGCGGTTCCAGACTTATTGCGGCACGAAAAGTCTGAGTCTGCACGGCATGGAAGTATATTTTTTTTGACTGACGCTCTTGGTTGGATGTGGATTTCTACAGGCTATACGATGAATAGGAATTTATGAAAAAGACAGATAACCGCATTCCGTTTAATTGGCCTCACATGACGGGCAAGGAGCTCTACTATATTGCTGAGGCGCATTTTAACGGCAGTTTGGCTGGCGACGGGCCTTTTACCAAGCGCTGCCATAGCTGGATAGAGGATCGCACTGGTTGTCACAAGGGGCTACTTACCCACTCTTGCACGGCTGCACTCGAGATGGCTGCCTTGTTATTAGACATCCGGCCGGGCGATGAGATCATCATGCCGTCATACACCTTCGTCTCTACCGCCAATGCTTTTGTGCTCCGCGGTGGTGTTCCGGTGTTCGTTGATATCAGAGAAGACACACTGAATCTAGACGAAAAACTGATTGAGTCTGCAATTACGCCCCGCACCCGCGCGATAGTAGCGGTCCATTACGCGGGTGTTGCGTGCGAGATGGATACGATCATGGCTATAGCCCGACAGCACGGTTTGAAAGTCGTTGAGGATGCGGCGCAGGGGGTGATGGCGAGCTACAAAGGACACGCTCTGGGCAGTATCGGTGACTTGGGTGCCTATAGCTTCCACGAAACCAAAAATGTGATTTCGGGTGAAGGCGGAGCGCTACTGGTCAATACCCCTGAACTGGCATTGCGCGCCGAGATCATCCGTGAGAAAGGCACTGATCGCAGCCGGTTCTTTAGGGGTGAAGTGGATAGGTACACCTGGCAAGAGGTCGGATCGTCATTCCTTCCGGGTGAACTGATCGCTGCTTTTCTTTGGGCGCAACTTGAAGAAGCAGATCGAATCACAAGCGCCCGGCTGGCGAGCTGGCAGCGCTATCACAATATCCTCCGACCGCTTGAAGCCGAGGGGCTGTTAAGGCGCCCAGTAGTGCCCGAGGAATGCGAGCACAATGCCCACATGTACTATGTACTGCTGTCGCCAGAAATAGACCGCCAAAAAGTTCTCGATGAGTTTAAGCGAAACGAAATCTGGTCGGTTTTTCACTATGTACCCCTCCACTCATCCCCTGCGGGAGTGCGCTATGGTCGTACGTACGGTGACTTAGAAGTCACTACCCAGCAGTCTGAAAGACTGGTTCGCTTACCGATGTGGGTTGGTTTGTCGGATGAGCAGCAGGATCGCGTCGTCGAGGTGCTGCGTACGACCTCTAGCTGAATGCTCGGGCAAGGTAAGTGCACTTTTTCAACGCTGGCATTGGCCTGAATCACACATCCTAAGCCTAAGCTGAAGGTTGATGCTGGGGTCCGGGCCTCTATAAGCAGCCCGCACGTAATAATGCGTCCAGACTTTGTACTTGGAGCGCAACGGTTGCTGCCTTCGTCGTAGGCATCTCGAATCCGAGGATCTCAAAGCATCGCCCCGTACTCGCGTTTTCCGGCAGTGGGTGGCCGACGTTCTAGCAGTCGATGCCGTACCAAGTTGAGCAAGGGTAGCGGGGGTTCGCCGCATTGCATAAGCCTTTAGACTCGTCCGAGATAAGTGTTTGCTATGAAAAAGGCGACGTTTATGCTAAATTTTTGCGCACCTGAAAGCCTGCTTGCACCTTGGTAGCGTTTACTAAAGAGCCTGTTGTTTTCCTAGATTCACTTTGCTGGGACAGTTGTCTGCCCAGTATTCAGGGAAGAACTCCTGTGACTGCCCATCTAATCCCCTCCTTGCCTCCACTCGTTGTCGATCTGGATGGCACCTTGCTGCGTTCCGACCTGCTATTGGAAACCGGAATGGCTTTCGTCAGGCATAAGCCGATGAGTCTGTTCAAACCTCTTTATTGGCTACTCAAAGGCAAAGCCACCCTAAAAGAAGGACTTGCAAACGCGACCAATCTCGACGTGGCCGATTTACCTTATGACGCAGAGGTGATCGCTCTCATTGAGGGCGAACGTGAAAAAGGACGAACCATAGTTCTGGCGACCGCCAGTCACCACTCGCTGGCTGAACGTATCGCCGCCCACCTAAAATTGTTTGACAGCGTTTTAGCCTCTGACAGTGATCGAAATCTATCATCCCATAAAAAACGGGCACTGTTAGTTACACTCTATGGGGATCAAGGTTTCGATTACATTGGAAACTCGCTCGATGATATCTCGGTATGGAAGTCCGCCCGTGAAGCCTATGTCGTAAACCCTGAATCCGGTGTGGAACGGCGCGCTGCAGCACAGGGTAATGTTAAACAAGTCATTAAGTCTAATCCTGCAAGATTGAATTACTGGATGAAGGCACTTCGCCTACACCAGTGGATGAAAAACGCCCTTGTCTTTGTACCATTGCTCGCCGCGCACCAGATAACCAACCTGCAGTTGATCTGGCAAGGCATTCTGGCATTCCTCCTCTTCGGCTTATGCGCGTCAAGTGTTTACCTATTAAATGATCTTCTCGACCTCGCTGATGATCGCCACCATGTTTCCAAACGCAATCGCCCATTCGCGGCAGGCCACCTTTCAATAAAATCGGGGCTTATCGCATTTCCAGCACTGCTTGTTGCTGCGTTTACTGGCGCGCTAATGCTTTTACCTTGGGAATTTGCTGGAGTCCTAGCTGCTTACTATATTTTGACACTGGCCTACTCTTTGTCACTAAAACGGCACATGGCAATTGATGTCATCTCACTCGCCATACTTTATACCCTGCGGATTATTGCAGGCGCCGCCGCTACTAGCCTTGACCTCACCTTCTGGATCCTTGCGTTCTCGATGTTCATCTTCCTCAGCTTGGCGCTTGTCAAACGCTACGCAGAGCTACGCGAGGCGCGCAAAAAGGGACATACTGAAAAAACCCGCGGTCGTGGTTATTATCCAGACGACCTAGAAATGATTTCCTCGCTTGGTGCATCTTCCGGCTACTTGGCTGTGATGGTGCTTGCTCTATACATTCATGATCAGTCGACTAATGCGCTCTATGCCCATCCACAGGTAATCTGGCTTGCCTGCCCTCTACTGCTTTTCTGGATTACTCGGATATGGATGCTGACCCACCGCGGACAGATGCATGATGATCCAGTAGTATTTGCTGTTCGTGACAGAATCAGTCTGATTGTCGGCGCATTGTTCGCCTTAGTGTTCTGGGTTGCGGCATGAGCAACAGTCGTTATTCATGGGGACACTACCCCTGCGCCCCTCAAAATGCGCACACCTGCAGCTGGCGTAGTGAAATATCCGACTTGATGAGTAGGGTGATTTCCGACCATGGCTCCACCCTTCCGTTTGGCAATGGACGCAGTTATGGAGACAGCTGTCTGGCGACTAGCGATCAGGTCGTGCAACTCCGCACTTTAGATCGTTTTATTGAAGTCGATTGGGAGCAAGGCGTGGTAGTCGCCGAGTCGGGTGTCACCCTCGCGGACATTCTGGCATTGAGCATCCCACAAGGATGGTTCCTGTCCGTCACTCCTGGAACTCAATTCGTCACTTTGGGCGGCGCTATCGCAAACGACGTCCACGGCAAAAACCACCATCTTCGAGGAACATTTGGCAATCACGTTCACAGTTTCGGTTTACTTCGACACGGCCAAGATCTGCTGACCTGCTCCCCTTCGGAGAATCCAGAGCTTTTTGCAGCTTCCATCGGAGGGCTTGGTCTAACTGGTATTATTACTTGGGCGAAAATCCAGTTGATGCCAATACATTCGAGCCAAATCGACAGCACGGTAGTGCGCTTCGATAACCTCGCCGAATTCTTCAAGCTTTCTGCGGAACTGGATCATCAACATGAATATAGCGTGGCCTGGATCGACTGCCTGGCAAAAGGCGCTAAAACAGGGCGCGGAGTGTTCATTGTTGGCGACCATGCATCTTACGGCTCACTGAGCATTGAAAAGCGTAAGAAACTGCAGGTGCCGATAACGCCGCCACTTTCCCTGATCAACAACCTCTCTTTACACGCGTTTAATGAAGCCTACTGGCGCGTGCACCCCACGACCCCTTCACGTAGATGGGGGAGTTACGAGCCGTTCTTTTATCCGCTGGATCGTATTCTCGATTGGAACCGTATTTACGGACGCAAAGGGTTTCAACAATATCAGTGCGTCATACCTGACGCTGTGGCCGAGGTCGCCATGGATGAGTTATTGGCCGTAATTGCAGCTTCCGGGCAGGGGTCGTTTCTGGCCGTACTCAAGCGCTGTGGCGATGCTATCTCACCGGGACTGTTGTCGTTCCCGCTGCCGGGCACTTCACTAGCATTGGACTTCCCGCAAAAAGCGGATTTGGCTGCCTTGTTCAAACGTATGGACGCCATCGTGCATCAGGCTGGCGGTCGACTTTATCCCGCAAAGGATGCACATATGAAAGGCGACGACTTCCGCCAAGCCTATCCGGCCTGGGAACAGCTGGAAGCACTGCGCGATCCGTCCCTAATATCCCGTTTTTGGAAACGAGTCATTTCATGAAAAAGGTTTTGATTGTCGGAGCAACCTCGTCCATTGCCAGCGCCTGCGCACGCCTGTGGGCTCAACAAGGAGGTGAGTTCTTCCTGGTTGCCCGTAATGCCGAGAAACTTGAACAGACTCGTGCCGACCTGCTCGCGCAGGGCGCTAAGGCAGTGACTATATACATAATGGATGCAGTTGATTTCTCGGCCCATGCCTCGATGCTGGAAAGCTGCTTGGCAGCCCTACGCCAGATAGATATTGCTTTGATTGCCCACGGTACTCTTCCAGACCAGAAGGCTTGCGAAAAAGATGTTCAGGTTGCGCTTAAAGAGCTTGTTAACAACGGTACATCCGTCATTGCATTGCTGACACTGCTGGCCAATCATTTTGAACAGCAGCATTGCGGCACACTGGCTATCATTTCGTCCGTTGCGGGAGATCGAGGCCGTCCTTCGAACTACTTGTACGGCACGGCCAAAGCAGCTGTGTCGACATTTTGTGAAGGCTTGCGTGCGCGCATGTTCAAGGTTGGCGTACACGTGATTGACATCAAGCCTGGCTTTGTTGATACCCCGATGACTAAAGGTTTGCCTTTGCCGGGACCATTGGTCAGCAAGCCCGAACAGGTCGGCCTGCGCATTGTGATGGGTATTGAACGCAAAGTGGATATTCTTTATGCACCGGGGTTCTGGGCTTTCATCATGCTGATTATTAAAAGTATACCTAACTTCTTATTCAAAAGAGCAAATCTCTGAATACAGAATCACTGCATTTTAAGCCAGCGGAATGCTTCAATGGCGAACGTTACAAAACCCGATGACGAATACACTTCAAGCTTGGCATCCGAGCACTTAGACCAAGTGTACATTTGCCTACAACTTCGGAACATCGCAACTATAAATAATTGGTTATATTATGCATACAAATAAGATTGTTCTACCTGGTGGCGCTGGTCTAGTTGGGCAGAATCTCGTTGCCAGATTGAAAACCAAAGGCTACACCAATATTGTTGTTTTAGATAAGCATAAGAAAAACATCGAAGTATTAAAGCAGGTGCAACCTGACATAACCGTAGAATATGCTGATTTGGCAGAGCCGGGCCAATGGCAGCAGTACTTTATCGACGCCGATGTGGTTGTTATGCTTCAGGCGCAAATTGGCGGTAATGACTATCAGGAATTTGTCCGCAACAATGTCGATTCTACGCGTCTGATCCTTGAAGCTATTAAAGGAAATAATGTGCCTAGACTCATACACATCAGTTCCTCCGTTGTAGAATCTGTTGCGGACGACTTCTATACCAGAACCAAGAAAGATCAAGAGCGCATAGTGCTAGAAAGCGATATTTCATGCCCGATTCTGCGCCCCACCCTGATGTTTGGCTGGTTCGACCGCAAACATTTAGGCTGGCTCTCTCGATTCATGAAAAAAGTTCCGGTCTTTCCGATCCCCGGTCATGGCCGATACATGCGACAGCCATTGTATGCGGGTGATTTTTGCAACGTAATTATCAACTGCATGGAAAATCGCGCTCATAACGGTATTTACAATATTTCCGGCCATGAAAAAGTTGACTACATTGATATAATTCGTGAGATCAAGAAAGCCACTCGGGTCAAGACCCCTATTGTGAAAATTCCTTATGCATTGTTTTACGCGTTGATCTGGATCTGGGGCCAATTTGATAAAAATCCTCCTTTTACCACTCAACAACTGGCCGCACTCAGCGCTAAAGATGAGTTTGAGGTGATTGACTGGCCAACTATTTTCAATGTGCCATTCACTCCGTTTGCTAAAGCGGTGGATGAAACTTTCAACGATCCTAAATACAGTAAATTCATTCTGGAGTTTTAACCATGGGCCAGCGTATTGCGGTACTGGGCGCGGGGCCCATGGGGCTGGCGGTTGCCTATCAACTGGCGCGTGACGGCCACCACCCGGTTCTGTTCGAAGCTGACGACCGCGTAGGAGGCATGACCGCCTCATTTGATTTTTCTGGGCTAAGCATTGAACGCTACTACCACTTCCACTGCATTTCCGACCACGCATTCCTTACTGTTCTTTCTGAACTAGGCCTGGCGGACAAAATGCGCTGGGTCGAAACGAAGATGGGGTACTGGTACCAGAACCGCCTCCAGCCTTGGGGCAACCCTGTGGCCTTGCTGAAATTCCGCGGGCTCAGCCTGATAGCTAAAGTACGCTACGGGTTGCATGCGTTTCTCTGCACCAAACGCAATGACTGGAAGCCTCTGGACAATGTCGAGGCCACTGGATGGATCAAGCGATGGGTTGGGCCAGAAGCCTGGGAAGTGCTCTGGCAGCGCTTGTTCGACTACAAATTCTATGAATACAGCAGCAATCTTTCGGCTGCCTGGATCTGGAGCCGTATCCGTAGGATTGGACGCTCTCGATACAGTCTTTTCAAAGAAAAGCTCGGCTATCTGGAAGGCGGATCAGATACCCTTTTACATGCACTGAAAGCCGATATCGAAACACATGGTGGTGAAATCCGGTTGAAAACGCCGGTAACCCGCGTGGTACTTAGCGATGGAAAAGTACAAGGCCTCGAAGTGGGCGGCACCGTGGAAGCATTTGATAAGGTTATCAGCACGATTCCACTGCCCTATGTGCCTCGAGTAATGCCAGATCTGCCAAGTGAGATTTTGACCAAATTCAAAGCTGTGAAAAACATTGCAGTTGTTTGCGTTATCGCTAAACTGCGAAAGTCTGTAACGGAAAACTTCTGGCTTAATACTAACGATCCAGAGATGGATATTCCTGGTTTAGTGGAGTATTCAAACCTACGACCACTGGATCAGCATATTGTATATGTTCCATTCTACGTACCTGGAGAACACCCATTATTCTCTGAGCCGGACCAGGCTTTCTTGGACAAAGTCCAGCGCTATTTGAAAAAAATCAACCCTGCACTGCAGGATGACGACTTCATTGAGCTGCGTGCAAGCCGATACAGATACGCACAACCTATCTGTGATCCGGGCTATCTGGAAAAGCTACCTCCCGTCTCTCTTCCTGTTGAAGGGCTGTGGGTTGCTGATACTTCTTATTACTACCCAGAAGATCGTGGGATTTCCGAAAGTATCGATTTTGGTCGTAAAATGGCGCGGGATATAACTTCGTGATACACCAATTTGTGTCCAAACAGTTCCTGACCTTTCTACTGACAGGAGGCACTGCAGCGGCCGTAAATTTTGGCTCCAGGGTGATATACAACCTGTGGATGAGTTTTTCCACCGCAGTTATTCTGGCTTACATCACAGGAATGATTACCGCCTTTATACTCTCAAGACTTTTTGTCTTTTCGGATAGCCAACAATCGGTACATAAATCTGCGATGTTCTTTGTACTGGTTAATCTGGTTGCAGTACTGCAAACCTTTTTGATCAGCATAGGACTCGCGTATTACGTCCTACCGAAACTGGGAGTCACTACACTGGCACCGGAAATAGCCCATGCCATAGGTGTAGTTGTACCGGTGTTCACAAGTTATCTTGGACATAAACGATGGTCCTTCCGCTAATATATCGCAATAAACTTTGCGGACTGCGTAGCCTCATCCGACTACCTCTATTGCGTAAGTCGCCTTGGTTTATCCGGATTGATACAACTTCCACATTAGGTTAAAAATTGAGATTGCACCTCCTGCCAGTGATTGGCAGGAGGCTTCATCAAAACGCCTACACACTCAATGATTGATTTTCAAGCTTGTCTTGAACTGGCAAAGTTCAAGCGAACTTTTGACAACCCTTGCAACCCCTACAGAATAATCCCCTGCTAAAGATTTTACGTCAATCACTCGACTGAACCCTGCTGGTCCAAGACTGGACTGATTGAAATATGCGCTTACGTCGGGCCTTAAAACGGAAGCAGCTTCGTAATAGTTAATCGTCCCTTTTGAGTCCGTCAGGGTAACGTAAACATCGTCAGCCAGTTCGGCTTTAGCACCAGAAACCGTTGTCCAACCACTTACTGACAAAGTCTGGGGGATGCTTTCGAGCTCCGCTATGTAGTCGAGAGAGCCCTCACAGTTAGCGGCAAGCTTCTTCATACTGAGGTCGATCGGATGCTCTGGTGTGCCTATAAAGCACCCAGCCGTCTCCATGAGCTTGAGTTTTTCGTTATTAACGGAAAAATCTAATAAATCACGACCTTTTGGTCTTGGGGCTGCTTGGCATACGACGATAGCGCCGAGCGGTAATCCACCCAGATAGCTTTCCGGATTAGCGAGCGCATTATTATAGTTTTTAAACCAATTCGGAACAGTGAAAGATTTACGTTCAGAATAGTAGGATAAGGCGGAACTCCAATCGTACCCGAATGCAATAAATGCCTCACTTGGTTTTACATTATTTTTTAATATCGATGCGACAGCCAGATCTTGACTATTGCTCACATTAAAAGAAGTTTTTATATCACCATAATAACTTCCACTAAATGCAATATAGTTGCTCATCATCAAAACCAGAAATAAACCGAGCAGCACCCCTGTCGAGCGCACCGACTCATAAATAGCAGCCAGGGCTACCGACAAGGCAAAAATTAGGAAAATCGCGTTAGCAGATTGATAATACAAATGTATCAAATGAAGATTAGTAAAAATGAACAGCGGTAAAACACCCAACAGGACAGATACACCCACTACTAACTTAAGCTTGCTATTTTTAGACACGAACATCACGCCCAGCATTATCGCCAGACCCAAGATACCACCTAAGTTATCCTTCAAAAGTCGCTTCCAAATAACATCAAGGTACAACGCCTCAGAAAGACGCTGTGAAGCCGTGCCCCAATTCCATTGAGATAGGGCACTTGACGTGATATAAGCGCCAAACTCATTTTGTGCTTTTACAATGTCGGTATAAAAGGCCCAGCCTGCCCCTACAATTATAGGCAACCCGAACAACACAACAGAGAGAAAAACGTTTTTTATGGTAATAGCTTTTACCACACCTTTATTACTTACCTCATGAAAAAGAAACAACAACGCCATCACCGCTAGGACCGGAAGCCCAGTGGTAGCCTTCTGAAGAACGGACAAAATAGCAAAGAATACAAAAAGCAACACGCTGGTTCTTTTTGCCAACCCTAGGAACTCAATAAAATATTTTATTGCAACCACAGCAAAGAAAACCGCTGCCGTTTCCATCATAAAGCTTCTACCCCATTCTAAATAAATAGGACTGGAAAATAAAAGCCCCACAAAAATAAAGAATGCAGACTTCGGAAGGGATAGTTGTCGACAGATATCTCTTACCGGAAACAAGCAAGCAGTCAAAAACAGAAAAGATATTACTCGTCCTGTCGCATCCAACCCAAAGCCAAACCACTTCGATATTAAAGACACTAGAAACTGATAAATTGGAAACTCAAACGGTATTGACCATGGAGCGCCAGCAACGGGGGTCTCATACGCAAGCTTAAAACCTTCTTTTACGAACCATAAAGACGTCAACGCTGTTTGCGTCTGTCTAAAGCCATACTGCTCCAACACTGGCTGACCAGCGTAATATATCGCAATGAAAAATGCATATAAAAAAGCCAGAGCTGCTACTGACTTTAAAAGCATATCTCTCGCCGAACCTTCCTCTGAAAAAAAACCGTATTTCAATGTCCCACCCCATACACATCTAAATTTTAATAATTTCCACTTGCAAAACAATGGCATTCGACTGATCGCCTCTTACATTTAAGATTGTTATCGCCCCCCCCTGTAACTTACATCCTCGTGACAAACTGGAATTATAACTTTCGATTTTAACTTTTTATTGCCTCCCGCCACAAATCCATTTAAATATAGATGTATTGTACGACATCTTCATCAGCGTGAATATTTAGAAAGCGGTACAAAAGGATCGACTCACGCAGCACCTTTTTACCAAAATTTCCTACTCATAGCGTGACCTCTGTTCTAGGGTCAGTCCCCCTCTCGTACGTCAACAAAAGACTCCGTCCAGTTAAGGCTCCAGCTGAAATTACCTAGCCCCATATGGGGTTGGCACACCGAAGGAAGGAAAACGGACCTCCTTTGTTGCAGATCGAGTCTTGAACCTGAAAAGTGTTTCGTATCACCCGGCACCTATATCTATAGCGACTTTTTTCAAGGTATCTGTCGCTTCACCGTCTAACCAACCCGCTGCTTCCTCAACCTGCTGTTCCTGATCCGGGTCCCAGCCGCACCGCCGCCTATCAGCTACCAGCTTCATGCTGTCCAAACCAGCGCTTCGGGCATCCCTCTCAGCCTTGCTCCTACCAATTATGAGGCACCGAGCCAGGATCTGATAATCCTGAACAAGGTACGTTCGGACCGTGTCACGAAGCGAATTCAGTATGCCAATGCTCCTAGTTATGCCAACGGCCTCATCCAAACACTGCTCGCTGATCACGCTACGTTAGAGTAGCGCAGCCGCTCTCTCGCCGCTTTCCCTCCTCATAAATCTCCCAACCCACGGCCTTGCGGCTATACATATCCTCGATCCGATAAAAATAGTAATGCTTACCACATAAGGCTAAGCGAGCGTAGGTAATACCCTACGATCACGCACGGTTCGGATATGGCGTGGCGTCTAGGGCACTGACTCTGACTCCGAGTTGTTGCTGACCTGCAGCCCTATTATGGGCACCGGCAGTCTCTTTCCGCCCCTGATCTGCTTTCAGGACAGTGCTGAGAGGCGATAACTATCCTGACATCGGAGGATAGGAGCAAACAATTTAGCCAAAGCAGCAGAAAAATCCAGTAAAATCCCACAATAAACTGTAACACCTGCTAGGGAGTAGGGCTAAATGGAACAAAAAGGCGTTATTGAGAGCCTGACTTCTCTTAGATTTTTCGCAGCATTTGCTATTGTATTACACCACGCTAGAGGTTTGGTTTTCCCGAATGAGTTTTTACCGGGAGTTCCGTTATCTGCAGGAGTCAGTTTTTTCTTCGTATTATCCGGATTTATTTTGGCTTATGTGTACACTGGAAAAATGGAGTCCGTAGGTCTTTATAAATTTTACACTTCACGTTTTTCGAGAATATGGCCCGCCCATATTTTCACTATGATGTTGGTGATCGCTCTATTCCCGCCCTTCGAATGGACGCTCGGCGCGCAGAATGTTTGGATTGTCACATTACTCAATGGCTTTCTACTTCAATCCCTTGTACCGGTTCCAGCCTATTATTTTTCCTTTAATGGCGTTTCCTGGAGCATATCCTCGGAGTTCTTTTTCTATGCTGCGTTTCCTTTCCTACTACTGGGACTTAGTAGAAACTGGATTTTCAAACTCGTTAGCTTGCTGTTTCTAGGCGGCGCGATAGCTTATTTATTTGACATCCATAATGCTAACTATTACTCCCCTGACAAATTAACAGCGTTTTCAGGGCATGGTCTTTCCTATATAAGCCCACTATCCAGAATCCAAGAATTTTTCATCGGCATGCTGTTTTTCAAGTTATTCGACCACATCAAAGTCTGGCGTGTATTCGGTTTAATTTCTTGCACAGTGCTTGAAATATTTTGCATTTTGGCCGTTATGTTATGGACGCAAAAAGCTGTCGGCATCCCTTACGCCCTTGCTGGCGCGGGCAACAGTGCAACGGCTGAGTTCTGGAGTCACTGTTCAATGGGTGTACTGTTTGGCTTTATTATCTTGTTTTTTGCCATCAACAAAGGTTTGGTATCTAAGCTGCTGCAACTTCGCGTTTTCATAATTTTGGGTGAGATTAGCTTTTCGATGTATATGATTCACCAAATTATTTTCAGGTATTACAGTTCTCACCGTCCGACTTTTTCTTTTCTCTCTGAAGACGCGACTTTTCCGTTTCTTCTAACGATAGTTATTGCTTCCTCATACATGATCTGGAGACTTATCGAATTGCCTGCTCAAGTACAGTTGAAGAATTTTTTTGCTTATTTGGGCGGTCGGCAAAGACGCCAGGCACCGACTACAACAAACTGATCGAATAGTTATGATAGACCCGCTACGGCGGGTCTTATTCTGCCCTACCTGAATCGTAAGCGCTCATGAACCCCACATTTTAAGGTAAGATCTACGACCATCTTGAAATTTGCGGCGTGCAGTTCCACGGCAACAAGGCCTCGAAGTCTTCTACGTTCGAGGATCGTGGCAGGCGCTCAAGTGCGTAGCGCAGCCATACATAGGGCTCTTGGCCGTTGGCTTTAGCCGTCTCGACCAAATGTAAAGTTGAGCGCTGGCCGTCGCGCCTTTGGGCGTGTCGCTGAACAGCCAATTCTTACGTCCGATCAGGAAGGGCCGGATCGCACGCTCGGCGGCGTTGTTGCCGATCAGCAAGTAACCGGCTTCGGTGTAGCGCATCAACTTGGTCCAGTTGCTGGCCAGGTAGCTGATGGCTTTGGCCAGTGCATTTTGCGCCGTCACTTGTGGCTGAGTTTTCTGTAAGCGCTCCATGAACCCCACATTCAAAGCGCTAAGCTGATGTCGGATGCTGTGCTCCCAATTCTCTCAGGAGCCCGTTCGCCATGATGCGACCCGACGTCAAAGTCAAAAAAGTGTATCTGTACCCCAAGCCGGTCGACTTCCGAGAATCCATCGACGACCTGGCTGCCTTGGTCGAGCTGGACATCAAGGTCGCCGTGTTCGACCCGGCGCTCTTCGTCTTCCTCAATAAGCCACGTAATCGAGTGAAAATTTTGTACTGAGAGCGCAACGGCTTCTGCCTTTGGCTAAAACGCCTGGAGTCCGAGCGATTCAAAACTTCGCCAGATGCCACCGACGCGGCGATTGTCCTGACTGTTCAGGAACTCAACTGGATGCTCGACGGCTTTGACCTCTGGCGTAACCGCCCTCATCAGGTTTTGACGCCGCGATTTGTGGCCTGATTCGGTATAATTCAGGGCATACACTCCATGCCCGAAAACCTCCCCGACGATCCCCAATTGCTCAAGCAAATGCTTGCGAAGATGCAGTCGCGGGTCGGTTTGCTAGAGGAGGAAAACGCGCTGCTACGTCAGCGTTTGTTTGGCCGCAAGTCCGAGCAAGCGGCCGACCCTGCTACGCCACAGATGGCCCTTTTCAACGAAGCGGAAAGCGTTGCCGAACCTGCCGGCGAAGATGCTGATGAAGGGGTCGTCTCACCCATCAAACGTCAGGATAAACGCAAGCCGCTGCCTGCTGACCTGCCACGTATCGAAGCCATCCACGAACTTCCCGAGCATGAACTGACCTGCGTCTGCGGCTGCCCTAAACACGCGATTGGCGATGAAGTCAGCGAGCAACTTGAAATCGTGCCAATGCAGATTCGTGTCATCAAACACGTTCGTAAAGTCTACGGCTGTCGTGACTGCGAAACGGTGCCGGTCACTGCGGATAAACCAGCCCAGTTGATTGAAAAAAGGATGGCCAGTCCAAGCGTTCTGGCGATGCAGCTGACCACCAAATGCGTAGATGGCTTGCCGCTCCACCGCTTTGAAAATGTACTGGGTCGCCATGGCATCGATATCCCTCGTCAGACCTTGGCACGCTGGGTTCTCCAGTGCGTCGAGCACTTCCAGCCACTCCTGAATTTAATGCGCGATAACCTGTTGGCCAGCCGTGTCATCCACTGCGATAAAAATCGCGTGCAGGTGCTGAAAGAGCCTGACCGAGAGCCGAGCTGCCAGTCATGGATGTGAGTTCAAACCGGCGGCCCGCCCGATAAGCCTGTGATTCTTTTCGACTACTCCACCAGCCGAGCGCAGGATGTACCTGCACGTCTGCTTGATGGCTATCGTGGCTATCTCATGACCGATGATTACGCCGGTTACAACGCGCTGGGTGCTCAACTTGGCGTTGAGCGCCTGGGATGCTGGCCCATGCTCGTCGCAAGTTCGTTGAAGCACAAAAAGTGCAACCCAAAGGCAAGACGGGACGCGCAGATATCGCGTTGAACTGATCAGCAAACTGTACGGTATCGAAATCGCTTACAAAGAGAAAAGCGATGAGGCGCGCAAAAATGCTCGCCAGGACTTGAGCCTCCACGTAATGGGACAACTCAGAGGGTGGCTGCGCAAAACACTGCCCTATGTGACTACGCAGAATGCACTTGGCAAAGCAGTTACCTACCTGGCAAACAACTGGGACAAGCTTGAACGGTATGTCGAGGAAGGCTACCTGCCTATGGACAATAACGCCGCCGAACGAGCCATCCGCCCCTTCGTGATCGAGAGAAAGAACTGGCTTTTAGCGACACGCCTAGAGGCGTGAAAGCCAGCGCTCAACTTTACAGCCTGGTCGAGACTGCCAAAGCCAACGGCCAAGAGCCTTATGCGTGGCTGCGCCACGCACTTGAGCGCTTGCCAATGGCGTCCTCGGTTGAGGATTACGAGGCCCTACTGCCACGGAACTGTTCGCCGACGTCATCTAGCTGATTGCGCCGACCACCTTCAAATCGGTGGGGTTTATGGAGCTTACGAACTACTTTACAGATTCCTCGGCAATCTACCTACCTGGGTCGTAGTGTTGGAGACTTGCGCGGGCTCGTATTTTGTGTCTAGAGAGCTGATGGTAATGGGGCCACAGGTCAAAGCGGATTTTGTTTCAACTCATTCACACTTTTGTCAAAAGCAATAGGTACGACTTTGGATGTTGAGGTGGGCTTACTAAGGCGAGCCTCTTTCCGCCGAGCGTGCGCTAACCAACCTCGGATAGATTTATATCGAATCAGATTTAACTGGCGCGAAGCTTTTAGCAACTTCAATGGCCAGTGCACGAGCATGCTGGCGAAGCTCGGGAACGGCCGTGGCTTCCCATAATTGAGCCTTGAGCATAGGGCCTACATAACTTAGCCAATTCAGATTTTTTCCAGAATGATCAATTACCCCATAGTGTTTATCAACATTAATTCCGATATTCAACTCATCAGGACAAATTATTGCTTTTTTCGACAAGTAGGAAATGAAAGTATCGTTGATCTTACTGATGTCCGTGCATGGCCCGGTGCAGTTAATAATCTGATCAAACTTACCTTCCACAATATTATCTGTGCCTCTTGTTTTGATATGCACCGAAACGCATGCCTCTTCAACCGATATTGAAAGAATCCGTCCCGCGATCAAATTGACATTGGAGGTCGAAAACGCCTCCTGATAAATACGAAAAGTCTGTGGTGCCACTCGATGCCGATAAACATCCCAATGGGGCTGTACGTGGCGTAAAAAACGTTTACGTTCATCAAGAGGCAAACGCCCCCACAACTCGGACGTAATCGGTCTGAGTGCGGCTACAACTTCCCGCCAGTGCTCCGGCGATCGGGCCACCTCTTGACGAACCAGTCTCATATACGAGGAGATTTTAGGCGCAGCGACCAACAACTCCGCGCAAATAGTTGTCGAAAAACCTGCAGGAGGCATCCGATCACGGTGCGCTGTAGGCAATAATCCCCGACGCGAAACCATTGTAATTTTGGCCTCCGGATGGGATTGACGCAAGGAGACCAGGGTATCGACCGCCGTCAGACCACTACCGACCAGCAGAACGCGTGGTGCTTGATTAGAAGGGCCCTGTATCGACGGTAACCAAGGATCTTCTGTATAGGCCGAGCAGGTATCGAGCTGCTGTAACCCTTGAGGTCTGGCGGGAGAAAAGTTGCCGAACGCCAGCACAACGTGATCGGCAATAATTCGCTCACCGGTACTAACATCTATTATCGCACCTGCGCCCTCAGGCTGGATCGAGAGGACTTCTCCTGTAATGCGCGAACATTTTACCCTCGACTGCGTTTCGGCCTGGCTCAACAATTCACTTAGATAGGTGCCGTACAGCTTTCGCGAAACGAAACTGCCAGAATGAGTTTCAGGATCAATTTTTTGGCAAAAGGCAAGGAATGAGTCTGGCTGATCAACCAGAGCGGACATATTTCCCGCAGGCACGTTCAGCAAATGATGAGCGCTGTTTGTGCCATAGGCCAAACCCCGCGCCATTTTCCCTGATCGATTGATGATGGTAAGGTGCGCCCCTTCAGGCGCACGCTTTAGAAACTCGATAGCTGTTACGGCCCCACTAAAACCTGCACCGATAATGACTAGCCTTTTCACTTGGCATTCCATTGTTCTAGATAGGCCATGACAGCGTCCACGCCGTCGTCCACTGAATGAGTCAATGTATCGATTATAATCTGTGGAGAGTCAGGGGCCTCGTAGGGTGAATCAATACCGGTGAAGTTTTTGATCAGACCTTGCCGTGCCTTGCTGTAAAGCCCTTTGGGGTCTCGTCGTTCACATTCGCTGAGCGGTGTATCGACATAAACTTCAATAAAACACTCATCACCAATCACACTGCGTGCTAAGGCTCGATCACGATGAAAGGGAGAGATAAAGGAGGTGATGACAATAAGCCCTGCATCCACAAACAGATTCGCCACCTCAGCAACCCGCCGGATGTTTTCTTCGCGGTCACGATCACCGAAACCAAGATCCTTGCACAACCCCATCCGGACGTTGTCACCGTCCAACAGATAAGTATGGCACCCCTTGCTTACGAGTCGTTGCTCGAGGGCGTCTGCAAGGGAAGACTTCCCTGAGCCACTGAGACCGGTCAGCCAAATCACTACTGGACGTTGGTTCTTTTGCTCGCCCCGTATACGACCGGTCGTCGAGATACGCTGGGAGGTGAGATTATTCTGCATAATTTCTCATCATTAATGTCTTGACCATAACAAGTGGCGCACTACGTCGACTGGTAAGAATACTGACCTGAGCAGCAATTCTAGACCAGCCAGGCTGATGCAACTATACGATTTGGGCTTCACCCGCCCCAGATAGATACCCTATGAAAGCCAGAGGAACAAAAGCAACAAGCAAGCCAACCACTACGCTCAATTGATTCAGCGCCACCATAATTGAAACAGGAAGCAAAAATACTACATTTATCGCGACGACTGTCAGCGTGACACTTTTATGTCCTACACGGCGCGCTGCATGTTGATAGCCATGGCTGCTATGAGCTTGGTACACCTTATCACCCCGAATCAACCGGCGAGCTAGCGTCCATGTCGCATCAACAATGAACACACCCAACAGAATAATCCAGCTCCAAAGTAATTCAGGTTTATGCCAAGCGGCCTCCAACGCAAACACCCCAAGGATTAGACCCAGAAAACCACTTCCAGCGTCGCCCATAAAAATCCGCGCCGGAGGGAAGTTCCACCAAAAAAAACCCGCCATGGCAGCTGCCAGCATGAGTGGCGCCCAAGTCAAGTCAACGCCGTCGCTAAACCAATAAACTAGGCACATGCCCAGGCAGCTACTGATTCCTTCAGCACTGGCCAGACCATCGATACCGTCCATGAAATTATAGAGATTCAGCATCCAAACCAAATATATCAATGCCAGTAAATGACCAAACCACCCGAGCGCAATAGTTGTGTCGAATAATTCCATCGGGGCGAGACCATCCAGCCAAAAAAGTGCCCAAGCTGCGGCGATAAAATGACCGAGCAAGCGCCATCTGGCGGCTATATGCCCATGGTCATCGACGAAGCCGATCAGCGCAACGATCCCCCCCGAGCCCAGCAACCCGTACAATGCCGCAGTGCCAAGCAGGTCCAGCTCCGCAAGTACGGGCAACACCAACAGAAAGGAGACGACTATTGCCACCCCTCCTCCACGCGGAGTTGGTACTGAATGGGCGCTGCGCTCATTAGGTATATCCATCAAACTCCTGGCCAAGGCATAACGACGCAACCCAAGCGTCAACAGCCAAGAGGTAGCGAATACCGCCAACAACAACCACCAAACAATCATTTCGTTTGCTTTTCCAGATAATGGCCAGCTGTCTGACTCATGGCTTTTTCTATGTTGATGGGTGGCGTCCATCCCAGTAGCTCACGATTTTTATTGATATCGACTTGCAGGGAGCCACAAATGCGTTGAGCAATAGCTTGTTTACCGAGTGCTGTGGCCACGACTTTCAATAGCCACTCGGGAATAGGCAGCAGTCGGGCAGATTTGCCCAGCGCCTTGGATAACCGACGCAACAGCTGGGTAGTGGATAGGTCGTCGCCGTCGCTGACCAGAAAGATCTGATTAGCTGCTGCAGGATGATCGATGCATGTCACGATAAGGTCCACTAGATTGTCGATCGCTACAAAGCTTCGCTGATTTCGAATCGCACCCAGTGGCAGTGGCATGCCCTTATTCAGCCAGCCCAGCATGCTCAGAAAATTAGCTTTCACTCCTGGTCCATAGACCAAGGGCGGACGGATGATCACTACTTCCATACCGGTGTCGTGGCCCAGCTGCTTCAGAGCCTCTTCAGCTTCGCACTTGGACACACCGTAAGAATCTTGCGGATTCGGATGATCGTCAGCCTTGAATGGCCTACCTGGGAGAGTGATTTCGCCGTTGACCTTGATCGAGCTGATAAAAATAAATCGTCTTACTCCCGATGCTGCGGCGTACTCAGCCAACTTGACCGTCCCTTCCACGTTAACCTTGCGAAACTCGGCCAATGCATCCCCCGCCGTTTCATTCATGACATGCACTCGAGCAGCGGCATGAATGACTACTTGAAGATCGTCGAGTGCAGGCAAGACCTTTGCATGAGTGAGATCGAATGGCACCACGGGACACAGCCCATGCAACCGCGTAACACCGCGAGCAGCTGCGATCGGGCTGAACTTCTTGTCCACCAACAGCTTCAAGACTAACGCCTCTCCAACAAACCCACTTGCCCCAGTGACCAACACCTTTGGGACGGTCATTTGGCCTTCTTCCCTATCAATGCTGTAGCCCAGCAAATACAAAAGAAAAACACTTTATCCCGCACTCGCCGCCGGCAACGCCAGGCGCTGAAGGAAAGCGTAATGAGCTGTCTGCGTCGCAGTTTCAGCCACGTCTGCACGAAAGGATCGTCCTCCTGTCCCACCAACAGCGCAATCAACCGAACCTGATTGAACCACCAACCGTCATGAATGGTTTTGTACCGAGCAACTAATGAGCTCAAGCCCTTGTTGGCGCCTACTTGGTTACGCTCATGCTGGCGGTAGTCCATGGACGGCTCAGGGTCGATATACCAGCGATAACCATGGCTACGTGCGAAGGCGTAGCAATACCAGTCATGCAAGCTGACATCCTGCAGCTGATGCCAATTGGCAAGCATCGAAGCCTTTAGTGAGTCCGTGAATTTTTTGCTCATCACATAGGTACAGCCAGGCCCAGCCGCTTCGAATAGAAAATCCCATGCGACCTGAGGCTGCGCCTTGTCCAGCACGTGAATGCTGCCATTTGGCCAGAAGGCCGTGACATTACTGGAATAGGCTTCTACACGACGGGTCTGGATGGCTTGAGTCGCACGCTGGAGTTTATTCGAATGCCAAATATCATCCTGGTCGGCAAAGGCGACAAAGTCGTAGCCTTCAAAATCAACATCGCGGACGAGACGGAAAAAATTGCGGGAGGCACCGCCAAAACTACCAGCGGTCGGCAAGACGAAAACTTCGGGGTGCGCAGCCGCATAAGCAGCACACCAAGCTTCGGTACCGTCAGTGGAGGGATCGATACTGATATAAACAGTTACGTCGACAGCCGACTGGCCTAGGATCGAGGCCATCTGCTCCTCGATCCACCGCATGCCATTGTAGGCAGCCAGCAAAACCGCAACCTTGGGATGTTTTACTGGCATTGCCGTACCTGCCCGCACTGGTTAAACGCTACCGCTCGAAAGGTTCAAGCTTTCGAATCAGTGGGAAGGCGAGTCCAGCAGTTTTTGCAGATACTGCCCGTACCCCGTCTTCTTCAGTGCATCAGCCTGAGCCCTCAACTCCTCGGCTGTGATCCAGCCGTTGTGATAAGCGATCTCTTCCAGGCAAGCAACCTTCAGGCCTTGGCGCTGCTCGATAGTGTGCACGAAGTGACTGGCTTCAAGTAGGGAGTCGTGGGTACCGGTATCGAGCCAGGCGAAGCCGCGGCCGAGCATTTCGACGTTTAGGTTTTTTTGCTCAAGGTAGGCACGGTTAACGTCGGTGATTTCCAGCTCGCCACGTTCGGATGGTTTGATGTTCTTGGCAATTTCGACGACTTGGTTGTCGTAGAAGTAAAGGCCAGTCACCGCATAGCTGGATTTTGGCTTCAGCGGCTTCTCTTCGATGCTCAACGCGCGACCGGCAGAATCGAATTCGACGACACCAAAACGCTCCGGATCCGATACATGGTAACCAAATACAGTCGCGCCGTGCTCTTGAGTACTGGCGGAACGCAAGTTATCCGAGAAATGCTGACCATAAAAGATGTTGTCACCCAGAATCAGACAGCAAGGATCTTCGCCAATAAACTCTTCGCCAATGATAAAGGCTTGCGCCAAGCCATCAGGACTAGGTTGCTCGGCGTAGGTGAGCTTGATGCCATACAGGCTGCCGTCGCCCAGCAACTTGCGAAAACATGGCAAGTCTTCCGGCGTGGAGATAATCAAAATTTCCCGCATACCTGCGAGCATCAAGACCGACAGCGGATAAAAGATCATCGGCTTGTCGTAGATCGGCAGCATCTGCTTTGAGACACCTAGGGTCAACGGATGCAGACGCGTGCCCGAACCGCCAGCGAGGATGATGCCTTTACGATTTGTGGTGCTCATTTATTCAAAACTTCCCTAAGCATTCGGGTTACGCCACTTTGCCAATCCGGCAAGTGTAGAGAAAAGTTGTCACGCAGCTTCTGGGTATTCAAACGCGAATTCAGAGGGCGGCGCGCAGGTGTTGGGTAAGACCTGGTTTCAATTGGATTGATCGTCCTTACGGCAAGCTGCTCGCCGTTGTCTTGAGCGAAACCGATCACATGGCTAGCATAGCCGTGCCAGGAAACTTCGCCATCAGCCGCCAAGTGATACAAGCCCGACAGCTCGGGACGTTGCAGAACTTGCTGAATGGCCTGCGCGGTCACGTCAGCAATCAGATCAGCGCCGGTTGGAGCTCCGATCTGGTCAGCGATGACACTTAAGATTTCGTGATCCTTGGCCAAGCGCAGCATGGTTTTGGCGAAGTTATTGCCGCGAGCGCCATAGACCCAGCTGGTGCGAAAGATCAGGTGCTTGCAGCCTGACGCGATAATCGCCTGTTCGCCGGCCAGCTTGCTTGCACCGTAGCAATTGACGGGGGCGACCGCATCGTTCTCCTGCCAAGGCCTTGTACCTTCGCCACTGAAGACGTAATCGGTCGAATAATGGATCAGCCATGCGCCTTGGGCGGCAGCCTCTTCGGCCATGACTTGGCTAGCCTGAGCATTGATCCGCTCTGCCAGCTCGGCCTCGGACTCGGCTTTGTCTACAGCCGTATAAGCCGCTGCATTGACAATAATATCGGCGCCTACCTGGCGGATCGTTGTACGCAGTGCATCGAGGTCAGACAGGTCACCACTCAAACCATCAATCGAATGACGATCCAGTGCGATCAACTCGCCCAATGGCGCAAGGGAACGTTGCAGCTCCCAACCCACTTGCCCATTTTTACCCAAAAGAAGGATTTTCATGCGTTGTTCGAACGATCCGCGTAGTTCTGATCAATCCACTGCTGGTAGCTGCCGCTTTTCACATGAGCGACCCACTCGGTGTTGTTCAGGTACCACTCAACGGTTTTGCGGATGCCAGTTTCGAACGTTTCTTCGGGCGTCCAGCCCAGCTCGCGCTGAATCTTGCTGGCATCAATTGCATAACGCTGATCATGCCCAGGACGATCCTGAACATAAGTAATCAGGCTGGCGTGAGGACGATGAGCGGAATCTGGGCGCAACTCATCAAGCAGTGCGCACAAGGTCTGTACAACTTCGATGTTCTGCTTTTCGTTATGGCCGCCGATGTTGTACGTCTCGCCGATGACGCCTTCCGTCACCACCTTGTACAGGGCGCGGGCGTGATCTTCGACGTAGAGCCAGTCGCGAACCTGGTTACCTTTGCCGTAGACCGGCAGAGGCTTCCCTTCCAACGCGTTGAGAATGATCAGCGGTATAAGCTTCTCGGGGAAATGGCATGGACCATAGTTGTTCGAACAGTTGGTCACCAGTGTCGGCAAACCATAAGTGCGGGCCCAAGCTCGAACCAAGTGGTCGGAACTGGCCTTGCTGGCGGAATACGGGGAGCTTGGCTGGTACGGCGTGGTTTCGGTGAAGAGATCTTCCGGCCCTTCAAGGTCGCCGTAAACTTCATCCGTCGAAATGTGGTGAAAGCGAAAGTTGGCTTTACGTGCGTCATTCAGGGCCGCCCAGTAATGGCGTGCCGCCTCCAGCAAAGTGTAAGTGCCGATGATATTGGTCTGGATGAATTCGGACGGCCCGGAGATGGATCGATCCACATGAGATTCCGCAGCCAGGTGCATGACTGCATCCGGTTGATGCTCACGCAGGACGCGGTCGATTTCGCCGCGATCACATATGTCGACCCGCTCAAATGCATAACGCGGGTCTTGGCTGACCTCAGCCAGGGATTCAAGATTACCGGCGTAGGTGAGCTTGTCGACGTTGATTACTGAATCAGTCGTATTAGAGATGATGTGGCGAATGACGGCGGAGCCGATAAACCCGGCGCCGCCGGTAACTAGAATTTTCACGCGAAACCGTACCCTTGAGCCGTCGACGGGCAGCCAATCCGGCGCCGTCTAATCCATTCATATAAAGCCATCGCTCCGGCGATGCTTCGTCACTTTGATTCGAGCAGGCAGAAGCCATGATCGTTCAAAGGAAACATTTTACAGATAAATGAATGATTTACTAACGAAGATAGACGGAACACTGAAGTGCAGGACTTATCTGCGTCGCTGTTACGCCAGCCGCTTTCGCGAAACCCGCTTAATACGTGCCAAAACCCAGCCCAACAGCGGTCCCAACAGCATACCGATCAGCAAGGCAATCACGGTAATCGCCGACACTGGCAATTGAGGCCCAGCCCAACCCAGGAACAACAGTGAAACCCGCTGTTGATTCTCCAGTACAAAGGCGAGGACAGCCAAAATCACCAAAAGGATAAATATGGCGAGAAGAATACGCTTCAGGTTACGCATGAGCCATTCCTTTTACGACGAAGGTCAAACCCCTTCCTCCTCTTCGTTCACACGATCCCGAAGCTCTTTACCTGGCTTGAAATGCGGAACGAATTTACCGTCGAGGCTAACAGACTGGCCCGTCTTCGGGTTACGCCCTACACGCGGCGCACGATAATGGAGGGAAAAGCTGCCGAATCCACGGATCTCGATGCGATCTCCGGTTGCCAGGCATTGGGACATTTGCTCAAGCATGGTCTTGATGGCCAGCTCCACATCCTTGGATGAGAGAAGCCCTTGATGGGTGACAATGCGTTCGATCAACTCCGACTTCGTCATGTTTTTCCCTTCTTTTTCAAGCAGCTAGGAAAATCGCTCCAAAGGTTTTAGCATGACCGGACGGTTTTGAACAGCCCACGTATTGACATATCTTCGCAAAGTCATACACGCTCCATTTTCGTGCAACAAGCGCAATGGAACGCCGCACCTACTCAGCGACAAATCACCAGCATCGTTCGGGTCAAGTAACCGGCCGGATTGAAGCCGAAGGGAAACTCGTCTTCATCCTTGGCCTCATCGGAACGGGTGATGACTTTGTACCCTGCCCCCTTGCACTCCTTCGCAGCTCGTTTTTGGCACTTTTCCCAACCCGAGCCCAGCCCTGAGCAATCCACTTGAATCCCACTGACACCACGCACCGCGCGGGTCTTGGCGTGAGTGGTACAGCCTACTAACGTCAGCACGACTGCCATGACAAAAACAAGCTTTTTCATTCATTTCCTTTGGAATGGATCGGACTGTTTACCGTCTCACTTCGACCCAGCTAAATCAATTAAAGGACTGATCCTGTTACAGAAACAGACATCCAGCCGAAGGAAATGGTTTCACCTCTACCCTTATCTCCGGTCAGACGGAAATGATGCGATGAGAGGGTCAGGGACTGCTTAGCAACCCCAGCAGACTCACCTGCATCTCCCTGCGCGATATTCGTCAAATCGCAACCACAAAAAAGGGCGACCAAAGTCGCCCTTTTTCTATGGTCTGACAGAACTCAGTTCTGTTTTTCCATTTGTGCACGCAGCAGGTCGCCCAGAGTGGTAGGACCAGCAGCAATGTCAGCGGCTGGCTTGTCGCGCAGGCTCTGGATTGCTTCTTTCTCTTCAGCATCGTCTTTCGACTTGATGGAGAGCTGGATTACGCGGCTCTTGCGGTCAACGCTGATGATCTTGGCTTCTACTTCTTCGCCTTCTTTCAGAACGTTGCGCGCGTCTTCAACGCGGTCACGGCTGATTTCGGAGGCTTTCAGAGTCGCTTCGATATCGTCGGCCAGGGTGATGATGGCGCCTTTGGCGTCAACTTCCTTCACGATGCCCTTAACGATTGCGCCCTTGTCGTTCTCTTGAACGTACTCGGAGAACGGATCGCTTTCCAGTTGCTTGATACCCAGGGAGATACGCTCGCGCTCTGGGTCAACCGACAGGATAACGGTGTCCAGCTCGTCGCCCTTCTTGAAACGGCGTACGGCTTCTTCGCCCACTTCGTTCCAGGAGATGTCGGACAGGTGAACCAGACCGTCGATGCCGCCGTCCAGACCAATGAAGATACCGAAATCGGTGATCGACTTGATGGTGCCGGAGATTTTATCGCCCTTGTTGAACTGGCCAGAGAAGTCTTCCCATGGGTTGGACTTGCACTGCTTGATGCCGAGGGAGATACGACGACGCTCTTCGTCGATGTCCAGAACCATGACTTCCACTTCGTCGCCGACTTGTACGACTTTCGAAGGGTGGATGTTCTTGTTGGTCCAGTCCATTTCGGAAACGTGTACCAGGCCTTCAACGCCTTCTTCCAGCTCAGCGAAGCAGCCGTAGTCGGTGAGGTTGGTAACACGAGCGGTGACGCGGGTGCCTTCTGGGTAACGGGCTTTGATAGCAACCCATGGATCTTCACCCAGTTGCTTGAGGCCCAGGGAAACACGATTGCGCTCGCGATCGTACTTCAGAACCTTGACATCGATCTCGTCGCCAACGTTGACGATTTCCGAAGGATGCTTGATACGCTTCCAGGCCATGTCGGTGATGTGCAGCAGACCATCGACGCCACCCAGATCGACGAATGCGCCGTAATCGGTGAGGTTCTTGACGATACCCTTGACCTGTTGGCCTTCCTGCAGCGATTCCAGCAGAGCTTCACGCTCGGCGGAGTTCTCGGCTTCCAGGACACTGCGACGGGAAACGACAACGTTGTTGCGCTTCTGGTCCAGCTTGATGACCTTGAATTCCAGCTCTTTGCCTTCCAGGTGCGTGGTGTCGCGCACTGGACGGACGTCAACCAGGGAACCTGGCAGGAACGCACGGATGCCGTTAACGTCGACAGTGAAGCCGCCTTTAACCTTACCGTTGATAACGCCCTTGACCACTTCCTCAGCTGCGAAAGCCGCTTCCAGAACGATCCAGCATTCAGCGCGCTTGGCTTTTTCACGGGACAGCTTGGTTTCACCAAAGCCATCTTCAACCGAGTCCAGCGCAACGTGAACTTCGTCACCGACATTGATGTTCAGTTCGCCAGCGTCGTTGTAGAACTGCTCAAGCGGGATGAGTGCTTCAGACTTCAGACCAGCGTGAACGGTTACCCAGCGAGCTTGGTAATCGATATCAACGATAACACCGGTGATGATGGAGCCTGCCTGAAGGTTCAGGGTTTTCAGGCTTTCTTCAAAGAGTTCCGCAAAGCTTTCGCTCATTTTAATTCCTGTTGATTAGGGCGAAGAATACGCCCGCCTCCACACCCCAGACGGTGTGGGTTAGTTTCATATAAAAGAAGCATCGCAGGACTATGACTGGTCCCCTGCGAAGCTTCCTGGTCACCCGGCGATATCGCGAATGGCGATCTCGCTCATGATGCGTTGCAGCACCTGATCGATGGACAACTCCGTTGAATCCAGCTGTATCGCGTCGGCCGCCGGCTTGAGCGGGGCTACTGCGCGCTGGGTGTCACGCTCGTCGCGTGCACGGATCTCATCTAGCAGACTCGACAGACTAACATCCTCGCCTTTGCCCTTCAACTGCAAATATCGGCGGCGCGCCCTCTCCTCGGCGCTGGCGGTGAGGAAAATCTTCAACGGCGCGTCAGGAAAGACCACCGTGCCCATGTCGCGACCATCGGCCACCAGCCCCGGCGGCTCCTGGAAAGCGCGCTGGCGTTGCAGCAACGCTTCGCGCACCGCTGGCAGCGCGGCGACCTGGGAGGCCCCGGCGCCCACGCTTTCGGTACGGATGACATCACTGACTTCGTCACCTTCCAGGATAATGCGCTGGAGCTGGCCATCGGTCGCCGCAATGAATTGCACGTCCAGGTGAGCCGCCAGCGCCTTGAGCAATTCTTCATTGGTCAGGTCGACGCCATGGTTGGCGGCGGCGAATGCCAGCAGCCGGTACAAGGCACCCGAATCGAGCAGGTTCCAGCCCAACTGCCTGGCCAGGATCCCGGCGACGGTGCCCTTGCCCGAACCGCTTGGGCCATCGATGGTGATGACCGGTGCCTTGATGTTCACGACTGCGCCTCTTGTGCTACGCGAATACCGACCTGTGCGCACAGCGCCAGGAAGTTCGGGAACGAGGTGGCGACGTTGGCGCAATCATGGATGCGAATCGGCGCGCTGGCGCGCAGAGACGCAACACTGAAGGCCATGGCGATGCGGTGATCACCGTGACCATGGACTTCGCCGCCGCCGATCTGGCCGCCGTCGATGATGATGCCGTCCGGCGTCGGCTGGCACTTGACGCCCAAGGTGAGCAAGCCATCAGCCATCACCTGGATGCGATCCGACTCCTTGACCCGCAGCTCTTCGGCGCCAGTCAGCACGGTGCGCCCTTCTGCACAGGCGGCCGCCACGAACAGCACCGGGAACTCGTCGATGGCCAGCGGAACCAGCGCCTCCGGAATCTCGATACCCTTGAGTTTAGCTGCTCGTACGCGCAGGTCCGCTACGGGTTCGCCGCCGACTTCACGCTGGTTTTCCAAGGTAATGTCAGCGCCCATCAGGCGCAGGATGTCGATCACACCGGTGCGGGTCGGGTTGATGCCGACGTGCTCGAGCACCAAGTCGGAGCCTTCGGCGATCGAGGCGGCCACCAGGAAGAATGCCGAAGACGAGATATCGCCTGGCACTTCGATGTGGGTCGCGGTCAGCTTATTACCAGACTCGACGGACGCCGTGGCGCCGTCCACCGTGACCGGGTAGCCGAAGCCGCGCAGCATGCGCTCAGTGTGGTCGCGGGTCGGGGCCGGCTCGGTGACGGTGGTCTTGCCCTCGGCGTAGAGACCGGCCAGCAGCAGGCAGGATTTCACCTGGGCGCTGGCCATCGGCATGGTGTAGGTCAGGCCCTTGAGCTTGTTGCCACCGCGGATGGTCATCGGCGGACGACCGTCGGCGGCCGTCTCGATGACTGCGCCCATTTCCCGCAACGGGTTGGCGACACGATTCATCGGGCGCTTGGACAGCGAGGCGTCGCCGGTCAGGGTGCTGTCGAAGTCCTGCGCAGCCAACAAGCCGGACAACAGACGCATCGAAGTCCCGGAGTTACCCAGGTAGATCGGCCCCGGGGCAGGCTTGAGGCCGTGCAGGCCGACACCATGGATGGTCACGCGACCGTGGTGCGGACCTTCGATGACCACCCCCATGTCGCGAAACGCTTGCAGCGTCGCCAGGGCGTCTTCGCCCTCAAGGAAGCCTTCCACCTCGGTCACGCCTTCGGCCAGGGAGCCGAGCATGATCGAACGGTGGGAAATCGATTTATCGCCCGGTACACGAATACGCCCACTCAGGGAGCCACCAGGTTGTGCCAGGAAAATCAGATCGTTGGAGTTCATAGCGTCCACATAGGCCCGACGGGCCAGGATTTTACTGAAATGCTCGCGGGCCACCCTGGCGCGCGTGAAAACGCCCAGCAATTGGTGCCCGTCCCCTGCATCGACCGCGTCGCGCAAGGCGTCGAGGTCGCTGCGAAATGTATCGAGTGTGCGCAAGACAGCTTCGCGGTTGGCGAGGAAGATGTCGTGCCACATGACCGGGTCGCTTCCGGCGATTCTCGTGAAATCGCGGAAACCGCCGGCAGCGTAACGGAAGATCTCAAGATTTTCATTGCGTTTGGCCAATGAATCCACCAGGCCGAACGCCAACAGGTGCGGCAAATGGCTGGTGGCGGCCAATACTTCATCGTGACGCTGGACCTGCATGTGCTCGACATCGGCACCCAGTTCGCGCCACAAACGGTCCACCACCGCCAGCGCGGCTGGATCCGTCTGGTCCAGCGGCGTGAGAATCACTTTGTGACGACGAAACAGTTCGCCGTTGGAAGCTTCCACCCCGCTCTGCTCGGAACCGGCAATCGGATGACCGGGCACGAAGCGCGCCGGCATCCCGCCGAACGCCTCGGTGGCGGCGCGCACGACGTTGCCCTTGGCGCTGCCGACATCGGTCAGGATCGCTTGCCCCAAATTCATGCTCGCCAGGCGTGCCAGCAGTTTTTCCATGGCCAGGATCGGCACTGCCAGCTGGATCACGTCCGCGCCCTGACAAGCGATCGCCAGGTCATCCTCGCAGCGATCGACCACACCCAGCTCCACGGCCAGCTTGCGCGACTGCGGATCCAGGTCGACACCGACCACCTCGCGGCACAGGCCGCTTTCACGCAAGCCCTTGGCGAACGAACCGCCGATCAACCCCAGGCCGACCACCACCAGGCGACCGATCATAGGGGCAGCAGGTTGCAGCGAAGTGACATCAACCACGAACCAGGACCTTGCTCAACGCCTCGAGGAAACGGCTGTTTTCCGCCGGCTGGCCGATGGTGACGCGCAAGTGGTTCGGCATGCCGTAATTGGCCACCGGACGCACGATCACACCTTCGCGCAACAGCCCCTGGTACACCGGCGCGGCGACACGCCCCAGGTCGATGCAAATGAAATTGCCTTTGGATGGAATCCAGCCCAGGCCCAGCTCACGCAGCCCCGCTTCCAACTGCAGCATGCCGGCCGCGTTGAGGCGACGACTTTCAGCCAGGTAGGCTTCATCCTGCAAGGCCGCACAGGCGGCGGTCAGGGCGAAGCTGTTGACGTTGAACGGCTGACGCACGCGGTTCAGCACATCGGCCACCACGGCAGTGGACAGGCCGTAGCCGACCCGCAGCGAGGCCAGGCCATAGGCTTTGGAGAAGGTGCGCGAAACCAGCAGGTTCGGGTACGCCGCGAGGAAGTCCAGCCCATCGGGCAAATCACTGCCTTCGGCGTATTCGATGTAAGCCTCGTCCAACACCACCAGCACGTGCGCGGGCACGTCCTGCAGGAAGTCATCCAGGGCCTGGGCATCGAACCAGGTGCCGGTCGGGTTGTTCGGGTTGGCAATGAAAACCACGCGGGTGTTGGCGTCGATGGCGGCCAGCATGGCTGGCAGGTCGTGCCCCCAGTCCTTGGCGGGAACCACACGGGCATCCGCGCCGACGGCCTGGGTCGCGATCGGGTAAACCGCGAACGCGTGCTCGCTGAACACCGCGTTGAGACCTGGCGCCAGGTACGCACGAGCGACCAGCTCAAGGATGTCGTTGGAACCATTGCCCAGCGTCACTTGGTTCAGCTCGACACCACAGCGCTCGGCCAGCAGGCTCTTGAGTGCAAAGCCATTGCCATCGGGGTAACGGGTTAGCTCGGCCAGTTCGTCGCGGATCGCCGCCAATGCCTTGGGGCTCGCGCCCAACGGGTTTTCGTTGCTCGCCAACTTGACGATGCTGGCCGGATCCAGATCCAGCTCACGGGCCAGTTCGTCCACGGGCTTGCCCGGAACGTAAGGCGAGAGTTGTTGCACGCCTGGCTGAGCCAGAGCGAGGAAGTTGCCACTCATTTGCTATCCGCCCTTAAAGAACTGCTTTGGGGTAGGAACCCAGCACCTTGAGTGCCACTGCTTCCTGACTGATTTTCTCCAGCACACCTTTTACCAGCGGATCGCGGTGGTGGCCGACGAAATCGATGAAGAACACGTAGGTCCATTTACCGCTGCGCGACGGACGGGTCTCGATCCGCGTCAGGTCGATACCGTTGTCATGGAACGGCACCAGCAGTTCATGGAGCGCGCCGGGCTTGTTGCTCATGGAAACGATGATCGAAGTCTTGTCGTCGCCGGTCGGCGGGACTTCCTGGCTGCCGATCATCAGGAATCGCGTGGAGTTGTCCGGGCGATCCTCGATTTTTTCCGCCAGGCGCGTCAACCCATAGAGGCCGGCCGCCATATCGCCAGCAATCGCCGCCGAGTTCCACTCGCCCTTGACCCGCTTGGCCGCCTCGGCGTTGCTCGATACCGCCACGCGCTCGACGTTCGGATAGTGGGCGTCCAGCCACTTGCGGCACTGGGCCAACGACTGGGCGTGGGAATAGATCCGGCTGATGCTGTCGGTCTTGGTGTTCTCGCCCACCAGCAGGTGGTGGTGGATGCGCAACTCGACTTCGCCGCAGATCACCATGTCGTGCTCGAGGAAGCTGTCCAGCGTGTGGTTGACCGCGCCTTCAGTGGAGTTCTCCACCGGCACCACGCCAAAATTCACCGCGCCGGCAGCCACTTCACGGAACACTTCGTCAATGGCCGCCATCGGCTTGCTGATCACGGCGTGACCGAAGTGCTTCATGGCCGCGGCCTGGGTGAAGGTGCCTTCCGGGCCCAGGTAGGCGACTTTCAGCGGCTGCTCGAGGGCCAGGCACGAAGACATGATTTCGCGGAACAGACGCGCCATCTCTTCGTTGCCCAGCGGCCCCTTGTTGCGCTCCATGACACGCTTGAGCACCTGCGCTTCACGCTCGGGGCGATAGAACACCGGCACTTCGCCTTCGGCCAGGGAGGCCATCTTCACCCGGGCGACTTCCTGGGCGCAGCGCGCGCGCTCGCTGATCAGCTCCAGGACCTTTTCGTCCAGGGCATCGATACGCAGGCGCAGCGCCTTGAGTTCTTGCTCAGACATCAGCCATGTTCCTTCTCGAACTCTGCCATGTAGGCGATCAACGCATTGACGGCGTTGATGTCGACGGCGTTGTAGATGGAGGCGCGCATGCCACCGACCGAACGGTGGCCCTTGAGGTTCAGCAGGCCGCGCTCGTCGGCGCCAGCCAGGAATGGTTTGTCGAGACGGTCATCGGCCAGGCGGAACGGCACGTTCATCCACGAGCGATCGGTCTTGTTGATCGGGTTGCTATAGAGGCCGCTGGCGTCGATGAAGTCATACAGCGTGCGCTGCTTCACTTCGTTGAGCTTGCCGATGGCTTCGACACCGCCCTGCTCCTTCAGCCATTCGAACACCAGGCCCGACAGGTACCAGGCCAGGGTCGGCGGGGTGTTGTACATCGAGCCGTTGTCGGCCGCGACCTTGTAGTTGAGCATGGTCGGGCACAGGGAGCGGGCACGCCCCAGCAAGTCTTCACGGATGATGCTGACCAGGATGCCGCTTGGGCCGATGTTCTTCTGGGCACCCGCGTAGATCATGCCGAAACGGGAGATATCCACAGGGCGCGAGAGAATGTCCGAGGACATGTCGGCCACCAATGGCACGTCGCCCGTTTCCGGGATCCAGTTGAATTCCAGGCCGCCGATGGTTTCGTTCGGTGCGTAGTGAACGTAGGCCGCGTCCTTGGACAGGTTCCACTCGTTCTGGCCGGGAATCGCGAAATAGTCGTAGGGCTTGGCGGTGGCGGCCACGTTAACGTGACCGTAGCGCGAAGCTTCTTCGATGGCTTTCTGCGACCAGATGCCGGTGTCGATGTAGTCGGCCTTGCCGTTTTCCGGCAGCAGGTTCAGCGGGATCTGGGCGAACTGCTGGCTCGCGCCGCCTTGCAGGAACAGCACCTTGTAGTTGGACGGGATGTTCAGCAGATCACGCAAGTCCTGCTCGGCCTTGGTGGCAATGGACACGAACTCATCGCTGCGATGGCTCATTTCCATGACCGACAGGCCCTTGCCGTGCCAGTCGAGAAGTTCACCCTGGGCACGCTTCAGGACCGCTTCAGGAAGCGCCGCCGGGCCGGCACAGAAGTTATAGGCTCTCTTGCTCACATCCAATCTCGCTCTGATTTGGTGGTCACATAAATCTTTTGGTCTACGGATGATCGTTCCTACGCTCTGCGTGGGAATGCATCTAATGACGCTCTGCGTCATGGGACGCGGAGCGTCCCGAGCGGCATTCCCACGCAGAGCGCGGGAACGATCCTGCTCTTGTTCAACGCCAAGTCGCAAATTTTCAAAAGGAACAAACAACAAGGGGGCGAATCTTCATCCGCCCCCTGCGTGTCCGCTTAGTCCTGCGGTTCTTCTTCGTCTGCGGCAGCGTCGAGCGGTTGGTCGCCGACAGCGTCGTCGACATCGGCACCGAGGGTACCGTCGAACGCCACGCCTTCCTCGCCGTCCAACTCCTCGCCTTCAACCTCCGACGGTTCCTGGACCCGCTCAAGCCCGACCAGCGTTTCGTCGCTGGCCAGCTTGATCAGCGTCACGCCCTGGGTGTTACGACCCAGGCTCGACACTTCGGCGACCCGCGTGCGCACCAGGGTGCCCTGGTCGGAGATCAACATGATCTCCTCGCCATCGAGCACCTGGACCGCACCGACCAGGCGACCGTTACGCTCGTTGCTGACCATGGCGATCACACCCTGGCCGCCACGCTTGTACTCGGGGAACTCGCTGATGGCCGTGCGCTTGCCATAACCACGAGCCGAAGCGGTGAGGATCTGGCTGCCTTCTTCGGGGATCAGCATGGAAATCAGCTTCTGGCCTTCCGGCAGGCGCATGCCGCGCACACCGCGAGCGGTACGGCCCATGGCCCGAACGTCGGATTCCTTGAAGCGAGTGACCTTGCCGCCGTCGGAGAACAGCATGACCTCACGCTCGCCGTCGGTGATGGCGGCGGAGATCAGCACGTCACCTTCGTCCAGTTCCAGGGCGATCAGACCGACGCTGCGCTGACGGCTGAAGGACTCCAGCGGGGTCTTCTTCACGGTTCCGTTGGCGGTGGCCATGAAGATGTAGTGACCCTCGGTGTACTCTTCCACCGGCAACATGGTGGTGATGTATTCACCATCGTCCAGCGGCAACAGGTTGACCAGCGGACGGCCACGGGCGGCACGGGACGCTTCCGGGATTTCGTAGGTCTTGAGCCAGTACACCTTGCCCTTGCTGGAGAACAGCAGCAGCGTGGTGTGGCTGTTGGCGACCAGCAGGTGAGCGATGTAGTCCTCGTCCTTGACGCCAGTCGCGGACTTGCCCTTGCCGCCGCGACGCTGGGCCTGGTAGGCGGCCAGCGGCTGGGTCTTGGCGTAGCCGCCGTGGGAAATGGTCACCACGCGCTCTTCTTCCGGGATCATGTCACCCAGGGTCAGGTCCAGGCGCGCATCGAGAATCTCGGTGCGGCGTACGTCGCCGTACTCGGCGCGGATCACTTCCAGCTCTTCGCGGATCACTTCCATCAGGCGCGTAGCGCTGTTGAGGATGCGGATCAGCTCGCCGATCTGGTTGAGGATTTCCTGGTACTCGGCCAGCAGCTTCTCGTGCTCGAGGCCGGTCAGGCGGTGCAGGCGCAGTTCCAGGATGGCTTGCGCCTGCTCCGGGGACAGGAAGTACTTGCCTTCGCGCAGGCCGTATTGCGGGTCGAGGTTCTCCGGGCGGCACGAATCGGCGCCAGCGCGCTCCACCATCGCCACCACCGCGGTGGACTCCCAAGGGGTGCTGATCAGCGCTTCCTTGGCTTCCGACGGGGTTGGCGAGGCCTTGATCAAGGCGATCACCGGGTCGATGTTCGACAGGGCGACGGCCTGGCCTTCGAGAATATGGCCGCGCTCGCGAGCCTTGCGCAGTTCGAACACCGTGCGACGGGTGACCACTTCGCGACGGTGACGCACGAAGGCTTCCAGCAGGTCCTTGAGGTTCAGGATCCGCGGACGGCCGTCGATCAGCGCAACGATGTTGATGCCGAACACGCTTTGCAGCTGGGTCTGGGCGTAGAGATTGTTGAGGATCACCTCAGGCACTTCGCCACGGCGCAGCTCGATCACGACACGCATGCCATCCTTGTCGGACTCGTCACGCAGCTCGGTGATGCCTTCGAGCTTCTTCTCTTTCACCAGCTCGGCGATCTTCTCGATCAGGCGAGCCTTGTTCAGCTGGTACGGCAGTTCGGTGATGACGATCTGCTGGCGGCCGCCGACCTTGTCGATGTCTTCCACCGTCGAGCGGGCGCGCATGTAAATGCGGCCACGGCCGGTACGGTAGGCTTCGATGATGCCGGCGCGACCGTTGATGATCGCAGCGGTCGGGAAGTCCGGACCGGGGATGTATTGCATCAGCTCATCGACGGTCAGCTCGGGATTGTCGATGAGCGCCAGGCAACCGTCGATGACTTCACCGAGGTTGTGCGGCGGGATGTTGGTCGCCATGCCCACGGCGATACCGCTGGAGCCGTTGACGAGCAGGTTCGGGATACGGGTCGGCATGACCGCCGGGATCATTTCGGTGCCGTCGTAGTTCGGCACCCAGTCCACGGTTTCCTTGTGCAGGTCGGCCAGCAGCTCGTGAGCCAGCTTGGTCATGCGCACTTCGGTGTATCGCATGGCCGCGGCGTTGTCGCCGTCCACCGAACCGAAGTTGCCCTGGCCGTCTACCAGCAGGTAGCGCAAGGAGAAGGGTTGCGCCATACGAACGATGGTGTCGTACACGGCAGTGTCGCCGTGGGGGTGATACTTACCGATCACGTCGCCGACGACACGGGCGGATTTCTTGTACGGCTTGTTGAAGTCGTTGCCCAGCTCGCTCATCGCGAACAGCACGCGCCGGTGCACGGGCTTCAAGCCATCGCGCGCATCCGGCAGCGCCCGCCCGACGATTACGCTCATTGCGTAGTCGAGGTAGGACTGTTTCAGCTCGTCTTCGATATTGACCGGGAGGATTTCTTTGGCCAGTTCGCCCATGAGAAGCCTGATTCCTTTTTCTGGTGAAACCTCGTCACATCCAGATGGGACGAACGAAGCTCGCCGCTGCAGAACAAATGCCGTGCAGCGACTTACGACAAATCAACGAGTTATGCCATGGATCTGCGCAGTAAAGGCCACCTCGCGAGGCAGCCCTGGAAACCGCCGGATGTTATCACAAGAGCCGCCACGCACCTATCCCCCAGATGCGCATGGTGCGTAGTTAGTTGACCGGTGACAGGCTGATATGGGACCAGAGGGGCTTAGAAGCGCTGTGGATGGAGATTCAGGGGCAAAATGCAAGGGATTTGTTGCCTTCAAGGGCCTCATCGCGAGCAAACTCGCTCCCACAGGGATCTTTGCATGCTCGAGATTTCGGCCACGACCCGATCCAATGTGGGAGCGAGCTTGCTCGCGATGGCGACAGGTCAGGCAGCACGAACCATCAGTGCAACCGCTTGCGGCACATCAACTGTGCCAGCTTCGCGGTGTCCGGGCGCTCGATGATGCCCTTCTCCGTGACGATGACGTCGATCAGATCCGCCGGGGTGATATCGAAGACCGGGTTGAAGGCGCCCACCTCCGCGCCGAGCCTCCTGCCGCCGATTTCCAGCAGTTCACGCCCGTCGCGCTCCTCCGTCGGAATGTCTTCACCGCTGACCAGGCTCATGTCGATGATCGAGCTCGGTGCCACCACCATGAAGCGCACACCATGGTGCATGGCACAGACCGCCAGTTGATAAGTGCCGATCTTGTTCGCCACGTCGCCATTGGCGGCGATGCAATCGGCACCGACGATCACCCAGGTCACACCCTTGGTCTTCATGATATGGGCAGCGGCGGAATCGGCGTTGAGGGTCACCGGAATGCCTTCCCGGGCCAGTTCCCATGCCGTCAGGCGCGAGCCTTGCAGCCACGGCCGGGTTTCATCGGCATAGACGCATTCCACCATGCCCTCGATATACGCCCCCCGGATAACCCCCAAGGCCGTGCCAAAACCGCCGGAGGCCAAGGCGCCGGTGTTGCCATGGGTGAGAATGGCCTGGGCGTTGCCCTGGTGCTTGCGGATCAGGTCGACCCCCAACTGGGCCATGGTCAGGTTGGCTTCGCGATCGCTCACGTGGATCGCGATGGCTTCAGCCTCGAGCACCGCCAGCGGCTCGGCATGCTCTTTCAAGCGCCCCAGCCGGTCGCGCATTCGATCCAGCGCCCAGAAAAGGTTCGCCGCCGTCGGCCGGGCTGCGGCCAGCAAGGCAAAATCGGCCTCCAGGGCCGCTTGCCAATCGCCGCCTTCGGCCATCCTGGCCCGCGCCGCCAGCACCACGCCGTACGCCGCACTGATGCCGATGACCGGCGCACCGCGCACGGCCATCGAGCCAATGGCCTCGGCCACATCGGCGATACGGGTGCAGGCGATCCAGCGTTCCTCGAACGGCAAGCTACGCTGGTCCAGCAGGTACAGGACGCCATCACGCCAATCGATGGCCTTCACCTTCTCCGCAGCCAATAGTCGATCGCGCATCCTTCACCCCGTACTCATGAACAAAGCCGCCGATTATAGCGATCCCTCCGCGAAGACGCTCGGGTATACTTCGCCATCCTTTATACCCCATGGAGCCGTTCCACGATGCCCAAGCCTGTCGTTGCGCTCGACTTATTATTGCTGCCGACCTGGTTGGTACCTGTCGAACCCGCCGGTGTAGTGCTCAAGGACCATGGCCTGGGCATTCGCGACGGTTGCATCGTGTTCATCGGTCCACGGGCAGAGGCCCTGAAGTGTGACGCCACCGAGGTCCGTGAACTGCCCGGCATGCTGCTCACCCCCGGCCTGATCAACGCCCACGGCCACGCGGCCATGACCCTGTTTCGCGGCCTGGCCGACGACCTGCCCTTGATGACCTGGCTGGAACAGCACATCTGGCCGGCTGAAGCCAAATGGGTCGATGAAGATTTCGTCCGGGATGGTACCGACCTGGCGATCGCCGAGCAGATCAAGGGTGGCATCACCTGCTTCTCCGACATGTATTTCTACCCCAAGATCGCCAGCGAGTGCGTCCACGACAGCGGTATTCGCGCGCAAATCGCCATTCCGATCCTCGATTTTCCGATCCCCGGTGCCGCCAGCGCCGACGACGCCATTCGTCAGGGCATCGAATTGTTTGGCGACCTCAAGCACCATCCGCGGATCAAAGTGGCATTCGGCCCGCACGCGCCCTACACGGTGGGGGACGAGAACCTGGAGAAAATCCGCGTGATCGCCGAGGAACTGGACGCGGCCATTCATATGCATGTTCATGAAACCGCCTTCGAAGTGCAGCAGGCTGTGGATAACACCGCTGAGCGGCCAATGGCTCGCCTGGCACGTCTTGGCCTGCTGGGGCCACGCTTCCAGGCCGTGCACATGACTCAGATCAGCGACGAGGACCAGGCCCTGCTGGTAGAAAGCAATTGCAGCGTGATCCATTGCCCGGAATCGAACCTGAAGCTGGCCAGCGGTTTCTGCCCGGTGGAGCGCCTGTGGCAAGCCGGCGTCAATGTCGCCCTCGGTACCGACGGTGCGGCGAGCAACAACGACCTGGACCTGCTCGGCGAAACCCGCACCGCCGCCCTGCTGGCCAAGGCCGTCGCCGGCTCGGCCACGGCCCTGGATGCCCATCGGGCGCTGCGCATGGCCACGCTCAACGGCGCCCGGGCGCTGGGCATCGAAGCGACCGTCGGCTCCCTGGAAGTCGGCAAGGCCGCCGACCTGGTGGCCTTCGATCTGTCAGGCCTGGCCCAGCAACCGATCTACGACCCAGTGTCGCAACTGATTTATGCCACCGGCCGCGATTGCGTCAAACACCTTTGGGTAGGCGGCAAGCCGTTACTGGAGGATGGCCGGCTGACCCGCATGGACGAACCGACACTGATCGCCACGGCCCAGGCCTGGGGTCGGCGCATCAGCGGCCACAACGAATGACCACGCCCCTGGAGCCGCGGCTCGGGGCATCTGATTTTTCAAGCTTTTCGAGGATCTGCACATGAGCAACGTCGACCACGCCGAAATCGCCAAATTCGAAGCCCTGGCCCATCGCTGGTGGGACCGTGAAAGCGAATTCAAACCGCTGCACGACATCAACCCGCTGCGGGTCAACTGGATTGACGAACGGGTCCACCTGGCCGGCAAGAAGGTCCTCGACGTCGGTTGCGGTGGCGGCATCCTCAGTGAGGCCATGGCCCAGCGCGGGGCGACGGTGATGGGCATCGACATGGGCGAAGCGCCGCTGGCGGTGGCGCAACTGCATCAATTGGAGTCGGGCGTCAGCGTGGAATACCGGCAGATCACTGCCGAAGCCCTGGCCGAAGAAATGCCCGGCCAATTCGACGTGGTCACCTGCCTGGAAATGCTCGAACACGTGCCGGACCCGTCCTCGGTCATCCGCGCCTGCTTCCGCATGGTCAAGCCGGGCGGCCAGGTGTTCTTCTCCACCATCAACCGCAACCCGAAAGCCTACCTGTTCGCCATCATTGGCGCCGAATACATCATGAAGCTGTTGCCACGGGGCACTCACGACTTCAAGAAATTCATCCGCCCCTCCGAACTGGGCGCCTGGAGCCGCGCGGCCGGGCTGACCGTCAAGGACATCATCGGCCTGACCTACAACCCGCTGACCAAGCATTACAAGCTGGCCGCCGACGTTGACGTCAACTACATGATCCAGACCCTGCGCGAGGAGTAAGGCGATGCGTCTCAAAGCGGTTCTCTTCGACATGGATGGCACGCTGCTCGACACCGCGCCGGACTTCATCGCTATCTGCCAGGCCATGCGCGCCGACCGTGGCTTGCCACCCATGAACACCCAGCACATTCGCGACGAGATTTCCGGCGGCGCCCGGGCGATGGTCGCGGTGACCTTTTCCATGGACCCGGAATCACCAGGGTTCGAGGAGCTGCGCCAGGAATTCCTCGACCGCTACCTCAAGGGTTGTGCGGTCCACAGCCACCTGTTCGACGGCATGGCCGAAGTGTTGGCCGATATCGAAGCGGCCAACCTGATCTGGGGTGTGGTCACCAACAAACCCGTGCGTTTCGCCGAACCGATCATGCAGCAACTGGGCCTGGCCGAGCGTTCGAAAGTGCTGATCTGCCCTGACCACGTGAAAAACAGCAAGCCGGACCCGGAACCGCTGACCCTGGCCTGCAAGATGCTCGACCTGGACCCGGCCAGCGTGCTGTTCGTGGGCGATGACCTGCGGGATATCGAGTCCGGTCGCAGCGCCGGCACCAAGACCTGCGCGGTGACCTACGGCTATATCCACCCGGACGACAACCCGAATCATTGGGGCGCGGATGTGGTGATCGACCACCCCTCGGCGCTCCGTGAAGTGCTAGATAACGCGTTGTGCAGTTGCTGATGTGACGGTCTTGTGATGAAGGGATTTATGTGGGAGCAAGGCTTGCCCGCGATGAAGGCGATGCGGTCGTTCAGGAATCGAGGTGCCTGTTTCGCGAGCAAGCTTTGCTCCCACAGCCTGCTCCCAACAGCGGGGCTCAATCCCCTCGCCACTACAGCTTCTGCCAACAGATTGATTTGTTGAGGTTTTTTATGTTTGATTATTCCGCCCGTCCCGACCTGCTCAATGGCCGGGTGATCCTGGTCACCGGCGCCGGTCGCGGGATCGGTGCCGCAGCGGCGAAAACCTACGCCGCCCACGGTGCCACCGTACTGCTGCTGGGCAAGACCGAAGCCAACCTGACCCAGGTCTACGATGAAATCGAAGCGGCCGGTCATCCGCAGCCAGCGGTGATCCCGTTCAACCTCGAAACCGCACTGCCTCATCAATACGATGAACTGGCGGCGATGATCGAAACCGAGTTCGGTCATCTGGACGGCTTGTTGCACAACGCCTCGATCATCGGCCCACGCACCCCACTGGAACAGTTGTCCGGGGAGAACTTCATGCGGGTGATGCACGTCAACGTGAACGCGATGTTCATGCTCACCAGCACCTTGCTGCCGCTGCTCAAGCTGTCCAAGGATGCGTCCGTGGTGTTCACCTCCAGCAGCGTCGGCCGCAAGGGCCGGGCCTACTGGGGCGCCTATGGCGTGTCCAAGTTCGCCACCGAGGGACTGATGCAGACCCTGGCCGACGAAGTCGATACCGTCGCCGCTGTGCGCGCCAACAGCATCAACCCCGGCGCCACCCGCACCAGCATGCGCGCCCAGGCCTATCCGGGAGAAAACCCGCTCAACAATCCGACGCCCGAAGCGATCATGCCGGTCTACCTGTACCTCATGGGCCCGGACAGCACCGGCGTCAACGGTCAGGCGTTCAACGCACAATAATGAAGCCGGCATCGCGACGATTTACCGTCGCGATGCCGGCCCCGGTCGACGCCAAACCAGGCGAACCGCCAAGTCCACGTCGCCCTGCATTCGTGACTCGCTATCAATTCATTGATTCCTAATCGGTTTTTACGGAAGTGAACCGAATGGCACGACTTTCGCTCTAACCTCTTCAAACATGCCATGTTCGGCAGGTAATGGACGGTGAGACGAGACTTATGCCTGCCATGGAAAGCGGACTAAACTCAAATCAGTTGTCCTATGGGACTGAAGGACCAGTACGACGTGCAGCCCAAAGCCGCCGCACCCAACCTGCGGGACAGATTTAGCTTAGGGGCTAACGCCATATGAAAACGCCCAACCAGATCAACGCGTTCGATTTCGACAGCGCCAAATTGCAGCGTTTGGGCCTGGCTCGGCCATCGCCGCTCCCTGCACGCTCCGTCAGTCTGTCGCAATTGCGCCAGCAATTGAGCCAGCAACTACAGACCAGCCTGGAGCCGCAGCGGATCCTGGGCCTGTTTTTCCGGGAAATCCAGCGACTGGTGCCCCTGGATGCGTTGGCTTATCAGCACAAAGCCAGTGATCTGCGCCTGGAGTTCGGGCAACGCGGGCATCACACCCTCAGCTATAACCTCAGCCATGAAGGCGAACACCTGGGTGAGCTGGTATTCCGTCGTAACCAACGTTTCTCCGAGGCGGAACAGAGCGACCTCGAATCCATCATGTCGACGCTGCTGTATCCGCTGCGCAACGCGCTGCTCTACCGCGCCGCGACCCAAAGCGCCCTGCGCGATCCGCTGACCGGTACCGGCAACCGCATCGCCATGGACCAGACCCTGATGCGGGAAATCGACATGGCCAAGCGTCATTCGCAACCCTTGTCGGTGCTGATGCTCGATATCGATCATTTCAAGCGCATCAACGACAACCATGGTCACGGTGTTGGCGACGAAGTGCTCAAGGCCGTGGCCGAGTCGATCAAGGGCCAACTGCGCAATGTGGACATGGTGTTCAGGTTCGGTGGTGAAGAGTTTCTGATCCTGCTGGCCAATACCAGTCGGGATGCGGCGGCGATGGTCGGTGAACGACTGCGTCATGCCGCCCAGACCCAGGATTACTTCGCCGCAGGCACAAGGATCGATCTGACGGTCAGCCTGGGGTGCGCCACCCTGCTACCGGGGGAATCCTCGGAAAGCCTGCTGCGCAGGGCCGACAGCGCGTTGTACGTAGCCAAGCGCGAAGGCCGCAATCGGCTGGCGATGGCCGGCTGAAAACGATTGTGGGACCGAGCTTGTGTGGGACCGAGCTTGCTCGCGATGGCGGCAGCATATCCGACATCTGCGCGAGCTGACCCACCGCTATCGCGAGCAAGCTCGCTCCCATAGGGATTTTGGGTGAATCTGAAGCCAGCGCCCATCCAAAACGACCGTGGGAGCGAGCTTGCCCGCGATAGCGGCCTGGCAGTCAACCTCCCCGTCGACTGTCAGACCTCTTCGCGAGCAGGCTCGCTCCCACAGGTTGTATGGCTATCTGTAGCGGTAGAAATCAGCTACCGGCCATTGCCAGACGCTCACGGGTGGCTGACGCCCTGCTGGCAGGCTCCGCCTGTTCCAGCTGCATGCAACGCTCCAGGAACAGGTACATGTAGTCATAGCTCTTGCACACGGCCTGGCGCAGCTCCGTTTGCAGGGCCTTGCTCGGGTTCATCCCCGCCAGCGTACAGATGATTTCCAGGGCTTCCCAAGGATGGGCATCGTCGTACTGGGCATGCATCTTCAGCCACTTCATGGCCCGCTTGCGGTCTTCCTCGGCAAAAGCGGCCGCATAGACACCGTTGGAACACACCAGCGCCGACCACTCTCCCGTGGCGCCCTCGATGGCGTAGTTGGTCGCGGCGATGGCCACGATCAACGAGTCCGAGGAACTGGTGTGCCAGCACCAGTGGCTCAAGGCATGCAGCTCAGGCGGTACCTGTTGGGCTTGCAGGTCTTCCAAAGTCACGCCATGGGCGGCGCTCCAGTTGACCCAGTAGTCGGCATGGTTGAGTTCGACACGAATGTTGCGCATCAGCCAGCGACGCGCCATGTCCTCGCCGGGGTGGCGGGCAAAGCGGGTCTTGGTGAGGTTCTGTGCCATGTATAAAGCGAACTGTTCGACGACCGGCCAACCACCAATGAGGTAGTGGCGCATGGTCTTGGCGCTGAGCTTGTTGTCGCGCATGCGCTGATACAGTTCGTGTTCGACAACCCGGCGCTTGCTCTCGCTGCAATCGGTAATGAGCTGCTGTGCCCATTTCGGATAGCTTGTGGCGTCCATGAGCGGGCCTGTTCGGTTGAATGTGTCGATCACTGTCGGGCTCCTTTTGATTGTGATTTTCTCGGATCAGCAAGAGTTTCAGCGGAACGTGCCGGGGGCCTTGAATAACAGCGGCTGGGGCCGGGCCGGCCGACATTGCAACGTGTCGCAGGTAAACAATTGCGGGCGTTCGATCACATACCCCTGAGCGTAGTCCACCCCTATCTCCAGCAATGCCTGCTCGATCTGGGCGGTTTCAACAAACTCGGCAATCGTGCGCTTACCCATGACGTGACCGATGTGATTGATCACTTCGACCATTGCACGGTTAATCGGGTCGTCCAGCATATCCTTTACGAAACTCCCGTCGATCTTTAAGAAGTCTACAGGTAAATGTTTCAGGTAAGCGAATGAAGACATTCCGGCGCAAAAGTCATCCAGAGAGAAATAGCATCCCAAGCTCTTGAGTTCATTGATAAAGCGGATCGCACTGCCCAAATTCGAAATAGCGCTGGTCTCTGTAATTTCAAAACAAATCATTTCCGGCGGAATGGAGTAGGCCACGAACTGTTTACGCAGGAAGTCGAGGAACGCCTGATCTCCGATAGTTGTGCCTGACAGATTAATCGCACACATCGCCATGGGCCCCTGCCGCGATTCATTCAGGCACCGGCGGATGATCTTGAAGACATTCTCCACCACCCAACGGTCCAGGGACGTCATCAGCCCGTAGCGTTCCGCCGCGGGAATGAAGCTGTCCGGCAGGATCATCCGCCCGGCTTCGTCATGCAGGCGCAACAGGATTTCAATGTGTCCGCCACCATGATCGCCCGGCCCCAGCGCGGCGATTTCCTGGGCGTACAGGCAAAAGCGGTTTTCCTCCAGGGCCATGTGCAAGCGCTGGACCCAGGCCATCTCGCCAAAGCGCAGGGACAACTCCGAGTCATCGGCGTGATAGACCTGGACCCGGTTGCGCCCCTTTTCCTTGGCCATGTAACAGGCCATGTCGGCAGCCCGCAGGGATGCCTCCAGGGTCGTCGGGGTCTGGGCGATATGCACCAGGCCGATGCTCACGGTGGTCACGAACGGCCGGCCCTTCCAGACAAAGTGCAGGTTTTGCACGGTCTGGCGCAGCCCTTCAGCGATTTTTTCCGCCGCCTCCGGCGAACAGTTCTCCAGCAGTATCCCGAACTCATCGCCACCCAGCCGGGCCAGGGTGTCATTTTCCCGCAGCCCTGACTGCAGCAAGGCGCAGATATGCCGCAACAATTCGTCACCCGCCGCATGACCGCAGGTGTCGTTGACCAGCTTGAACTGATCCAGGTCGAGAAACATCAAGGCATGGCGCCCGATCTGGCGAGTGAGGTTGTGCAAGGCTTGCTCGAGGCGATACTCGAACTCCCGGCGGTTGGCCAGGCCCGTCAGGGCGTCATGGGTGGCCTGCCATGACAGGTTGGCGATGTATTGCCGCTCCTGGGTCATGTCATGCAGCACCAGCACGGCGCCACTGACCTTGCCCGCATGGCGGATCGGCGCGCCCACCAGGGTGACCGACACGGTACTGCCATCCAGGCGCTGGATCAGTTTCGAATGTTCACTGGCGCCGCTGAGCCGACCGCTGAGGATGTGCTCGATCAGGGTCAGTCCTTCGGTCTGGGCATTGTCATCGAGCAAATTGAACAGCGCGGCCAGGGGCAAGCCCGTGGCGTGTTCGGCCTTCCAATGCGTCATCGCTTCGGCGGCGGGGTTCATGTAGGCGATGGCCCCCTCCACGTCGGTGGTAATCACCCCATCGCCGATGGATTGCAGGGTGATCTGTGCCCGCTCTTTCTCCATCTGCAGCGCATTGGCGAACACCTGCCGCTGGGCCAGCAGTTTATGGGTACGCAACAACGCCAGGACGATCAACCCCAGGGCGGTGGCGAAATTGGTCACCAGCAAGAGCCTCAGGATGAAGCGCGAGCCCTCGCCCAATGCGTCGCTGAACGCCTTGGCAGCCGGGGTGACGGAATCGTTGATCGCAAAGATCTGGGCCTTCCAGCCGCGAATATCCACCTCTGACGCCTGGCCCGCGACAATACTGCCGTGCATCTGCCGGGCGACGTTATCCAGTTCGGTCAGATAGCCATCGCCCACCGTCCAGAGATCGATGGCTTCTTCCAGGTAACTGAAGTGACGGAAGTTCAGATAAAGCCAGATCAGGCTGGCCACATCGTCCGGGTGATTGCCGCCCTTGAGGATCCCGGCCCGTGCCGCTTCCAGGTTCGGCGGTTCGCGGTCCAGCGCGACCCGCAGTTCATGGCCGCCCTCGGGTACGGCGATGGCTTGCTGGTATTTGTGGAAAATCGCCTCGTCGCGGCTGTCGGCGTAGAGGTTGAGGTAATAGATGGCGTCTTTCTGGCCCTTGGACCAGAGACTCTCCCCCGCTACATAGCCGCGGACGGCGGAAAGCACGTAAAGGCTGACGCCGCCAAGCAATGCCTGAAATAGCACAACGGCAATAAAGGGCCAGACGATGCCCAGCAGCCGTGGTGTTCCGAGAGTCTGCTTTTGCTTCATGAGGTCCCTTGCACAGGTACTGCCGAACGAACACCCGCGAGAATTCCGCTCCTGACTCAACAGCCTAGGCTAGTTTTCGCCCCATAGAATGGATGGATGAAGAGATCTTTGCGTGGAATTTGGAAGAATCGACGTGTTTGCCTGTTTTTTCCGATACTAAGCACAGAAAACGGCGGGAAACTCAAGGCTGTTGTATCTGTTGCAAATGACCGTAGAGTCGAGCGTAAAGGCCCCCGTCGGCAATCAACTGCAAATGGTCGCCGTCTTCGGCGATTTGACCACCGTCGAACACCAACACCCGATCGGCCTGCTTCACCGCCGAAAGCCGGTGGGCGATGATCAACGTGGTGCGTGCGCTCAAAAAGCGCGCCAGTGCCTGGTGAAGGTTGTACTCGGTGGCCGCATCCAATGCCGAGGTGGCTTCGTCGAGAATCACCACCCGTGGGTCGGCCAGTACCATGCGGGCGATGGCCAGCCGTTGGCGCTGTCCGCCCGACAACCGAACCCCGGAACGCCCTACAACGCTTTCCAGGCCCTGGGGCAGCGCCCGTACCGTGGCGTCGAGCTGGGCGATTTCCAATGCCCGCCAGCAGTCGTCGTCGCTGCACTCACGCCCCATGGCCAGGTTGGCCCGTACCGTGTCGTTGAACAGTGCCGGATGTTGCAACACCACTGCAACATTCTCCCGAATGGTTTCCAGGCCGATCTCCTGCTGCGTGGCGCCGCCAAAACGAATGCTGCCCGACTGTGGCGTGTACAGCCCCAGCAGCAACTGCACCAAGGTGCTCTTGCCGCCGCCACTGGCCCCGACGATGGCGACTTTCTCGCCCGGCGAAATGGACAGGTTCAACTGGTCGAGCACCAGCTCCTCGCCGTAACCGAAACTCAACCCCTGGATTTCGATGCCCACGGTGTCACGGCCCTTGAACGGATCGACGCCCCCCGTGTACTGGGGCTCGTCGGCCCGGGCCAGCAGTTCGTTGATCCGGTTCAAGGCGCCGCCGGCCGCGTAATAGGCGTATTGCAGGTTCAACAGCTGCTCGACCGGGCCGATCATGAACCAGAGGTAGCTGAACACCGCCAGCATCTGGCCGATGGACAGGTCGGAAAACACCACGGTGAGCATGGCCGCCGCGCGAAAAATATCGATGCCGAACTGGAACAGCAAACCACTGGCGCGGTTCGAAGCGTCGGTTTTCCACTGCGAATTCACGGCGTAATCGCGGACCTCCTTGGCACGCATCCCCAATCGGCCAAGGAAATAACCCTGGCGGTTGCCGGCGCGCACTTCCTGGATGGCATCCAGGGTTTCGGTCAAGGCCTGGGTGAAGCGCGAGGTACTGTCGTTCTCCAGCTTCTTGAGGTGTTTGACCCGCTTGCCCAGTTGCACCGTGGCGTAGATCACCAGCGGGTTGAACAGCAGGATCAGCAGCGCCAGTTTCCAGTGCATCCACACCAGGATCCCGGCGGTGCCCACCAGGGTCAGCATCGCCACCAGGAAACGGCTGAGGGTCTCGCCGATGAATTTGTCGAGGGTGTCCAGGTCGGTGACCAGGTGGGCCGCCACGGTGCCGCTGCCCAGGCTTTCGTACTCGCCCAGGGAGATTCGTTTGAGGCGTTCGATCAAGCGGATGCGAATGCGATAGACAATATCCTTGGCCAGCCTGGCGAACAGGCGCGCCTGCACCACGTTGAACAGCAAGGCACCACAGCGCAGGGTCAGGGTCGCCAGCAACATCAGCCCGATGTAGCCGGCTGCGCTCTGCCAAGCCGTGGGCAAGGCATGGTTCATGACTTTCAGGGCCGCATCGCCGTGGCCCAGCAGGACCTCGTCCACCAGCAACGGCAACAGCAACGGAATCGGCACGCTGCACAGCGTCGCCAGCACGGCCACGCCGTTGGCGATCCACAGGGCTTTTTTATGTTTGAGGGCCAGGCGACGGATCTCCGCCCAGCTCAACCGGTCGATGCGCTGCGAGGTCGATGGGGCTGACAGCCGCTCAGGCACAGGTCGCGCGCTCCAACCAGCGGCCAAGCAAAGGCGACAACTGGCTCAGAGGCTGGTAACCGTTGGTCAGCAAGGCCAACTGGCCGTCACGCTCGGCCAGTAGCGTGGGAAACCCGGCAATGCCCAAATCCTGGACCCAGGTGAAATCCGCCGCAGTGGCCGCGTGCTGGTCGGCGCGGTCGAAGGCCGCGGCGAATTCGATGCGTGGCAGCCCCGCCTGCTCGGCCAGCTCCACCAGGACGCTGGCGTGGGTGACGTCACGGCCTTGTACATAAAAGGCCTGTTGGATCAGCTTCACCAGCGTCCAGGCCAGGTCCGGGGCCAGGCTGCGGGCCGTCACCACTGCCCGGCAGGCGGGCTCGGTGTCGTAGACGAAACCATCCGGCAACGCGCCTTCAAACTTGAAGGGCTGTCCAGTGGCCTGGGTCACGGCCTGCCAGTGCTCGAGAATGTAGCGCCGGGTGGTCGGCTCCAGCGCCGAACCGCTGCCGGTGCGCAAACCGCCCACCACCAGGTGTAGCTCCACACCCGCGGCGTGCGCCTGCTCGACCAATGCCTCGGCCACCGGCGCAAAGCCCCAGCACCAGGAACACATCGGGTCCATCACATAGAGCAGGCGTGACGTCATGGCTCAAGCCTCGGAAGATGTTTGCTTGTAGTTGTAGCCGATCGGGTGCGGCATGTTGCGCGCCTTGGCCAACTCGATCTGTTTCTGCCGGTCGATGGCGCTGCGACGGGTTTTCTCGCTCAGCTTATCCCAGCAATGCGGGCAACTGATGCCAGGCACATAATGCTCCGAAGCGCGGTCTTCTACGCTCACCGGAGTGCGACAGGCATGACATTGATCGTAGTCTCCTTCGCTGAGGTCGTGGCGAACGGTCACGCGGTTATCGAACACGAAGCAGTCGCCGCGCCACTTGGTTTCTTCCTGAGGCACCTCTTCGAGGTATTTCAGGATGCCGCCCTTGAGGTGATAGACCTCGTCGAACCCCTGGCCAAGCATGTAGCTGGAAGCTTTTTCACAGCGAATGCCACCGGTGCAGAACATCGCGACTTTCTTGTGTCTGGCCGGGTCGAAGTGGGCCTTGATGTACTCGGGAAACTCGCGAAAGCTGGTGGTCTTGGGGTCGATGGCGCCTTCGAAGGTGCCGATGGACACTTCATAATCGTTGCGAGTGTCGATCAGCAGCACTTCCGGATCGCTGATCAGCGCGTTCCAGTCCCGCGGTTCGACGTAGGTGCCGACTTGCTTGTTCGGGTCCACGCCTTCGACACCAAGGGTGACGATTTCTTTCTTGAGCTTGACCTTGGTGCGGTAGAACGGCTGCTCATCGCAATACGACTCTTTATGGTCGATGTCGATCATGCGCGGATCGTTCTTGAGCCAGGCCAGCAGGCCGTCGATGCCTTCGCGGGTGCCGGAGACCGTGCCGTTGATGCCTTCCTCGGCGATCAGCAACGTGCCTTTGATGCCGTTGTCGAGCATGGCCTTGAGCAAGGGCTCACGCAGCTCGACGTAATCTTCCAGGGTGACGAACTTATACAGTGCCGCCACGACAATGGGTTGTGTCATGGGTGTTTCTCCAGGTGGCTACCCTCGTAAAGGGTGAACCGGATGCGAAAAAAAACGCGCCGGGTGAGCGGCGCGTTGCGGATTCTAACAAAAAACAGGAGGGGTGCAGACAGCGATTGCTGTGGCCAACAATGCTGTGAGGATCACTCTGTGGGAGCAAGCCTTGCCACCCACAGCAGCCCACTCAGTGCTTGCTACCACCGGCACAGGTCGGCGAAGCCGGGGCCGCGTCGATCCGGGCCCATTCCTCGGGTGTGTAGGTGTGCAGCGCCAACGCATGGAATTCGCCCATCAGCTCGCCCAGCGTGCCATAGACCTTCTGGTGACGCTTGACGCGATTGAGCCCTTCGAACTGCTGGCTGACCACCACGGCCTTGAAGTGGGTCTGCAGGCCACGGCTGTGCATGTGGCTTTCATCCAGCACTTGCAAATGCTCGGGCTGCAACAGCCCAAGCGTTGATTCGATGCGTTGTTGCATACTCATACCGGGCTCCGCTTACGGCTTTTTCTTGGCTGGAGCGGCTTTTGGCTCGAGCTCGGCCGTCATGTCGGCCAGCAGCTTGTTGACCACCGGCACCGCGCTTTCCAGCTTGGCCTGGGTCAGTTGGGCCGATTGCTGGGTCAACTGTGGCATTTTTTCCAGGACTTTCTTGCCCAATGGCGACTGGTAGAAAGCGACCAGGTCCTTGAGCTCCGATTCGTTGAAGTTGCTGGTGTAGAGCTTGACCATGTCCGGCTTGAGCTTGTTCCAGCCGATGGCTTGGTCCAACGCGGCATTGGCCTTGGCCTGGTAGGTTTCCAGGGTGGCTTTTTTCGATTCGGGGGCCTTGGTCTGTTCAAAGCGCTGGGCGAACATCTGCTGCACTTGCATGTACACCGGAGTGCCCAGTTTGTCAGCGTGCGCCAGGGTCAGGAACGCTTCGGCGCTGGCGTTGTGGCTGGCGGTATCGGCGAAAACAGGGCCGCTGGCACACACCAGAGCAACTGCGGTACAGATGGCACGAAGACGGGTCATCGAGTTTCCTTTCATTACAGGCGAGGTAAAACCCCAAGGGCGACCATTCTGCGCCTAAAAAACGCCGGGGCTCAACCCCGATGGTTGTCGGGTCCGATTGACGGGCCGAAGCCACCGTTGCTGGATTGAGGGATGATTGAGGGAACCGGAGCCGCCCATCTAGGCCTAAACTGCGCATTCAGCCTTTAAGGAGTTTGACCCGATGAGCCGTATCGAAACCGACAGCCTTGGCCAGGTTGAAGTCCCGGACGACGCCTACTGGGGCGCGCAGACGCAGCGTTCCATGATCAACTTCGCCATTGGCAACGAACGCATGCCGCTGTCGGTGTTGCACGCCCTGGCGCTGATCAAGAAGGCCGCCGCGCGGGTCAACGACCGCAACGGAGACCTGCCCGCCGACATCGCCCGCCTGATCGAACAGGCCGCCGACGAAGTGTTGGCCGGCCAGCATGACGATCAGTTCCCGCTGGTGGTCTGGCAGACCGGCAGCGGGACCCAGAGCAACATGAACGTCAACGAAGTGATCGCCGGACGCGCCAACGAACTGGCCGGCAACCCCCGCGGCGGCAAGAGCCCGGTGCACCCCAACGACCACGTCAACCGTTCGCAGAGCTCCAACGACTGCTTCCCCACCGCCATGCACATCGCCGCCGCCCAGGCCGTCCATCAGCAATTGCTGCCGGCCATCGGCGAGCTGTCCGGCGGTCTCGCGGAACTGGCCGCGCGCCATATGAAGCTGGTCAAGACCGGCCGTACCCACATGATGGATGCCACGCCGATCACCTTTGGCCAGGAACTGTCGGCGTTCATTGCCCAGCTCGATTACGCCGAGCGGGCGATCCGCGCCGCGCTACCGGCGGTCTGCGAACTGGCCCAGGGCGGCACGGCAGTGGGCACCGGGCTCAATTCACCCCATGGGTTCGGCGAAGCGATTGCCGCTGAACTGGCGGCGCTGTCGGGCCTGCCGTTCGTCACCGCACCCAACAAGTTTGCCGCGTTGGCCGGCCATGAACCCCTGACCTCGTTGTCCGGTGCGCTGAAAACCCTCGCCGTGACCCTGATGAAAATCGCCAACGACCTGCGCCTGCTGGGCTCCGGACCACGCGCCGGGTTCGCCGAGGTGAAATTGCCGGCCAACGAACCAGGCAGTTCCATCATGCCCGGCAAGGTCAACCCGACCCAGTGCGAAGCCTTGTCGATGCTGGCCTGCCAGGTCATGGGCAACGACGTGACCATCGGTTTTGCCGCCAGCCAGGGGCATTTGCAGTTGAACGTGTTCAAACCGGTGATCATCCACAACCTGCTGCAATCGATTCGCCTGTTGGCCGATGGCTGCAGCAACTTCCAGCAGCACTGCATCGCCGGGCTCGAACCGGACGCCGAGCAGATGGCCGCGCACCTGGAACGCGGGTTGATGCTGGTGACCGCGCTGAACCCGCACATCGGCTACGACAAGTCGGCGGAAATCGCCAAGAAAGCCTACGGTGAAGGGCTGACCTTGCGCGAGGCGGCATTGCAATTGGGGTATCTCACCGATGAAGAGTTCGATGCCTGGGTGAGGCCGGAGAATATGTTGGAAGCGGGTAGCCAGGGCTGACGCCGTCCCTGTGGGAGCGAGCCTGCTCGCGATGGGGCCGGTCGGCTCGACATCCTCATCGCCTGCCAAGCCGCTTTCGCGGGCAAGCCCGCTCCCACAGGGAATCCATGTGAGCCGCAATATTGCATACACTGATGATTCACTGTGGGAGCGAGCTTGCTCGCGATGAGGCCGGCAGGCTCGACATCACTGTTGCCTCACAAGCCGCTATCGCGAGCAAGCTCGCTCCCACGACGGGCTAACGCCCGACCGCCAAACGCTCGCGCCGGGCCCTGAGCCCGGCGATCAACGAAGGCCCCAGGGCAACCAGCGCCGAACCCAGGACCACCAACACCGCCCCGCCATAGCCCAGCAGGTTGATCTGCTCGGCATGGACATAATCAGGCCACCACCAGGCCGCCATCGCCACCGCGGCAAAGGTCACCAGCGGCGTGATCGCCAGGGTCGCGCTGACCCGCGACGCTTCCCAATGGGCCAGGGCTTCGGCGAACGCGCCATAGGCAATCAGTGTGTTGAGGCAGCAAGCGAGCAACAACCAGCCTTGCAACGGGCTCAATTGCAGCGCCTCCAACGGATGCACCCAGGGTGTGAGCAGCAGCGCGCAGAACAGGTAGATCACCATCATCACCTGCAACGAATTCCACACCGTCAACAATTGCTTCTGGCCCAGGGCATAGAACGTCCAGACCGTCGACGCCAGCAACACCATCAGCACCCCGGCGGTGTAGTCGCTCAGGGACGTCAGCAACTCGCCCAGGCGCTGGTTGAAAAACAGCGTGAAACCGATCAGCAGCACCAGCAGGCCGATGCCCTGCCCCACGCTGAACCGCTCCTTGAACACGAACAGGCTGGCGACCAGCAACATGATCGGCCCCATCTGCACCACCAGTTGCGCGGTGCCGGGGCTCAAGCGATTCAGGCCCATCAGGTACAACACGTAGTTGCCCACCAGCCCGAGCACCGCCATCGCCACCAGCCAGCCGCCGCGAGGACCGAGCACCTTGCGACTGGGCAGGCGCCGGGTGGCCGCCAAATAGATGAGCAGCAGACCGCCGGATACCAGCAAGCGAAACCAGGTCACGGTGACCGGGTCCATCACTTGCAGCACTTGCTTGAGCTTGATCGGCAGGATTCCCCAGAGCAGGGCAGTCAACAGGGCAAGGAACAAGCCGTAGACCCAGCGACCGGACGATATGTGCATGCAACCCTCGAAGCCCAAGACAAAGAACGCCCATTCTAGGCATCTATCGCCCAGCAACACAGGAACAGTTGTGGATTAATTGAACCGGGTACGGATATGGCACATCGCCGCCTATCGGCTCGCCAAGCAGCCATCGACGCCAGCTCCTAAACTTCACTCAACCTGATCCCTCCGCCTCTTTTGGAGCCCTCTCATGCTCGGCAAACGCGCCCAGGACCTCGCCCCTGCGATGGTCTTTCCCAGTGACCGGATTTGCCGGATAAACGGCGAATTTTACTTCAACACCCGGGAAGGCACCCAGGAAGGGCCGTTCGCCAGTCGCGAAGATGCGTTGCGGGAGGTGGAGGCGTATGTACAGCGAATGCTGCGACTGACTCAGGTCGCCAGCTAGCACGACACCCACAGCTAGCACCACTTTCTTGTGGCGAGGGGATTTATCCCCGCTGGGTTGCGCAGCAACCCTAAAATCTACAAACACGGTGTATCAGGCTGACAGCGTTGTCTGCTTTGGGGCTGCTTCGCAGCCCAGCGGGGATAAATCCCCTCGCCACAAATAATTACTCTCGCCAACTGTCAGTTCGTAGGTTATCCCACCGCCTCGAACAACCCCGTAGCCCCCATCCCGCCGCCCACGCACATGGTCACGATGCCGTAACGCAGGTTGCGCCGTTGCAGCTCACGCACCAGATGCCCCACCTGCCGCGAACCGGTCATGCCGAACGGATGGCCGATGGAGATCGAACCGCCATTGACGTTGTATTTCTGCGGATCGATTTCCAGCCGGTCGCGGCTGTACAGGCACTGGGAAGCGAACGCCTCGTTGAGTTCCCACAGGTCGATATCGGCGATCTGCAAGCTCTTGGCCTTGAGCAGCTTGGGCACCGAAAACACCGGCCCGATGCCCATTTCGTCCGGCTCGCAACCGGCCACTGTAAAGCCACGGAAAAACGCCTTGGGCTTGAGCCCCAGGGCCAAGGCCTTGTCCAGGCTCATCACCAAGGTCATCGAAGCCCCGTCGGACAACTGCGAGGAGTTGCCCGCCGTCACCGAGCCGTCTTCGGCGAACACTGGCTTCAAGCCGGCCAGGCTTTCATAGGTGGTGTCGGGACGGTTGCAATCATCACGATCGACCACGCCATCGAGGATCTGCACGGCACCGGTGTTCTTGTCCTCGACGCGGTACTTGACCGCCATCGGGATGATTTCGTCATCGAACAACCCGGCCGCCTGGGCCTTGGCGGTGCGTTGCTGGCTCTGCAAGGCGTAGCGATCCTGCTCCTCGCGGCTGACCTGGTAACGACGGGCGACGATCTCGGCGGTCTGGCCCATGGGAAAATAAATCCCGGGCACCTGCTCCTTGAGCAGTGGGTTGATCAGGTTGTCGGTGTTGACGCTTTTCATCGTCAGGCTGATGGACTCCACCCCGCCGGCCACGATGATGTCGCTGCAACCAGAAGCGATCTGGTTGGCGGCGATGGCAATGGCTTGCAGGCCCGAAGAGCAGAAGCGGTTGAGGGTCATGCCGGCCGTGCCGATGCCCAATTTCGAGAGCACCGCCACGTTGCGCCCGATGTTGTAGCCCTGGGCACCTTCATTGGACCCGGCCCCGACGATGCAGTCCTCGACACTGGCCGGGTCGATGTCGTTGCGCGCCAGCAAAGCATTGACGCAATGGGCCGCCATGTCATCCGGACGGGTCATGTTGAACTTGCCACGAAAGGACTTGGCCAGGCCGGTCCGTACGCTGTCGACGATCACCACTTCACGCATGGCTGCACCTCATTGTTGTAGTCGGTTGAGAGTGGATCGAGCATAGATCCACTGGATAACCGACCGCGACAATCATTCACCTGGCGTATGCGCGCCCATCGCCCTAGCGCTTCTTCTTGCGAGCCTGTTTCGCACTGCGCTCGAAAGCCGCCTCCAGCGCCTGGTTGAGGGTGCGCAACACCTTGACCCGCGCCCAGCGCTTGTCGTTGGCCTCCACCAAGGTCCAGGGGGCGATCTCGGTGCTGGTGCGGTCGACCATGTCGCACACTGCCGCGCGGTAGGCATCCCACTTGTCGCGGTTGCGCCAGTCATCCTCGGTGATCTTGAAACGCTTGAACGGGATGTCCTCGCGCTCCTGGAAACGTTCCAGCTGGGTTTCCTTGTCGATGGCCAGCCAGAACTTGACCACCACCACGCCGGCATCGGCGAGCTGTTCCTCGAAGTCGTTGATCTCCCCGTAGGCCCGCAGCCAGTCGGCCTGGCTGCAAAACCCTTCGACCCGCTCCACCAGCACCCGGCCGTACCAGGAGCGGTCGAACATGGTGAACTTGCCGCGTGCAGGAATATGCCGCCAGAACCGCCACATGTACGGATGGGCGCGCTCTTCTTCCGTGGGCGCGGCAATGGGCACGATGTTGTATTGGCGCGGGTCCAGGGCCGCCGTGACCCGCCGGATCGCCCCGCCCTTGCCCGCCGCGTCATTGCCTTCGAATACCGCCACCAGGGCATGCTGGCGCATGCGTTTGTCCCGCAGCAGCCCGGCGAAGCGCGCCTGCTCGGTGATCAGCTGTTCTTCGTAGTCGGCCTTGTCCAGGCGCCGGGTCATGTCCAGGCTGTCGAGCAACGTGATCTGGCCATCCAACTCGGGCAGGGGCGCCACGCTGACCTTTTGCGGCTTGATCTTCGGCCGGTCCAGGGCCTGGCGCAAGCCGTCGAGCAGGATCCGCCCGACGGTGAGGCTGCGATAACAGCTGTCCATGCCTTCGATCACATGCCACGGCGCGTAATCGCGACTGGTGCGGCGCAGCACACGCTCGCCGTATTTGACGAACTTGTCATAGGTCTGGGATTGCTGCCAATCCAGCGGGCTGATGCGCCAACTGTGCAGCGGGTCATCCTTGAGCCCCTTGAGGCGGGCCTTCATTTGTTTCTTGGACAGGTGGAACCAGAACTTGAAGATCAGCGCGCCCTCATCGCAGAGCATTTTTTCCAGGCGTTCGGCCCCGGCGATCGCCTGGTCGAGCCGTGGGTCCTTGAATTCGCCATGGACCCGGCCTTGCAGCATCTGGCTGTACCAGTTGCCGAAGAAAATCCCCATGCGCCCCTTGGCCGGCAGCATCCGCCAATAACGCCACGCGGGAGGCCGCGCCAGTTCCTCGTCGGTCTGCTGGTCGAAGGTGCGCACTTCTATCAGCCGCGGGTCCATCCATTCATTGAGCAACTTCACCGTCTCGCCCTTGCCCGCGCCTTCGATACCGTTGATCAACACGATGACCGGAAACCGACCCTGCTGCTGCAACTCGAACTGCGCTTCCAGCAGTGCTTCACGCAGGGCCGGCACCTCGGCTTCGAAAGTGTCTTTATCGATGACGTGACCGATTTCAGCGGATTCAAACATGGACAGCTCCTTCCAGGGATTGGGGCAAGACTAGCGGATTGGATGCGGCCCTGTGCAGCAGATTCCATCAAGAACAACGCGGTGTTGCGATGGGTCAAGCAAGCGGATACCGATCGGCTAGAATGGCCACCTTGTTTCGACCGAGCCTGCCATGACGCCTGTACAGCACCACGCCCAACTCGACTGGGACGACCAGGGACGCCCGCGTTCGCGGGTGTTCGATGACGTGTATTTCTCCGATCAGTCCGGGCTGGAAGAAACCCGTTACGTGTTCCTCGAGCAGAACAACCTGGCCGAGCGCTTTGCCGCGCTGCCCTCCGACGGGCGCCTGGTGATCGGCGAAACCGGCTTTGGCACCGGTTTGAATTTCCTCTGCGCCTGGCAGTTGTTCGAACAATGCGCGCCGACCGGGGCGCGGCTGCATTTCGTCAGCGTCGAGAAGTATCCATTGACCCCGCAGGACCTGTGCCGGGCCCTGGCCCTCTGGCCGCAGCTCGCCCTCCAGGCCGAGCAACTGCTTGGGCAATACGTGGCGATCCATCAGGGTTTCCAGCGCCTGGTGCTGGCCAATGGGCGGGTGACGCTGACCCTGTTGATTGGCGATGCCCTGGAGCAGTTGCCGCAACTGGACGGGCAGATCGACGCCTGGTTCCTGGACGGTTTCGCACCGGCCCGGAACCCCGAAATGTGGACCGCCGAGCTGTTCGCCGAACTGGCCCGGCTGGCCGCACCCGGCGCCACCCTCAGCACCTTCACCAGCACCGGCTGGGTCCGGCGTTTGCTGAACGCGGCGGGCTTCAAGATGAAGCGCACGCCGGGCATCGGCCATAAGTGGGAAATCCTGCGGGGCGTGTTTCTTGGCTGGCCGGAGCAGACGGCGGCGCCATCCCCGGCAAAACCCTGGTACGCCCGCCCCGTGCCTCCCGCCGGCGAGCGCCAGGCCCTGGTGATCGGGGGCGGCCTGGCCGGTTGTGCCAGCGCAGCGAGCCTGGCCGCCCGTGGCTGGCAGGTGACGCTGCTGGAGCGTCATGCCGGGTTGGCCGAGGAGGCCTCCGGCAACCCCCAGGGCGTGCTGTACCTCAAGTTGTCGGCCCACGGCACCGCGTTGTCGCAGATGATCCTCAGCGGCTTCGGCTATACCCGGCGCGTGCTGGAGCAACTGCAACGCGGCGTTGACTGGGATGCCTGTGGCGTCTTGCAGTTGGCCTTCAACAGCAAGGAAGCCGAACGCCAGGCACAACTGGCCGACGCGTTCCCAGCGGATTTACTGCACTCCCTGGATCAGTCCGAGGCCCAGGCCCGATCCGGCATCGGCCTGGCCTGTGGAGGCTTGTTTTATCCCGAGGGCGGCTGGGTGCATCCGTCAGCGCTGTGTCGCTGGCAGGCCTCGGGACCGGCGATCGATGTGCAACCCCATCATGACGTGCTGCACTTGCGCCGCGTCGACGGCCAATGGCAGGCGTGGGACAGCGAACGCTGCCTGGCCAGTGCGCCGGTGGTGATCCTCGCCAGTGCTGCCGAGATCAAACGCTTCGAACCGGCTGCCGACTTGCCGCTCAAGCGCATTCGCGGGCAGATCACCCGTCTGCCGCAAACCCACCGCAGCCAGAGCCTGGCGACGGTAGTCTGCGCCGAAGGTTATGTGGCGCCACCGCGACAGGGCGAACACACCCTGGGCGCCAGTTTCGACTTCAATAGTGATGATCTGACCCCCACCGCCGCCGAGCACGCCGGCAACCTGCGGATGCTCGAAGAAATCTCCCACGACCTGGTGCAGCGCTTGAACGCCACTAGCTTGGACCCGGAGCACCTCGAAGGCCGCGTGGCGTTTCGTTGCACCAGCCCGGATTACCTGCCGATTGTCGGACCGTTGGCCGACCGCCAGGCCTTTACCGACGCCTATGCGGCCCTGGGCAAAGACGCCCGCCAAGTACCGGACACCCCTTGCCCGTGGCTCGAGGGCCTGTACATCAACAGCGGCCACGGTTCCCGAGGCCTGATCACCGCGCCCCTGTCGGGCGAGCTGATCGCCGCCTGGCTGGACAACGAACCGCTGCCACTGCCCCGCAGCGTGGCCGAGGCCTGCCACCCGAACCGGTTCGCGTTGCGGGCCTTGATCCGGGGCAAGGCTTAGCACCGACTTCTTAAGACATGTCACAACCCCTGTGGGAGCGAGCTTGCTCGCGATGGCGTTGGGTCAGTCAACTCAGAGGCCAACTGAGCCTCCGCTATCGCGAGCAAGCTCGCTCCCACAAGGATCACGCGACATTCAACCCAACCCCGCCCACCGGTTTATAACGCATCGATCTAAAACTCACAGCAATCCCTCCGGTCAGTTTCAGGGTACCTGCCCTTTTGGCAGGTGCTGCTTGACCCCTCCCCAACGGAAAAACCGGTAAGGACTTATGTGCGGATTAGCTGGAGAGTTACGTTTCGATCAACAACCTGCGGACCTTGCGGCCGTAGAGCGAATCACCCATCACCTGGCCCCTCGCGGCCCTGACGCGTGGGGTTTTCATAGCCAGGGGCCGATTGCCCTGGGCCATCGGCGCCTGAAAATCATGGACCTGTCGGACGGCTCGGCCCAGCCGATGATCGACAATCAACTGGGCCTGTCCCTGGCCTTCAACGGCGCGATCTACAACTACCCGGAACTGCGCACCGAACTCGAAGCCCTGGGCTACACCTTCTATTCCGGTGGCGACACCGAAGTACTGCTCAAGGGCTACCACGCCTGGGGCGAAGCACTGCTGCCCAAGCTCAACGGCATGTTCGCGTTCGCCATCTGGGAGCGCGATGCCAAGCGGCTGTTCATCGCCCGCGACCGCCTCGGCGTCAAGCCGCTGTACCTGTCGCGCACCGGCCAGCGGCTACGTTTCGCCTCGGCATTGCCGGCCCTGCTCAAGGGCGGCGACATCAACCCCATGCTCGACCCGGTGGCCCTCAACCATTATCTGAATTTCCACGCGGTGGTCCCGGCGCCCCGTACCTTGCTGGCCGGTGTTGAAAAACTGCCGCCCGCTACTTGGATGCGGATCGAAGCCGACGGCACCACCGAGCAGAAAACCTGGTGGACCCTGCCCTATGGCCCTCGGGCCGACGAACAGCACCTGAACCTGGAAGACTGGACCGACCGCGTGCTCGACAGCACCCGTGAAGCCGTCGCCATTCGCCAGCGCGCCGCCGTGGATGTCGGCGTGCTGCTGTCCGGGGGCGTCGACTCAAGCATGTTGGTGGGTCTGTTGCGGGAAGTGGGCGTGGAAGACCTGTCCACGTTCTCCATCGGTTTCCAGGATGCCGGCGGCGAGCGCGGTGACGAATTCCAATATTCGGACCTGATCGCCAAGCACTACGGCACCTGCCACCACCAACTGCGCATCGACGAAAAAGAGATCATCGAGCAACTGCCCGCGGCGTTCCGCGCCATGAGCGAGCCGATGGTCAGCCACGACTGCATCGCCTTCTACCTGCTGTCGCGGGAAGTGGCCAAGCATTGCAAAGTCGTACAAAGCGGCCAGGGCGCCGACGAGCTGTTCGCCGGTTACCACTGGTACCCGCAGGTCGATGGCGCCAGCGATCCGTACGCCGCCTATCGCGCTGCGTTCTTCGACCGCAGCTACGAAGAATATGCCGCCACCGTGCAGCCCAACTGGCTGACGGCCAATGACGCGGCCGGTGACTTCGTCAAGGAACATTTCGCCCAACCCGGGGCCGATGCAGCGGTGGATAAGGCCCTGCGCCTGGACAGCACCGTGATGCTGGTGGACGACCCGGTCAAGCGCGTCGACAACATGACCATGGCCTGGGGCCTGGAAGCGCGCACACCGTTCCTGGACTACCGCCTGGTGGAGCTTTCGGCCCGGGTCCCGGCGAAGTTCAAGCTGCCCGATGGCGGCAAGCAGGTGCTCAAGGAAGCCGCCCGACGGGTGATCCCCAGCGAGGTGATCGACCGCAAGAAAGGTTATTTCCCAGTGCCAGGCCTCAAGCATCTGGAAGGCCACACCCTGGCCTGGGTCCGCGAACTGCTGCTGGATCCGAGCCAGGATCGCGGCCTGTTCAACCCGGCCATGCTCGACCGCCTGCTCACCGACCCCAACGGCCAGCTCACGCCGTTGCGCGGTTCGCGGCTGTGGCAACTGGCGGCGCTGAACCTGTGGCTCAGCGAGCAAGGAATCTGACCGATGAAACCTCACGCAACCGTTCACAACCAACGCCTCTTGCGCGGCCAGGCGCCTTCTTACGAACGCCTGCAGGCACGCCTGGCCGAAGACGGCAGCGAATTGGGCGCCGACCCGATCGCGGTGCATTGCGGCTGGGGCCGACTGCTGATCGGCCACACCTTCCCGGACCCGGCGAGCCTGGGCCGGGAACTGCTCAACGAACAACCCGGTGAACGCGACATTGCCTTGTACGTGGCCGCGCCCCAGCAAGTGCTGGGGCTGGAACCGGCGCAACTGTTCCTCGACCCCTCCGACACCTTGCGCCTGTGGTTCAGCGACTATCGCCAGTCCACACGGGTGTTTCGCGGTTTCAGGATTCGCCGGGCCCAGAGCGAGACCGACTGGCAGGCCATCAACCAGCTCTACCAGGCCCGGGGCATGTTGCCCATCGACCCGCTGCGACTGACCCCGCGTCACGAGGGCGGCCCGGTTTATTGGCTGGCCGAAGACGACGACACCGGTACGGTGATCGGCAGCGTCATGGGCCTGAACCATCAGAAGGCCTTCAACGACCCGGAAAACGGCAGCAGCCTCTGGTGCCTGGCCGTCGATCCGCAATGCCCACGGCCCGGTGTGGGCGAAGTGCTGGTACGTCACCTCATCGAACATTTCATGAGCCGGGGTTTGAGTTACCTCGACCTGTCGGTGCTGCATGACAATCGCCAGGCGAAAAACCTCTACGCCAAACTCGGTTTTCGCAACCTGCCGACCTTCGCCATCAAGCGCAAGAACGGCATCAACCAGCCGTTGTTCCTCGGGCCGGGCCCCGAGGCGCAGTTCAATCCTTATGCGCGGATCATTGTCGAGGAAGCTCGCCGTCGCGGCATCGAAGTGCAGGTGGACGATGCCGAGGCCGGCTTGTTCACCCTCATCCACGGGAGCCGCCGGGTGCGCTGCCGCGAATCCCTGAGCGACTTGACCAGCGCCATCAGCATGACCTTGTGCCAGAACAAAAGCCTGACCCACAAGGTGCTGAAAAGCGCCGGCCTGAACCTGCCGGCCCAACAGTTGGCGGGTAACGCCGATGACAACCTGGCGTTCCTCGACGAGCACGAACGGGTGGTGGTCAAGCCGCTGGACGGGGAACAGGGCCAAGGCGTGGCGGTGGATCTGCGCACCATCGAGGAGGTGCAGAGCGCCATCGAGACGGCTCGGCAGTTCGATAGCCAGGTGTTACTGGAAAGCTTCCACGAAGGGCTGGACCTGCGCATCCTGGTGATCGGCTTTGAAGTGGTGGCGGCGGCGATCCGGCGTCCGGCGGAGGTGATCGGCGACGGCCGGCACACCATCGGCGCGTTGATCGAAGCCCAAAGCCGCCGACGGCAGGCGGCCACGGGCGGCGAAAGCAAGATCCCGATGGATGCCGAGACCCTGCGCACACTCAACGCGGCGGGGTTCGACTACGACAGCGTGCTGCCGGCCGGAGAACACCTGTTCGTCCGGCGTACGGCGAACCTGCATACCGGCGGCGTGCTGGAGGATGTCACCGCCATCCTGCATCCGACCCTCGTCGATGCGGCGGTGCGCGCCGCGCGGGCGTTGGACATTCCCATGGTCGGCCTCGACCTGCTGGTGCCGGCGGCCGATCAACCCGAGTACGTGTTCATCGAAGCCAACGAACGCGCCGGCCTGGCCAACCACGAACCCCAGCCCACCGCCGAGCGCTTTGTGGATTTGTTGTTTCCTCATAGCCAGACGGTGGCCTAGCAGAAGTGTGGTGCCTGAACAGTCCCCATCGCGAGCAAGCTCGCTCCCACATGGAATTTTTGGTGTTTATGCATTCTGTGTTCACTGCAGAAGCCCTGTGGGAGCGAGCTTGCTCGCGATAAGGCCAGTGCAGGCACCGTCATCCAACAGTCGGACTCACTCATCGAAACCATCGATGCGCTCAACCCATCAGGAGTTTCCATGATCAGTAAAATTCCCGAACCGGATCTCGAATACCTGCAGAAAGTCCTGCTGGAAATGCTCGCCATTCCCAGCCCCACCGGCTTTACCGACACCATCGTGCGCTACGTCGCCGAGCGGCTCGAGGAGCTGGGTATCGCGTTTGAAATGACCCGTCGCGGCACGATCCGCGCCACGCTCAAGGGTCGCAAGAGCAGCCCCGACCGGGCCGTCTCGGCGCACCTGGATACCATCGGTGCCGCGGTGCGGGCCATCAAGGACAATGGTCGCCTGACCCTGGCTCCGGTAGGTTGCTGGTCCAGTCGGTTTGCCGAAGGCAGCCGGGTCAGCCTGTTCACCGACACCGGCGTGATTCGCGGCAGCGTGCTGCCATTGATGGCGTCCGGGCACGCGTTCAACACCGCCGTGGACGAAATGCCCATCAGTTGGGACCACATCGAATTGCGCCTGGACGCCTATTGCGCCACCCGCGCCGACTGCGAGACCCTCGGGGTGGGCATCGGCGATTACGTGGCCTTCGATCCCCTGCCGGAATTCACCGAAAGCGGCCACATCAGCGCCCGGCATCTGGACGACAAGGCCGGGGTCGCGGCTTTGCTGGCGGCGCTCAAGGCGATTGTCGACAGCGGTGAAGAACTGCTGATCGATTGTCACCCGCTGTTCACCATCACCGAGGAAACCGGCAGCGGCGCCGCGGCCGCGCTGCCCTGGGACGTCAGCGAATTCGTCGGCATCGACATCGCGCCCGTCGCCCCCGGCCAGCACTCGAGCGAACATTCGGTCAGCGTGGCGATGCAGGACTCCGGAGGCCCCTACGACTATCACCTGTCGCGGCACCTGCTGAAACTGGCCAAGGAGAACGACATATCGGCACGCCGCGACCTGTTCCGCTACTACTTCAGCGACGCTCATTCGGCCATTACCGCCGGCCACGATAGCCGTACCGCCCTGCTCGCCTTCGGCTGCGACGCCACCCATGGCTATGAACGTACCCACATCGACAGCCTGGCCGCCCTCAGCCGCTTGCTCGGCGCCTACATTCTCAGCCCACCGGTGTTCGCCAGCGACGCACAACCGGCCCAAGGCTCGCTGGACCGCTTCAGTCACCAGATCGAGCATGATGCACAGATGGAAAGCGATACCCGGGTGCCGTCGGTGGATAGCCTGGTGGGGCAGCGGTCGGATAGCTGATCCAACACATCACTGTCTGGGCTATTGCCATCGCGAGCAAGCTCGCTCCCACACTTGAAATGCATTCCCCTGTGGGAGCGAGCTTGCTCGCGATGAGGCCGGAACAAGCAACCGCAAACCCCAGGCTAGCCGCAAAAGCCCATTGGCCGTAGCATCGCCTCATTGTCTAGCCGAGGTACCCCATGCTCATCCCCCACGACCAACTCGAAGTCGACACACTCACTCGCCTGATCGAGGATTTCGTGACCCGCGACGGCACCGACAACGGTGACGACACGCCCCTTGAAACGCGGGTTCTACGGGTCCGGCAAGCGCTGACCAAAGGCCAGGCGTTGATCGTCTTCGACCCCGAAAGCGAACAGTGCCAACTGATGCTCAAGCACGACGTGCCCAAGCACCTATTCGATTGAACACGCCTTGCGGGCGGCGTGGGCCTTTTTCCTCTGGATCTTTTCGTAGATTTCGGAGCGATGGACATCGACGTGCCGTGGCGCTTCCACGCCAAAACGCACGGTGGTGCCGCTGACCGACAGCACACGGACGGAAATATCGTCACCGATGGAAATCAACTCACCCACAGCGCGGCTTAATACGAGCATGGTTCTTGTCCTTAAGAATGTCTGGACCCTGACCATGCCCGGCCTGCTTTCCGTTCTCAAGACACCGGCGAGAATTCAGTAAGGCCCTACAAGCAAAGTTCTTGCGACTGAAGGAAACTTCCTGCAAAACCCTGCTGGACCGTAGGTGATTTCAGGACGCCGAGAACCGCGGGCCGAATAGAATCACGCTCGCCCCCAACACGCAGAGCGCCACGCCAATCCAGTCGGAACCCAGTGGCCGGACCCGCTCCACCACGGCCAGCCAGCCAATCGAGGCAATGATATAGATGCCGCCATAGGCGGCGTAGGCACGCCCGGCATACGTCGCTTCGATGCGAGTCAGCAGCAGGGCGAACAAGGTCAGGCTGAGCAGCGCCGGAGCGATCCACCAGGCGCTCTTGCCCTGGCGCAGCCACATCCAGAAGGCGTAGCAACCGGCGATTTCAAACAGCGCGGCGAGAAAAAACCACAAGTAATTGAGCATGCAGATGTCCATCAGGAAGGCCGAATGGCGCCATCCTGAGGACATCGGGCAGCCAGGTCAATTCAGGTTCTGCCGAGCCTTGGCGCGCATCTTGTCGGCCATGACGGTCATTTCGTCGTACAGCGCTTGTGGGTTCTTCTGCTTGAGGGCCCACGCCATGCGTCCCTGTTCATGGGGCAGGATCATGAACTGACCCTGGGCGACCTGCTGATAGATGTAGTCGGCAATGTCGGCGGCGCTGATCGGCGAGCTTTCCAGCAATTTGCCCACCTGGGCCTTCATGGCCGGGGTCGGACCGCGGAAGGAATCCAGCAGATTGGTCTGGAAGAACGACGGGCACACCACGTGTACGCCGACCTCCTGCTGCGCCAGTTCAACCAACAGGCTTTCCGACAACGCCACCACACCGGCCTTGGCCACGTTGTAGTTGCTCATGGCGGGCCCCTGCATCAGGGCGGCCATGGAAGCAATGTTGATAATCTTGCCGCGGCTTTTTTCCAGCAGTGGCAGGAACGCCTTGCAGCCCTTGACCACGCCCATCAGGTTGATCGCGATCTGCCAGTCCCAATCCTCCAGGGAGAGTTCGCTGAAGAACCCGCCCGAGGCGACGCCGGCATTGTTGACGATGATATCGATGCCGCCGAGCTTCTCTTCACAAGCCTGGGCGAACGCCGTCAATTGGCTGTAGTCGCGCACATCGCAGCGCTGGATGAAGCCGTCGCCACCGGCCGCGCGCACGAGTTTGAGGGTTTCCACAAGGCCTGGTTCGCTGACATCCGATAAAGCCAGGCGCCAGCCTTCGCGGGCCCAGCGCAGCGCGATTTCGCGACCCAGGCCGGAGCCGGCACCAGTGATCATCATGCGATTTTGCATAGCAAACAGCCTTGTTCCGGGAGAGATAGGCCGAGTGTAGCGAAGGCGCCTGCCGGACCCACGCTCCATCAGATTGCTGAATGGCGAGGGCAAACCGTAGGAACTGGTAGGAGCCCATAAAAACTTTGAATTTTTTACCAGACGTAACGGTCGGACTTAATAAGCCGCCCGGATTTAACACATGCGTGCTGGTAGTTGGAAGTTGCAACACTCCAAAACTGACCAATAAGGAAATCTACAATGGGCACAATACTTATCATCATCCTGATCCTCCTGCTGATCGGTGGTCTTCCGGTCTTCCCGCACTCCAGAAGTTGGGGTTACGGTCCGTCCGGTATCATTGGTGTAGTGTTGGTGGTGCTGTTGGTCCTGCTATTACTGGGCAAGATATAAACCGCTAAGTAAGCGCAAAAAAAAGAGGCCTTTGCAGGCCTCTTTTTTATGCTCGCCGTTTATCAGTCCGGCTTGCCGTCAACGACGCCTGCGGTGTTATCCAACAGGCTCTTGGTCGCGGTTTGCAGGAACGATTCGAGCTTGAGTTTCATCTCGGCAGTGTCCGGTGCGTCCGGGATGATTTGCGCGTGAGGGTTCGCGCCCAGTTCATAGCGGTACATTTTCGGCGGCATTTCCTTCTCCTTTGGCAGGACCAGGATCTTGTCGTCGCGAATGATCGCCGTCGTCTGTTCACTGCCCGACGGCTTGATCACGCCAAAACCGGTGTCGCCTTCCGGCAGGTTCAACAGGTCACGGCCCCAGCACTGGTTCCGAACCTGCCCGCCGAGACGGCCCATGATGGTCGGCACGATGTCGACCTGAGTTCCCACGGTATGGCTACGCTGGCCGAATTTTTCCTGGACGCCCGGGCCGATCAACAGCATCGGCACGTTGAAACGGCCCAGGTCCATTTCGGTGATCTGGCGTTCGTTGCCAAAGCCATGGTCGCCCACCACCACGAACAGGGTTTCCTTGAAGTAAGGCTCCTTGCGGGCTTTCTCGAAGAACTGGCCCAGCGCCCAGTCGGCGTAGCGCATGGCCGTCAAGTGTTCGTTCAGGCTGCCACGGTCGGTGACCGGCTCGACCGGCAACGGCGTTGGCAACGCATAAGGCGTGTGGTTGGACAGGGTTTGCAGCAAGGCATAGAACGGCTTGCCATTTTCCCGGGCCTTGAGCTCGATCAGGCCACGGTCGAACATGTCTTGGTCGGACACACCCCAGGTGGGGTCGGAAAACACCGGGTTCACGAAGTCGTTACGCCCGATGAAGTTGGTCATGCCCTGGCTGCTGAAGAACCCCGACTGGTTGTCCCAGGCGAAATCGCCGTTGTAGACATACACGTCGTCGTAGTCACGGGCGCTGAGCAGTTGCGGCAAGCCCGACAGCTTGTGGCTGCCCTCCGGTGTCTGCATCAGGTATTCGAAACCCGGCAGGTTCGGGAAGCACGCCATGGTGGCGAACATGCCTTGGTGGGTGTGGGTGCCGTTGGAGAAGAAACGGTCGAACAGCAGGCCTTCCTTGGACAGTTTGTCCAGGTAAGGCGTGATGTTGCCCGGCGCGCCCAGGGCGCCCACCGAGTGACCGGCCATGCTTTCCATGAGGATCACGACCACGTTCTTGATCGGCAGGGTCTTGTCCGCCGGCGGCGTGTAGTCACGGCGCACGGCGGCGGTCTCGGTGTCCACGAGCTTGTCGTCAGGCATCACCAGCATGTCACGCACGGTCTGCTGTGCCAGCGGCTGCTCAAGGGTGGCTTTCCAGATGTTGTCACGGTCTTCGGACATCCGGCTCTTGGCCGCCGCCACTAGCGACAACGTGCCATTGAGTCCCAACTGGTTGGCGAAGTTCGAATCGGTGGTGTAGACATCCCCCCAACGCAGCGGCGGACCTTGGCGCAGGGTGCCGCGCGCAGCGACCACGGCCACCAGCAGGCAAACCATGAACACCGCGACACGCCCATACCACGGGGCGATCTGCCGGGTGCCGATAGTACCGCCACTGAACGGTCCACGGGGACGGGTGGCGCGGTCGGCGCCCTTGAACGCCAGGGCGAGGATGACGGTGCCGCCGACCCAGGCCAGCAGGTAGCGCACCACCGGGAAACCATACCAGAGCATGCTCATCACGGTTTTCGGGTCTTCCTTCACATATTGGAAGACCAGACCGTTGAGGCGTTGGTGGAATTCACGGTAGAAGTCCATCTCCATCAAGCCGAGGAACAGCGCGATGCTGGAGGTGACGGTCAGCCAGAAACGAAAAAACCCGCGGGCAGCCATGGCCCTTGCGCTGAACAACGCCAGCAGCAACGGGATGCAGAGGTAAACCACCAGGCGCAAGTCGAAGCGCAGGCCGTTGACGAACGCTTCAACGAAGGTCGAGGCCGGGGTGTCGAGAATCATCTCGCGGTTATAGACCAGCAGCGCCACGCGCAGCAGGCTTAGCATAACCATCATCACCAGGGCGCAAAGCAACGTGTAGGCCAGGTGCGATTTGACGGTCGGTTGCAGCAGGCGATGCGTGGTGCGCTGCTGACTCAGGGCGTCCGGGATTGCCATGTCGTTTAAGGACCCTATTGGAATTGGAGTGACAAAAGAGAAACTACGGCGCGCCCTCTGTTGGCCAAAGCCTGGCCCCGGGGCTTGCGCGAGTGCGCAAATGTTGCACGAACGGCTATGGCATTGCCATTAAATAACCGATGGCGATATGAGCGCGAGGGATTGTCCGCAAGATTTAGTGAAAATTTCGTTCAAAGAATATCCGGAAACACAAAAATCCCGGCTGGTAATGCGGTTGAGGCGAACACTAGGGTGGCGAGGGGATTTATCTGTGGGAGCAAAGCTTGCTCGCGAAACAGACGCCACAATTTCTGAAAGACCGCATCGCCTTTATCGCGAGCAAGCTTTGCTCCCACAGATGCCCATGGCCCCAGGAGCCCGATGCTTAGTGAAATTGCCGCCCAAGGCCCGCCGGCACGCCTTCGATGGTGGTGTCTTCCCAGGGGCCATTCGGGCTGACGGAACGGCTCCAACCGTTGTTCCAGCGGTAATAGGTACGCTGGCGATAGAACGTATTGGTCTGGTTGTCCAGCACATAGACCCCCAGCTTGGCGTCCCAATGGCTGTTGCCACCCGGTGGCGGGGCGAAGCTGGCGGAAGTGCGCGGCAACGGCTTGGCCGGTTTGTTCGGGATGGCCGGCTTGCCTGGAGGCGTGGACGGGGCCGGTTTGGTGGTTGGGGTCGACGGTGGAATCGGTGGCAGCGGTGCCGAGGGCTCAGACGGACGCTGGACCGCACAAGCGCTCAGGCCCATGACGAGCGTGAGCAGGGTGATACGAGCGATGGCGGTCATGGTGCGAATTCCTGTTATTTGTCCGGGCTGTCGATGGTCAATTGTTGTGGCGCCGTGGTGCTGCTGGCCAGGGGCTGGCTGCGGCCGATCCACTCACCCGCGGTCGGCTGACCGGCCCGGGAGATGCGCGCCATCAGTTGGACTTCGGGGAAGTTCGACAGTTTCAACTGCGGCATCATGGCATCCGCGTCGCCCAATTCCACCGTGACCGGCAGGTCGGCCACCGTCAGGCGTTTGGCGGCCAGCGGTGCCGGTGGGCCGGAAACGGCACGGGCGAAGATGAACACGCTGTCGCCCGGCTGCACCTTGGCCTTGAGTGCCGGTGCCAGATCGACGCGGACCGTGAGCAATGCCCCGGTCTTGGCCACCGGGGCCTGGGCGACTTTGCCACCGCTGGCTTGCAGCTTCTCGGTGGCACGGGCAATGCCGCCCTGCAGCGCCTCGCGGGATTTGTCGCCTTCCGGCAGTTGCGCGAGCAGACGCCCCCAGTAGTCGATCGCATCCTGATAACGCTCGCCTTCAAACGCGGCGATGCCCAATAGGCCGAGGCTGGTAACCTCCTTCGGATCGAGCTTGAGCGCTTCGTCGGTCAAGGCCTGGACCTTATCCGACCATTTCTTGCCATCGGCGAAATACTGCGCCTGGGCCCACTGGCCCAACAGTTCCGGTTGACGACCGGCGACGGCCACGGTGCGCTCGAAGAGCTTCGCCGCGTCCGCCGGACGATCCTGAGCCATGTAGGTACGCCCGAGGAAATACAGGCCCTCGGCATTATCCGGCTGCGCCGCCACCGCGCGTTCCAGGCGCAGGGTCATCTCTTCCATCGACTGCGGCGCCTGGGCGAACTCGCGGGTCAGCTCGACCTTGTCGCTGGCACCGAAATGCAGGTACAGCGCCAGGCCCAACACCGGCACCAGCACGGCGGCAAGCAACGGCAATGGCTTGCCTAGCCGGGATTCGCGCGGCGCGTCGGCGCCCTCGGTGTCGGCGAGCAGTTCACGGGCGGCTTCGGCGCGACCGGTATCCAGTTGCGCGGCGTTGAGCACGCCCTCCTCCCGTTCAGCCTGCAATTCGGCCACGCGCTCCTGATACAGCGCCACGTTGAGTGCGGTGCGATCCTCCTCCAGTTGGGCGCGACGACCACGCAGCACAGGGATCAACAGAAAACTCAGGGCAACCAGAAGAAGCAGACCTGCGGCGAGCCAGAAATCAATCATGCTTGGTTTTATCCAACAGTTGGTCGAGGCGCTGGCGCTCTTCGACGGAAAGCGTGTCCGGGGCGGCTGTACGCTGGACCCGGCGGCGGCGCACGATCACCGCGATGACGACGAAACCGCCGAGCAACAGCCCGGCGGGGCCGAACCAGAGCAGCGCGGTCTTGGAGGACAGGGCGGGGTTGTAGCGCACGAACTCACCGTAGCGATCGACCATGAAGTCGATGATCTGCTGGTTGTCCTTGCCCTCGCCGAGCATGCGAAAGATTTCCTTGCGCAGGTCGGCGGCAATCGGGGCGTTGGAGTCGGCGATGTCCTGGTTCTGGCACTTGGGGCAGCGCAATTCCTTGGTCAATTCGCGAAACCGCTCGCGCTCGCCATCGTTGGCGAATTCGTAGGTGTCGATGGCAGCGTGAGCCACACCGACCAGGCTCAAACCGAGGATAGCGGCGGCTAACCAGCGCTTCATGGCTTGGCCTCGTCCACCAGGGCCTGGTACTTGGCGGCCAGTTTCTCGCGCCAGACCTGTTCGTCGATCACGCCGACGAACTTGTCGCGGATCACGCCCTTGGCGTCGATGAAGAAGGTTTCCGGTGCGCCATAGACACCCAGGTTCAGGCCCAGGGAGCCGTCTTCATCACGAATGTCCAATTGATACGGGTTGTGGAATTCGGCGAGCCACTTCAAGGCGTCGGCATTGACGTCCTTGTAATTGACGCCGTAGATCACCACACCATTCTGGGCCAGCTTGTTCAGCACCGGGTGTTCGACCCGGCAGGAAATGCACCAGGTGCCCCACACGTTGACCAGCGCCGGTTTGCCCAGCAGGTCGGTGCGAGTCAGGGTCTTGTCACCTTGCACCGAGGGCAGGGAAAACTCCGGGAACGGCTTGCCGATCATTGCCGAGGGCAATTCGCTCGGGTTCAGGTACAACCCCCGGTACAAAAACACCGCCATCAACAGGAACAGCGCCAGCGGCAACACCATCAACCAACGTTTCATGCAGTGGCTCCCGTCGCGCCCAGGGCTTCATGCACCCGGGCTTTCACCTTGACTCGATAGCGCCGATCCAGCGCCGCCAGCACCCCACCCAGGCCGGTGAGCAAGCCACCGAACCAGATCCAGCGCACGAACGGCTTGACGTGGACCCGCACCGCCCATGCGCCGTCGCCCAGGGATTCGCCCAGGGCCACGTAGAGGTCGCGGGTGAAACCGGCATCGATCCCAGCCTCGGTCATGACCGAGTTCTGCACGGTGTAGAGGCGTTTTTCCGGATGCAGCACAGTGACTTCCTGACCGTCGCGAATGACCCGCACGGTGCCTTTGTCGGACGTGAAGTTCGGTCCCTCGAAATGCTTGGCGCCCTCGAACACGAACTGGTAGCCTCCCAGGTCCATGGATTCGCCCGGCGCCAGGCGCAGGTCGCGCTCGGCACTGTTCTGGCTGGACAGCACCACGCCCAGGGCGCAGACGGCGATGCCCAGGTGGGCGATCTGCATGCCCCAGTAACTGCGGGTCAGGGTTAGCAGGCCCTTGATCAGGCCTTTGTGGCGGGTCTTGTCGAAGATATCCCGGACACCGGCCAGCAACACCCAGGCCGCCAGCACGAACGTCGCCAGCACCGCCCAGTTGAAGTCGCCATAGGCCACGCCGGCCACCACGGCCAGGGCGGCCGTGCCCAGCAGCACCGGGGTCAACATGCCCAGCAGCCACTTGACCGGCGTGTCCTTCCAGCGCACCAGCACACCGATGGCCATCACCACCATCAGGATCGCCATCAGCGGAATGAACAACGCGTTGAAATACGGCGGGCCGACCGACAGCTTCGCGCCGGACAGCGCATCGAGCACCAGCGGGTACAACGTCCCCAGCAGGATCATCGACGCGGCCACCACCAGCACCAGGTTGTTGCCCAGTAACAGGGTTTCCCGTGACCAGAGGTTGAAGCCCACCTGGCTCTTGACCACCGGCGCACGCAGGGCGAACAACGTCAGCGAACCACCGACGACGAACAACAGGAACATCAGGATGAACACGCCACGCTCAGGGTCCGAGGCGAAGGCATGCACCGACGTCAGCACGCCGGAACGCACCAGGAACGTTCCCAGCAGGCTCAGGGAGAACGCCGCGATGGCCAGCAGCACGGTCCAGCTTTTGAATACACCGCGCTTTTCCGTGACAGCCAGGGAGTGAATCAGCGCCGTGCCCACCAGCCAGGGCATGAACGAGGCGTTTTCCACCGGGTCCCAGAACCACCAGCCGCCCCAACCGAGTTCGTAGTAGGCCCACCACGAACCGAGGGTGATGCCGATACCGAGGAAGGCCCAGGCGACGATGGTCCACGGGCGCGACCAGCGTGCCCACGCGGCATCGAGGCGACCACCAAGCAACGCGGCGATGGCGAAGGAGAAGGCCACGGAGAAACCGACGTAGCCCATGTAGAGCATCGGTGGGTGAACGATCAGGCCGATGTCCTGCAACAATGGGTTGAGGTCGCGGCCATCCATCGGCATCTGCGGCAGGATGCGTTTGAACGGGTTGGACGTGACGATCAGGAACAACAGGAAACCGGTGCTGATCATGCCCATCACCGCCAGCACCCGAGCCAGCATCACTTGGGGCAACTGCCGGGAAAACACCGAGACCGCGAAAGTCCAGCCGGCGAGGATCAACGCCCAAAGCAACAGCGAACCTTCGTGGGCGCCCCACACGGCGCTGAACTTGTAGTACCAGGGCAAAGCGCTGTTGGAGTTGCTGGCGACGTACTCCACGGAAAAATCGTCGGCCATGAACGCATAGGTCAGGCAACCGAAGGCGAACAGCATGAAGGCGAACTGCCCCCACGCCGCGGGCTGGGCCAGGCTCATCCACAAGCGGTCGCCACGCCAGGCGCCGAGCAACGGCACCACGGCCTGTACCAGGGAGAAACACAGGGCCAGGATCATCGCCAGGTGGCCCAACTCGGGAATAAAGATGCCAGCAGTCATCGATCAGCCCTCCTTCACGGGAGCGGGCGCCGACTGGCCGCTGTCTTTCAAGGCCTTGGTCACTTCCGGCGGCATGTATTTTTCATCGTGCTTGGCCAGCACTTCGTCGGCCACCACCACGCCATCGGCGTTGAGCTTGCCCAGGGCGACGATGCCCTGCCCTTCGCGGAACAGGTCCGGGAGGATGCCGCGATAGGTGATGGTCACGGTCTTGTTGAAGTCGGTGACATTGAATGTCACGTCCAGTGAATCCCCGGAGCGCACCAGCGAGCCTTTCTCCACCATGCCGCCAGCGCGGATGCGGGTGTCCTTGGGCGCTTCGCCACTGGCGATCTGGGTCGGGGTGTAGAACAGGTTGATGTTCTGCTGCAAGGCGCTCAGGGCAAGGCCGACCGCGGCACCGACACCCACCAGGATCGCCAGAATGATGACAAGACGTTTTTTGCGCAGCGGATTCACTGACCGTTCTCCCGGCGCAGACGACGCGCCTCTTGTTGCAGATACCGCTTGCGGGCCAGGATCGGCACCGCCACGTTGAGGGCCAGCACCACCAGGCAAATACCATAGGCCGACCAGACATACAGGCCATGATGACCCATGGCGAGGAAATCGCCGAATGAAGCGAAACTCATCGAGCGGCCTCCAGGCTGTTCTGTACTTCGGCCTTCACCCAACTGGCCCGGGATTCGCGCTTGAGCACTTCCAGGCGCATGCGCAGCAACAGCACCGCGCCGAAGAAACAGTAGAAGCCCAGCACCGTCAGCAACAGCGGCAGCCACATTTCGACGGGCATCGCCGGCTTTTCGGTGAGGGTGAACGTCGCGCCCTGGTGCAGGGTGTTCCACCACTCCACCGAGTACTTGATGATCGGGATGTTGATCACGCCGACAATCGCCAGCACCGCGCAGGCCTTGGCGGCATTGTCACGATTGCTGATGGCGTTGCCCAGCGCAATAAGACCGAAGTACAGGAACAGCAGGATCAGCATGGACGTCAGTCGGGCATCCCAGACCCACCAGGAACCCCAGGTCGGCTTGCCCCAGATGGCCCCGGTGACCAGCGCCACGGCCGTCATCCAGGCGCCGATGGGCGCGGCGCATTGCAGGGCCACGTCGGCCAGCTTCATCTTCCACACCAGCCCGACCACGCCACACACGGCCAGCATCACGTAGATGGACTGGGCCAGCATCGCGGTGGGAACGTGGATGTAGATGATGCGGAAGCTGTTGCCCTGCTGGTAATCCGGTGGGGCGAAGGCCAGGCCCCAGACGACGCCGGAGCCGATCAGCAGCAGAGCGAAGAGGCTCAACCAGGGCAGCATCTTGCCGCTGATGCCGTAGAACCACTTGGGTGAGCCGAGCTTATGAAACCAGGTCCAGTTCATTGCTGTTTCCATCACGGTTGCGGCTCGTCATCACGAGCAGCCAGGTCTGCCTTAACTTCCGCAGAAGTGGTCAATGCTTGACCAGGCCTCATTATTATTCGCCGACGCTGATCTTCAGGCCAGCGGCTATTGCAAAGGGTGTCAGGGTTATCGCCAGGGCGGTCAGGCTCCCAAGCCACAGCAGATAACCGGTCGCGGGCATGCCCTGCAGCGCCGCTTGCAAGGCACCACTGCCCAGGATCAGCACCGGGATATACAAGGGCAGGATCAGCAGCGCCAGCAACAGGCCACCGCGCTTCAACCCCACCGTCAACGCCGCGCCTACCGCACCGAGCAGGCTCAACACCGGCGTGCCCAGCAGCAGCGACACCAGCAGCACCGGCATGCACGCGGCGGGCAAACCCAGCATCATCGCCAACAGCGGCGAGAGCAGCACCAGCGCCAGCCCGGAAAAAACCCAGTGTGCCAGTACCTTGGCCAAAACCAGAAGGGCCAGGGGGTGCGACGAAAGGACCCACTGCTCCAGGGAACCGTCTTCGAAATCACTGCGGAAAAGCCCGTCCAGCGAGAGCAGGACCGATAAAAGCGCGGCCACCCAGACCAGTCCCGGAGACAAGGTTTGCAACAATTGAGTCTCCGGACCGACCGCCAGCGGGAACAGCGCGATGACGATCGCGAAGAACACCAACGGATTGGCCAATTCGGCCGGACGACGAAAAAGCAGGCGCGCCTCGCGGGCCAGTAACAGGCCAAACACACTCATACGGCCCAGTTCCCCAGATCGATGTTGCGATAGCCGGACGGCATCCGCGCCAGCGTGTGGTGGGTGGTCAACAGCACCATGCCGCCGTTTTCGCAATGCCGTGCCAGCTGTTCCTCGAGCTGCGCGACGCCCTGCTTGTCCAGGGCAGTGAATGGCTCGTCGAGGATCCACAGCGGTGGACCGTCCAGGTACAACCGGGCCAGGGCCACCCGGCGCTGCTGACCGGCGGACAGGGTGTGGCTCGGTACATCCTCGAAGCCGCGCAGCCCGACCGCCGCCAACGCCTGCCAGATCGCCTCGCGGCCGGCCGGCGTGTGCAGAGCGCAGAGCCAGCTGAGGTTTTCTTCGGGGGTCAGCAAGTCCTTGATGCCGGCGGCATGGCCGATCCAGAGCAGGTTACGGGCCAGCTCGCTGCGCTGGCTGTGCAAAGGCTGGCCATTGAGCAACACTTGGCCCGCGGTGGGCTGCATCAATCCGGCGAGCAGGCGCAACAGGCTGGTCTTGCCGCTACCGTTGGGGCCACTGATCTGCACCATATCGCCCGGCGAGAGTCTCAACTCGAGATTTTCGAAAAGCAGCCGCAAGTCTCGCTCACAGGCGAGGCCAACGGTTTGCAGGAGAGGACTGGTCAAGGGATCGCGGGCCTTATACGGTTCAAGTCGGCGGTGCAGCGGCCGTTAAAGAGGTGCAGCATAGATGCTTTGACGGCCTGTTCCACAGAGCTGCGTCAAACAATTGCAAGGTTTTCGCCACTCCCTGAAAGACGGGCGGCATTATACATGTGATGCCCTACTCTCAAGAGGGCTTATTTTCCCCAGGGTAAGACCGCAGATGACAGGCGACATCAACATCCTGCCGCTGCCCCAGGCCACGGCAACGACGCGTATGCCAGCGGTGACGGGCGAGCAGCTCAAATTGCTGGCACCGGCCGAAGGGCTGATCGGCCCCGGCCAGACCGCCCAGGCCGAAGTGCTGTCGCTCAAGCAGGCCGACCAGACTTTCCAGCTGTTGCTCAAGGTCACCCTGGAGAGCGGCCGCCAGACCACCGTGCAAGCCACCAGCACCCAGCCATTACCCCAGGGCACCAGCCTGGCCGTGACCCAACCGTCCCCCAGCAACCTGACGATTGCCGTGCAGCAGGCCGTTGCCTCCAGCGTCGCCACTTTGACGCGCATCGACACGGCGCAGATGCCGGTCGGCACGCTGCTGCAAGGCAAGGTGCTGACCAGCCAGGCATTGCCGTCATTGCCTGGGCAGCCGGCGGTCTATCGGTCATTGGTGAGCCTGCTCAACACCGCCCAGGCCGGCAGTACCCTGGACATCGACAGCCCCCGACCGCTGCGCATCGGCACGCTCTTGAGCGCCCAGGTGCAAGATGCCCAGACGCTGAAATTCGTCCCCCTGAGCAACCGCCAGGAGCAACTGGCGGTGAGCCAGCAACTGCTCACCCAAGTGAGCCGCCAGGGCTCGCTGGACAGCCTGATCACTGCCCTGCAAAACCTGCCGGTCACCGACGACACCAGCACCGAGCTGCGCGCCGCGGCGACTCGCTTGCTGGCTGGGCTGCCGGATGTCCAGCAACTGAGCACGCCCAAGGGCTTGGCCCAGGCCATGGTCGCCAGCGGGGTATTCCTGGAAAGCAAACTGCTCGCCGGCCAGCCACCGAGCCTGGCGCCGGACATGAAAGGCGACCTGCTGAAACTGATTGCCCAACTGACACCGGCCCTGCCCGCCTCCACCAACCTCAGCGCCATCATTGCCGCCAATACGCTGGCCCAGGTCCTGCCGAGTTTCGTGCGCAGCGCCCTGGGGATGCTCGGCCAGGTCAGCGCCAAGCCGCAACCCACCAGTTTTCCGCTGCCCTCGCGCCAGTTGAAAGACCAGGACGAAGACGGCGATCTGGAGCACCTGCTGCGTCTGGCCGCCGCTGCCGTGTCGCGCCTGCAAAGCCATCAGTTGTCGAGCCTGGAACAAACCGGCCTGACCGACGACGGTCGTTTGATGAGCACCTGGCAGCTGGAGATCCCGATGCGCAACCTGCAGGACATCGTGCCGTTGCAGGTCAAGTTCCAGCGCGAGGAAACCCCGCCCCGGGAACAGCCAGAGGAACGCCGGGAAGAACGCGAGCCGAAACAGCAGCTCTGGCGGGTCGAACTGGCATTCGACATGGAACCGCTCGGTCCGCTGCAGATACAAGCGCAGTTGCTCAGCGGCAGCCTGTCCAGCCAATTGTGGGCCGAACGGCCGTACACCGCGAGCCTGATCGAAAGCAATCTGACCGCACTGCGTGAGCGCCTGGTGACCTGTGGCCTGAACGTCGGCGACCTGGACTGCCACCTTGGCACGCCGCCCCAAGGTCCCAAGACTCGCCTGGAACAACGCTGGGTGGACGAAACCGCATGACAACCCACACCGAACCCCGCCAGGCCATCGCCCTTAAATACGACGGCCACCACGCCCCGACCCTCACCGCCAAGGGCGACGAAGCCCTGGCCGAGGAAATCCTGCGCATCGCCCGGGACAGTGAAGTACCGATCTATGAAAATGCCGAGCTGGTGAAGCTGCTGGCACGGATGGAATTGGGGGACAGCATCCCGGAAGAGCTGTACCGCACGATTGCCGAGATCATCGCGTTCGCCTGGAACCTCAAGGGCAAGTTCCCCCAAGGCCATGACCCGAATGCGCCGAGTGTCGAAAAGGACGTGACCGACCGCGGCGACGATTACTGATCACAGCCACAAGAGCGCCAGAAAAAGCCTGTGGGAGCGAGCTTGCTCGCGATGACGGGCTCACATCCAACATTGCTGTCGACGGTCACACCGCTATCGCGAGCAAGCTCGCTTGTATGGTAGGACTTGAAGGGGGGAGGAGGGACAAAGCTCGATTCTGACTGTTAGCCGCAGTACAGACCGTGGGAGATTTCACCCCTCCTCCTTTCACCCAAGCGCCGATAAAGAATGCATCTGGCCTAGACCGACGATAGGAACAAGCCTGCGCCTCTGGGTGAACCCTTCAAGTGTTCAAACCTTAGCCCGGAGGATTTTCAATGGCAATGCCGGTTTCTGTCGCAAAGCCGATCGTGGGTGTTGATGTCGCCAAAGATGAGTTGGTGATTTATCA